>JAXHSV010000119.1:0-9271 GCA_034190305.1 Planctomycetota bacterium | reverse complement strand
CTGACAGCAGCGGCGAGAACATCCTCGCCGGCTACATCCAGTTTCAGGACAAACTGGTCAGCCGTCCCGCCCAGCCTCTCCTAGGAGACCACATCCGAATCGAGTACATCCTCCACGCCGGCGCCGTTTGCGAGTTTAATGATAACCTCGTCGGCTGCAAACTGGAAGTAGCCTGATTCAGAATTTACGAACAGGGGCGCAACCCAATTAATACCGGCTGCGCCTGCCAGATTGTCTTTCAACGTCTCAGTGGAACTTTGGGAGATACTTTCGGCGATGTCCTGCTTTGCCTCCACTTTGAAGATGCCCGGGCCGAAATCACTGATAATGTCGTAATCGGAAAGAATACCGCCCTCATACGTCAGCGGAACCAAAACATCTTCCGATGTTAAGCCGTCTTCCAGACTCAAAACGAGCGAACCCGCCACGCGCAGAAGCGGAATCTCACGATCGAAATACCAATACGAATCCCCCGCATCATAGGTTATCGATTGCGGTGTTTCGGGCGTATTGGTTTCAAAATCCCCTAGTAACTGAATCGCTGAGCGATCCCCAAACTCTAAATCGTCGAACTGTTCAGTGAAGGATTGAAAGAGCAGGGGAGTACCGCCTCCGAGCCATTATTCAGCGTTATCGCGAATTCCCTCGTTCATCGAGCCGCTGCGAAAGCCTTCAAGGTCCAGCGCAACGTAAGTGTACCCAAGCGCCTTGAGCGGACCTGCGATGCTTTCGCGCAGTGCAACAGCCCGTTCAATAAGGTCGGCAGGCACTTCAATGCGGGCAATTGTGTCGTGGTCGCGCACCCGGCATTGAGGGAAATCCAGCGATAGCAGGACTTCCTCGGACTGGTCGATGCGCGAGAGTTTTTCGGCTGTTATCTCCCGACCATAGGGGATGCGAGTCGCCAGACATGCGAAGGCAGGTCTGTCCCAGTTCGGCAGGCCCATCGCTCTTGAGGCAGAGCGGATGTCGGATTTGGTCAGGCCTGATTCGGCGAGCGGACAGCGGACGCCCAACTGCTGCTCCGCCCGCCGGCCCGGACGGTAATCATTCTCATCGTCGGCGTTCGAGCCGGTGATGACGGCAGAAAAACCGCCCTCGTCGGCCAGTTTTTTCAACCGCCCCAGCAGCATTGCTTTGCAATAGTAACATCGGTCGGTCGGATTGGCTGTGAAATTCGCATCGGCCAGTTGGGGCGTTTCAAATTCCTTCAGTTCCACACCGAGTAAGTCGGCGATTTGCCCGGCAGTGGTCCGTTCGCGTTGGGGGAAAATGGTCGATACCGCCATTACCGCAAGGACGTTTTCCGTCCCGAGCGTCTCTGCCGCCATCGCCAGAAGCATCGAGCTGTCGGTCCCGCCGCTGAAAGCGACGATTACCCGCTGAAGTTTCCGAAGTATTTCCCGGCAGCGGTTGAGTTTTTCCCGGACGGATTCGTCCAGTTCGGCGAATTTGTCGTTTGGGCCTGTGTCGCTCACGCCTTCCTTTTACCATGTATTCGACGAATTGACCAGTCAGTAACCTTGCCTGTACGCCCCCGGTGCGATACGGTGTTGTGTATGGATAATCGAAAGATATTTACCCGTCGTATTTCAGCCGTGCGGAAGATGATGCGGATCGGTCGGGTTGATGCGATGCTTCTGACCAGCCCGCACAACGTGCGCTATTGCAGCGGGTTCACCGGAGAGGACAGTTACCTGCTTTTCGGGAAGCGATGGGTAAGGTTGTTGACTGACGGGCGATTCGCCGAGCAGGCCCGGATCGAATGTCCGCACATCAGGGCGGTTGTTCGCAAGGGCGGGATGATCGATGCGATTACCGATGTTTTATCGGCCGGAGATGTCCGCCGGCTCGGTATTGAGGGCGATTCCGTAACGGTGTCGTTTAAGGCGCAAATGGATTCTGCCTTGAAGCGCGTTCGGATAAAAACCTTCACCGACGAGACAGATTCGCTTCGGCAGGTCAAGGACGCCGGCGAGTTGGCTGCGATTCGCAAGTCTGTTCGTGTGGCGGAGAAGGCCTTTCGGGGTTTGATTTCCGGAGGGGCGCGAAATTTCGTCGCCCGGACGGAAAGTCAGATAGCGGCAGAGTTGGAATACCTTATGAGGCGGGCGGGTGCATCGGGCGCGTCGTTTGAGACTATCGTGGCGGCAGGCGCACACTCGGCTTTGCCGCACTATCGTTCGGGCGGCAGGAGAATCCGTCAAGGCGACGCCGTCCTGATCGATTGGGGCGCGGTGGTGAACGGATACTGCTCCGACTTGACGCGAGTGGTTTTTATCGGTAGAATCCCGCCTCGAATCGCGCGGATTTATAAAGTTGTGCTTCAGGGTCTCTCCGCGGGCATCGAGGCAATTAGCCCCGGCGTCAAGTGCGCATCGGTCGATGCGGCGGCCAGGGACGTAATCACCGCTGCCGGATACGGTGATGAATTTGCGCACGGGCTGGGGCATGGTATAGGACTCGATGTCCACGAATTACCGCGCCTGGGGCGGAAGGTCAAAAAGACCCTCCGGCCCGGAATGGTGGTTACCGTCGAGCCGGGAATATATCTGCCCGGCGTCGGTGGCGTTCGTATCGAGGACGATGTGGTGGTCGCCGACGGCGGGGCGGAAAGAATCAGCACGCTGAGCCGCCGTATGGAAAGCATGGTGTTGCAATAGAGGCTTTCCGGCGGAAAAGAGAGAGAAGGACTTGTCATGGATATCGATAGAATCAAGGAACTGGTTCGGTTGATGGTTGATAACGATCTGGCTGAACTTGATGTCAGCGACGGTGAAAACAAAGTCAAACTGAAGCGGGGGGCCGGTTATGAACCTGTCGTTGTTGCGGCGCCTGCCCCTGTTGCGCCTGTGGCTGGGCAGGCAGAAAAAGTCGAACCCGCCGCTGTGGAGGAAAACATCGTCGAAATTAAAAGCCCCATGGTGGGAACTTATTATTCCGCCGAAGGTCCTGATTCGGAGCCATACGTCAGTATCGGGTCCGGCGTGGGCAAAGATACTGTCGTCTGCCTCATCGAGGCCATGAAGGTAATGAACGAGATCAAGGCTGATTGCGCCGGTACGATTAGCGAGATATGCGTCAAGAACGCCCAACCGGTGGAATACGGACAGGTGCTGTTCAAAATAAAGCCTTCCTGACCTCAAGGGGGCTTTGAGGAAGAAAGCAAGAATGTTTTCACGGATTTTGATAGCCAATCGCGGCGAGATTGCACTGCGGATTATTCGCGCCTGCAAGGAACTTGGTATTGAGACGGTAGCCATATTCAGTGAAACCGACCGCGACGCCGGTTATCTGCGTCTGGCCGATGATCGCATTTGTATAGGTCCGGCTCCGGTGATAGACAGTTACCTGAATATCCCACGGATTATTGCCGCCGCCGAACTTGCCGACGTGCAGGCAATACACCCCGGATATGGCTTCCTGGCCGAAAATTCGCATTTCGCCGAGGTCTGTCGGAGTTGCAAAATTGAATTCATCGGTCCAAGCGTCGAGACTATGCGGCTGCTGGGCGACAAAATTCGCGCCAAGGCTTTGGCGCGGTCCGCTCGTGTGCCGACAGCGCCGGACAGCAACGGGGTTGTGAACTCTGCTGAGGATGCTGTCACCGTTGCAGAAAAGATAGGTTATCCGGTGGTGCTGAAGGCGGCGGCGGGGGGCGGTGGACGCGGAATCAGATTCGCGCACAATCAGGCCACACTTAAATCGCTCTTCAAACAGGCGCAGAGGGAAGCGGAGATCAGTTTCAAAGACGGGCGACTCTACATGGAAAAGTGCGTTGAGAATTTCCGCCACATTGAGGTGCAGATTCTCGGTGACATGGACGGTAACATCATCCACCTCTACGAGCGGGAGTGTTCACTCCAGCGCCGTCAGCAGAAGGTTATTGAGGAAACACCCGCACCGAACATAGACGCGCGGATGCGTGAAGAAATCTGCGAAGCCGCAGTCCGCATGGCAAAAGCGGCTGATTATCACAACGTGGGAACAGTCGAGTTTATGCTCGACGAGAAAAATCACGAATTTTATTTCCTCGAGGTTAACACGCGCATTCAGGTTGAGCATCCGGTTACTGAAATGGTAACGGGGCAGGACCTCCTCAAGTGGCAATTGAAACTTGCAACGGGTGAACCGCTCGATATGCGACAGCGCGACATATCCATCGACGGGCATTCGATTGAATGTCGTATCAATGCCGAAGACCCCGCCAACGGTTTCAGACCGTCACCGGGGCGAATAGAGGCGTTCAGCTCGCCCGGCGGGTTCGGTGTCAGGTGGGACAGTCACGTCTATCAGGGTTACGAAATACCTTCCAATTATGACAGCCTCATCGGAAAGTTAATAGTGCACGGTCGCAACCGGGACGAAGCCGTCAGTAAAATGCGAAGGGCGCTGGATGAGTTCTTCATCTATCCGACCCGGACCACGGTCTCGCTTTGTCGAGACATTCTTAATCATCAGGCTTTTCAGAAAGGACGATATAACACGGCGTTTATCGAACGGGAGATGCTTTCCGGTTCGGCAATGGAAAGAAATGTGCATGGGTAAAACTACGAAAAACAATGCAGTCGTTGGTCAATCCGGAGGACCCACCGCAGTGATCAACCAGTCGCTGGTCGGGGTCATCGAAACAGTTGCCGAGTACGGCGAAATAGACCGCCTTTTCGGCGCACGCTTCGGCGTACGGGGAATTATCGAGGGAAACTTCGTCGAACTGAACAACCTGGGCGCCGACCTGCTTGCCCGGATAGCCGATACGCCCTGCGCAGCGCTCGGCTCTACACGCGACAAGCCCGACGAGGAATATTGTCGAAAAATTTTCGACGCCTTCGCCGAAAACGACGTGCGACTCTTCTTTTATATCGGCGGGAACGATTCAGCCGACACCGCCAGGATCGTAAACGAAATGGCCGATGAGGCCGGTTACGAACTTCGCGTTTTCCACATTCCCAAGACCATCGACAACGATCTGCTTGTAACCGATCACTGTCCGGGTTACGGTTCGGCTGCAAGGTTTGTTACACACGCCGTCATGGGCGACGGACTGGACAACGCATCGCTGCCCGGCATAAAGGTTGACGTGATCATGGGTCGGAACGCCGGTTGGTTGACGGCAGCCAGTATGCTCGCCCGCCGCGACGAAGACGACGCGCCGCACCTGATCTATGTGCCGGAATCGCCTGTTTCCGAAGAGCAGTTTGTCGATGACGTAGCGGAAGTCTATGGGCGGCTGGGACGGTGCCTGGTGGTTGTCTCCGAGGGTATCGTGGATGAAAACGGCGTGGGATGGAACGAGCAACTGGTGAAAATGGCCCACGGCGCAGAAGTTGAACGCGACGGACACGGAAACCTGCAACTCTCCGGCAGCGGCATGTTGGGCGACTGCATCGCCAACTTCGCCAAGAACGAAGTTGCAGCCAGGTTCGGAAACAGGAAACTACGTGTCCGCGCCGATACGTTCGGTTACTTGCAGCGGAGTTTCCCGAATTCCGTTTCTCCGGTGGACCGTTCCGAAGCGCGACTCGCCGGCCGAACGGCGGGGGAATACGCAGCAGCGGACCAGCCAAGTGGTTCGGTGGCGTTCAGGCGGACGGGCGACGGCGACAACTACGGCATCGAGTGCTTCCGCGCGGAACTGCAAGACGTCGCGCGAAACACCAAATCCCTTCCGAAAGAGTACATCAACGAAGCCGGTAACGGAATCACCGAACAATTTCGCAACTATGTCGCGCCACTCGTCGGCGAATTGCCGGTCATCGAAAAACTGTAGGCTTGGCGTACAGGTTCCGGCAATTTGCTTAATTGGCGTAACGTCGTCCCTCGTCGAGCATGATAAGGTAGTTGTCCACAGGGATATAGTTAGCAACAGAATTACCCGTTCCGAGGCAATAACCTCCACCCGGCATACACACATCGAGCGTTTCGCGGACGCGCTTTCGAATTTCCCGCTCATCGGAACGGCAAAGAAAATCTACGTCTATTCCACCCAAAAGGGGCACTCGATTACCGTAGTCGGCCTTGGCGTCGGTTACAAGTTCGATGGTGTCTTCGAAACTGTGCTTAGCGTCGATTTTCACGTCGTCCAGCAGGTCGGGCATGATTTCACGGATATTGCCGCAGGAGTGAAGCAGGTACAGCCGCCCGGCCAGGTGGGGTGGGCCATCTCGACGATGGCCTTGTGCCCGGGAAGGACGAACTCGCGCAAATCGGCAGGCGAAATCAGCGTGGCCGTCTTGAAGCCCATGTCGTCGCTGCCCCAGACGGCCCGAACACAGTCGAACTGAAGCAGCCTTGCCGTCACACCCCGGGCAATCTCAAGGATTTTCTCCACAATTGCCGCCACCAGGTCGCGATTGTCGTACAGGGCGAAGCACAGCGTCTCGTAGCCCATCAGCCAGGTGAGGAACTCGGCGAAATGCGCGCGGGTGTTGGGAACCAGACACATGTCGTCGGGGAGGTTCTTCTCGTACCATACAAACGAGCGGTCTGAGACCGTCGCTATGTCGGGCCAGGGATATTTCTCAAAATCCTCCCATGACATAATCGGCCCATGATGCTCGTTTTGGAACGTTCGCCCGCCTTGGCGCGTCAGTTCGGCAGTGTCTGTAACGGAGATTAGAGACAGGGGCATGTCGAATTCGAAATTAGCGAAAACGTAGTCGTATCCGAGGAACCGCTGTATGGCAATCTGACGTTTTTCCGCGAAGTAGGGGTCGTCTTCGCTGATCCCTGCCGTCAGGTCGAACCTGCGGCAGATAGTCTCCTGAACCTCATTGTCCAGGAACAGTTCCATGTTGTGGACGCGCCGCGGCGTACCTTCTCGGCGAAGATTGGCAAGGAATTCCTCGGCGTTCGGTTCAATTTTCCTGCTAAAGGCTTTCAAGGTTGAGTTTTTTCCTTGATCTGATAGTAATCCTTGTCATTTCGGCGTTCGGGGATGATTTTGCCTTCTTCGGTGAGTTGCCCGACCAATTTGGCAACCTCCCAGCGATGACAATTCAGTCCTTCGGCTAATTCTTCAATGGTGCAGGGTCTGCGGGCCAGCATTGCGAGAATATCGTCCCGGCTGACCGCTCCGGCCCGTTCGGACAGTAAGGTGTGTGCGGCGATCACAGTGGCGTTCGGGCCCAGGATTTTGCAAAGGCGATCAAGTCTTTCGGCATCCACCGCACGCACGTATTCCTCCACCGGCGGACGCGTAGCAGTATTAATCTCGATATGGTCGAAACCTATTTCGTCGATAATCGCCTTAATCTTTTGAACCTGGGATTCGCTGTCGTTGATTCCGGCGACGAGAAAAACTTCCAGGCGTATCTCACCCGGATATTCCTGTCGGAACGCCTTCAGGCCGGCAACCAATGATTGAAACGTAATCTCCGGACAGGGGCGATTGACTTTCTCGAAGGTCTCAAAATCGCCTGCGTCCAGCGACGGCACGACCAGATCGACCTGCGAGAGGGCGGAGCGAACTTCCGGGTCCGACAGAAGCGAACCGTTGGTAAGTAGCGCCAGCGGGATGTCCGTCATGGACTTTATCGCCAAGACGATTCGCCCCATGTCTTTATGCAGCGTCGGTTCGCCGGAGCCGGCCAGAGTTATGTAATCGCAGGTCAGCCCGGAGTCCAGTTTGTCAGCCAGTTCGTCCAGTATCTCATCCGTCGGCGCATAGACGTCGCGCCGGGCAGTATGCATGGTCGTTCTTCCCAATTGGCAATAGATACAGTCGAACGAGCAGACCTTGAACGGCACCAGGTCCACGCCCAGACTCCGCCCAAGGCGGCGCGACGGCACCGGACCGTAGAGATGTTTGTAGCGTTTTTCCGTCATCTTCAAATAATGAACCAAAAGGGAAACAAAAAATAACCGAATGGAAGTGTAGCATTTTTTTCAGGAAATTAGCAACAGTACATCCATTTTCGGGTGCATAAAGGTTTTAGCGGAACTTGGTAGCACGACCGTCTCGGTCGTGCCTTTTTTGCCTGCACGGGCGAGACGCCCGTGCTACCAAACACACCACCTTCGGAATACTTTCCACCAAAACCTTTATGTACCCTCCATTTTCCTGACAGGAAGCGTCACGGGCGTCACATACGGAAAGTTACGATGTCCCGGGAATTTCTTTCATACGAGTTCGGAAATGGTTTTAACTATGAAAAGATGCGTATATGATTGACCCTGGCGTGGGTCTGCTTCGGACATTGTTGACGACTATTTCGGCGTTTTGATTGATTTGTTTGGCATGATTAACTGGTTCTGATTGTTCCGGCACCACCGGATTGTCGCCTCGGCGATCTGAGGGTCGAACTGCGTTCCCGAGCACTTCGCCAGTTCATCCAGCATCTTATCAACCGTAAAGCAATCCTTGTACGTCCGCTTCATGAGCATCGCGTCAATTGAATCCGAGGTGTTGATGATCCTCGCCCCCCAGGGGATTTCTTCGCCCGTAAGTCCGTCCGGATAACCGCTTCCGTCCCAGTTTTCGTGATGATGTCTGACCAGAAGCGCCTCTTGTCCGAACAGGGTGATGTTGGAGAGGATGTCCGCTCCCAGGGAGGGATGCCGACGGATGTACTCGAACTCGTCGTCGGTGAGATTACCGGGCTTTATCAGGATGTGGTCCGGGACGCCGATTTTCCCGATGTCATGAAGTAGCGCGGCTACGCGAACGGATTCCTCCATCTCCTCGGTTGCACCGAGAGACTCGGCCAGGCTCGTGGCGTAGTGCGTGACGTTTTCGCTGTGTCGCCGAGTGTATGGGTCCTTGGCTTCCACCGCCCGGGCAAGAGCTCTGACGCTATCCAGCACGATTCGTTTTGACTGCCTGCCGAGTTCCATCGCTTCGGCGGCTCGTATAGGAAGATGCGGAGGGGCGTCTTCGCCGCTGGTTGCTTTGCAAACCGTCTCGACGAGTTCGTCCATGTTGAACGGTTTCTCAAAGTAATCGTAGGCGCCGAGGATCAGCGCCTGCGCCAGGTATTCACGACTGGAAAGCCCCGTTGTTAGAATCACTTTACACTTTGGGGCATGCTGCTTAGCAAGGATTAGCAATTCCAAGCCGCTGACTTTGGGCATGGAAATGTCGGTGATTATTAAATCATAGCAATCTGTCTTGATAATCTCCCTGGCCTCCTCGGGGTCCGCGACGCAGTGGCAGTCGAAACCGTGTTGGGATAGTACATCCGCGATTAAGAGACACGCCTGCGGCTCGTTATCAATGATCAAAATGCTTTTTGGGTCGGTTTGCATTGTGTTGTCTCCGAAGAAAAGATCC
>JAXHSV010000118.1:0-9317 GCA_034190305.1 Planctomycetota bacterium | reverse complement strand
GGGCAGGACTCGTAAAAGGCCGTGAACACTCCGGCCAGGTCGTAAAGATACCCGCAAAGCAGGTGCGGCAGCGATTCGGCAGCGACGGCTTCGACCGTCTCGGCAAATTGCAGCAGTTTCAACGCCAGGGCACGCTCGGAAGGGTCTGTTATTAAAATATTCGTGTAATTCGTGAAATTCGTGGACTCATTTCCTTTCCGGAAGATGCTTCGGATGCGGGCGTAGGCGTATTGCATGTATGGGGCAGTGTTACCGTCCAGCGAGAGCATTTTATCGAAACTGAAGACGTAATCGCTGGTGCGGTTATGCGACAGGTCGGCGTACTTGACGGCTCCGATGCCTACAATTCGTGCGATTTCGCGTTTCTGCTCATCCGGCAGGTCGGGGTTTTTGCTATTAACGAGGCCGAGGGCTTGCCGTTCGGCGATGTCCAGCAGGTCCGTCAATTTGACTGTCCCGCCTTCGCGCGTTTTGAAAGGCCTGTTGTCGGAACCCATCATCGTTCCGAACGGGATATGCTCCAAAGAGACGTTTTCAGGAGCGAAACCGGCCTTCCGCGCTACGGCGAATATCTGCTTAAAATGCAGCGCCTGACGGGAGTCGGTTACATAAAGAATCCGCTCTGCCTTCAGTTCGCCGACGCGGTATCGAACGGCGGCCAGGTCCGTCGTGGAGTAGAGATACCCGCCGTCTGATTTTTGAACGATTACAGGCAGCGGCTCGTTGTCCTTGTTCCTGAATTCATCCAGAAAAACGCACTGCGCGCCTTCGGATTCAGTCAGCAACTCCTTGTCTTTCAATACCCTCACAACTTCAGGCAGATCGTCGTTATAAGCCGACTCGCCGCGAACATCTTCGGAAGTCAGCAGAACACCAAGGCGATCATAGACTTGCTGGCAATGCCTTAGTGATTCATCACGGCACAGACACCATTTCTGCTTGATTGCCGAGTCGCCGCCTTGCAGTCTGGCAACCATTTTCCGGGACTTATCAGCAAAACCGGCGTCTGTGTCGAATTTTACTTTTGCACTTCGGTAGAACTCCTCCATATCTGCAACGTGGAATGAAACAATATGCGGACGTCGCGTGACCTCTTCGGTAATCCGATGCTTATCACCATCAACAGTAACGGTTTCTGTTGTCTTGGTGATAACTCGATCCGGGATTGTTTGTACTCCATCCTCGTGATAAGCGATGAGCATTCCAAATTGTGTACCCCAGTCTCCGACGTGATTTTGTCGGATGACGGTATGCCCCAGGAAGTCGAGTGTCCGGACGAGGGCGTCGCCGATGATTGTGCTTCGCAGGTGTCCGACGTGCATCTCCTTGGCGAGGTTGGGGGCCGAGTAATCGACGACGATTCTTTGCGATGGGTCTGCTTTCGGTACACCGAGATGCTCGTCGGTAAGACTTTCAGCGAGTTGCTTTTGGAGCAATTCGTCTTTAAGCGTGATGTTGATGAATCCGGGTCCGGCGGCTTCGAGATTCTCTGCCAGGTCGGATAAATCGACGGTGGCGATGACTTTATCCGCCAGTTCGCGCGGATTAATTTTGAGCCGCTTTGCAGCGCTCATGACGCCGTTGGCCTGGTAGTCGCCGAACCGGGGCCTGGCCGACGGTGCGACGATTGCAGGGAGGCCCTCGACCCCGGCGGTTTTGCTCAATGCAGCCGACAACCGGCGCTCAAGTTCTCGACGAATATTCATAAGTCCACGCATTAAGAAAGTAAAAGAAAAAGAAATTGTCCACGAATTACACGAATTCAACGAATTTTTTTTCTTTTTATTTATTCGTGCAATTCGTGCAATTCGTGGATTATTTCTGTTTTTGTTTCTTCCATCGAATGCGAGGCGCATCGCCCCAGATCAGTTCAAGGTCGTAATACCGCCGGTGCACTTCGTCGAAGATGTGCACGACGACATCGAAGAAATCCAGCAGGAGCCATTGTCCCGATTCGCGTCCGGCGACGTGGAACGGTTTATGCCCGGCCTTTGCGGCGGCGTCGGCGATTTCGTCGGCGACGGCTGACATCTGTCGGTCCGACGTGCCGGTGAAGATTACGAAATAGTCGGCCACCGGACTGATGCCGCGAAGGTCCAGCACGACAATGTTTTCACCATGGCGGTCGTGTGCGATGCGGGCTGACTGGACCGCCAACTGTCGTGCCGTTATCTTCCTGACCCGCTTTTTTACCATTGAATCAAGTTGGTCTTTCGGTCAGAGCACCCACAAGCTCCGCTTCGCTGCGATTGAAGGCCCCGCCTTGGTTTTACGGTAATCCGGTATTCCGGTCTCCCGGTATTCCGGTTTTTACTGAATGTGCAGCCACTCGGCAATCTGCGGGGCAAACTTGACGATCAGCCCGGCGAATACGACCGATACCATGCTCATCAGTTTTATCAGTATGTTCAGGCTTGGTCCGGAGGTATCCTTGAACGGGTCGCCTACGGTGTCGCCGGTAACGGTGGCCTTGTGGTGGTCTGAGCCTTTTCCGCCCATTTCACCGCTTTCGATGTATTTCTTGGCATTATCCCACGCGCCGCCGGCATTGGCCATGAATATCGCCATTGCGAATCCGCAGGTAAGCCCGCCCGCCAGCAGGCCCAGCACGCCGGAGACGTCCAGCAACAACCCGACGCTTACCGGCACCACCAGCGCCAGAAGCGACGGGATAATCATCGCCTTCTGCGCCCCAGCCGTCGATATGGCCACGCAACGCGCGTAGTCCGGCTGGCCTGAACCGTCCATGATGCCTTTGATCTCGCGGAACTGCCTGCGAACCTCCTTGACCATGTCGCCGGCTGCCTTTCCAACAGCCTTCATTGTCATCGCACTGAACAGGAACACCAACAACACGCCCGCAAAAATCCCACAAAGCACCTTCGGGTTCATCAGCGTAACGTCATAAAAGGCCATAAACTGGCGAAGCGAAGCCTTACGCGCGGAAACCAGCTGCGTGCCTGCGACGCGAAAAACGTTATCTTCCTCGACGGATGAAAGCACTGTATTTGAGACCGGTCCAACCTTAATGCTTTTGTGTACTTTCGACATCGCCATGAACGCACTGAAGCAATCCTGTCGGACGCCTTCTTTTGTTTTCATGGCGAACTTTTGATGACCCATATAGTACAGTTGCCCGATACCGGCTTTGGCGTCGGTTTTGGCTTCGGGCGCCTTGGCGGTGATGGCTGTCATTGCTTCGCGGTTAAGCCCGACGCGGACTTCTTCAACGTAGGCGGCCAGAAGCGCAAGTGCAGTCAGGGCGGCTGAACCTATGGCGAAACCTTTGCCGGTGGCGGCTGTGGTGTTTCCCAGCGAGTCCAGCGCGTCTGTGCGTTTTCGGACCTCCGGAGGCTGGTGAGTCATTTCAGCGTTACCGCCGGCGTTATCGGCGATGGGGCCATAGGCGTCGGTCGCCAGCGTGATGCCGAGAGTCGCGAGCATACCGACTGCCGCGATTCCCACGCCATAGAGACCGAGCGACATGTTCTCGAACCCGCCGGCAAAGGCGTAGGCTGTGATAATGGCGACGATAATGGTCGCCAGCGACGCCCATGTGCTTTTCATTCCTTCAGCCACGCCGGAAATAATAACGGTGGCGGGTCCTGTCTCTGCCTGTTCTGCGATGCTGCGGGTGGGGCGGTAGTCGTAACTTGTGTAATACTCGGTGGCCTTTCCGATGATGATACCGGCTACAAGCCCCGATATGATCGAACCCCAGATGCCCAACCAGGATACATCGTCAATTCCGCCCAGCAGGATATAGCAGGCACCCAGGGAGGCCAGGGCTATAAGGGAACTCGAACCGTTTACGCCCCGTCCCAGTGCGCTCATGAGTTGTTTCATCGAGGCGCCTTCTTTGGTGCGGACCATGTAGATTCCGATGACCGACAGAATTATCCCGATACCGGCCAGGACCATCGGGAGCGCCAGCAGGCGAACCTGGTCGGCTGACGCGAGTCCCAGCACGGAGGCGGCGGCTACGCCCAGAGCGGCGGTCGCCAGTATCGAACCGCAGTAACTTTCGTACAGGTCCGCACCCATACCGGCGACGTCGCCGACGTTATCACCGACGTTGTCGGCGATCGTGGCGGGGTTTCGCGGGTCATCTTCAGGAATACCGGCTTCGACCTTGCCGACCAGGTCGGCCCCGACGTCGGCTGCCTTCGTAAAGATTCCGCCTCCGACGCGAGCGAACAATGCCTGGCTTGATGCGCCCATCCCGAACGTCAGCATTACGACGGTTACTTCAACCAGGCTCATTTCAAAGTGCCCCCATCCCATCGCGCCGTACAACCAGGGCGCGAACCGGGTAAGCAGCAGGAACCACATTGCAATATCCAGCAACCCGAAGCCGACGACGACCAGCCCCATCACAGCCCCCGCCCTAAAGGCGACGGTCAGGCCTCGATTGAGACCTTCCTTTGCGCCCTGGGCGGTGCGGTTCGACGCCATCGTAGCGGTCTTCATACCGAGGAACCCGCACAGGCCGCTGAAGAACCCGCCGGTAAGGAACGCGACAAATACTATCTGATGCTGTGCGCCGATCCTGCCCATGAAGAACAAAATGGCGGAAACCACGATAAAGAATATGGCTACCACTTTGTACTGTCGTTTGAGGTATGCGTAAGCGCCCTGCGTTACGTGGGCGGCGATTTCCTTCATCTTCTCATCGCCTTCGTTGGCTGCCTTGACCTGGCGAAAGAATATCCAGGCGAAAAGAAGGGCGATGATAGAGCCGATCGGCGCAATCCACCACAGGAGGATCGGATGAAAGTGCGAAAAGTCCATCAGACTTCCCGCGGACGATTCCTCCGCCGTTACTTCGCTAATCTCCTGCGTCTGTGCATGGGCAGGCCCGACCAGCGTCAGAAGCACCAGACCCGCCGCCAGTATCGGCAGAAGTCTAAGCCAACGAGTTGAATTGATTTTTTCAATCACGACAGCACTCCTTCACCAGTTATTGAATAATTTCCTAACATTGGATTGAAAACGGGGGAACAAAGATGAGATAACACATCGAATACCCCCATTCCTCCGAAATCGAATATTCGGAAATAGGGCGAAACCCCGCCACAGGCGGGCGTGTGCGGCTTGATATATGGGGCAATGCTACCTCTCCATCAGTGGCCGCTTGGCGTTTCTGCGGATACGCCGCCGACGTTGCTCCGAAGGCTTCTCATAGTAACTGTTGCGCTTGATGTCCCTGATGAGACCTTCCTTTTCGCACATCTTCTTGAACCGGCGAAGCATCTGCTGGACCGATTCGTTACCTCTGGCCCTGACTTTAATCATACTGTTATCACGGTTCCTTTCTTGTTTTTAGAGATTCCAACAGAAACAGGCCACAGAGACGCAGAGAGCGCAGAGGGTGAATAGAATCAAAAAAATTCCTCTTTATTTTTCTAATCTCTGCGTCCTCTGTGCCCTATTATGTCAGATGCTCTTATATTTCCTGGTTCGATTGCAGCGGATTATATCGACGCAAATTCGCCTTTGCAAGCGAAAACTCCGGGGTTGCCTGCGCTATTTGGTCGCTGTGAATTTGAGACAATGGGTTCCTTGTGTTACCTTGACCCTGATCCATCCATCGTCTGAAGCGAGGATCGGCACCGCCTTGCCGTCCAGGAGCACGCCGGTGACGTCGGGATAGAAAAAGGTAACTTCCGCGCCGGGAGAAATAATCCTGCCCTGCTTGTCCTTCACGTACACGCTTACGTCCACATCGGACTCAAAGCCTCGGCGCGACTTGGCTCCATTATCAAAGGACCTTCCCTTTCGCACGAAATAGAAGGCGTTGCTGTCGTCTTTGAGACGGCACAAGGCCGCTATGCCCACGAAAGAAACTCCATCATATTTAACCGCCTTTTTTACGTCCGATTCGATTGCTAAATCTGTTACGGAGTTGCCGAGGTCGATTTTCGCGCCGGAAAATCCGCTGCCGGTAATCCTTGTCATTTTGGCCTTGGGGTGAGTAGCGTCGTGCGGGAAGAGCACCGTAACGATGTTCCGCCCGCCTTCATCGTCGGTCTCGTATGTCGAATTGAGATACTTTCCGACGAAACAGTTCTTCTCGCCGCCCATATTGGCGAGCAGTCCGGGCTTGACTGTTACAGAAGCAGGGGATGTGGCGAGAAAAATATTTACAAAGACATCATGTCCGCTGTATGTCTGCTTTTCGGGTCCGATTTTCCATTTATATTCGAGTTTGTCGGCCAAGGGCGTGCAATCGTCCGAATTGGGATGCAGCACGACGTTGACCTTGCTTGAGGGTTTGTCGGACTTCACCTCGTCGAACAGCACCCAGTATCCGACTCGTCCGTCCTGCGGATGCACGAAACAGAAGTTTCGCTGATGTTTTCCGTTCGGCAGGGCGTCTTTTGAGTCCCCGCAGGCGTAGTCGAATTGCGGGGTTGTAAAACCCGCGACGATGCCGCCGCCTTTCTTTTCAGAATGGTCCTTGTCGTCGATTAGAACGGTGTTGGCCGAAACGGCATTGTTGTGGACGTAATCCCACGAAAAGCCGAGTGGGCCGTTGCCCCATCCGACATATCCGGAATTGCGCAGGATGTGTTCGCCATAGGCGCACAGGTGAATGGCGTTGACTTCCTTGTGTGAGTGGCCGTCACCGCCGTGGCGTGTATTTTTGCAGTTCCACAGCACGCCCATAAGCGATCGGTCGGATGGATTGTCCTCCCAGAAGGCGGCGCACCCGTCGGGCCAGATTCGACTGAGCGGCTTTTTAGGTTTGGGAAGCGGCTTGTCCATAAGGGCGTAATGGAACAGGCTTCCGGATGGCATCCTTCCATTTGCGCACCATGCGAGATTGGCGAAGGCCTGTATTGAGAATTTATGGACGCCCGGATCGAACGGGTCGTAGGCCCTGTTCGGTCCTGTATCGCCGAAACTTATCATCCTGTAAAACGGGCTGAAAGCCGCGCCGTAAAGCCACTCGTAGAAACCGTCAATCTTCGGGTCGGAGTACCATGTATTGTCTTCGGCCGTTAACATAAATCCTCATGGCCTTGCCGTCGAAAGTCGCGGCGATGTGCACCCAGTTGTCCGCAGGTATGATCTGGGGAAATTTGTGCCACGTTCCTGGCATTCCCGTCGGAGAGAGTGCGAAATGCACAGCTTTCTCTTCAGAATCCACATCCAGTTCCAGGCACCGCTGCCGCGCGTCCATACCGCAGGGCCATCTCTCAATTATGGAATGTCTGCCGGTCATAGGGGTCTTTATCCAGCACATCAGTGTGATTTCCTTGTCGATGCTGTTCAGGCTGGCGGACTTGGGGACTTTTACATAGTCGTCCACACCGTCGAAGAGCAAACCTCCTCCGACTATGCCTTTTGTCCACGTAGCGCCGTGGATTGTCCCGTGGTTTCCGTAGCCGGAATCATCGAGGAGCCTGTCGCCCTTGCCTTCATCAAACTTCCAGCAGGCGATAAGCCCTTTGCTTTCTCCTGCCGAGGATAAGGTCGGGAATAACACGGAGATAAGACAGGCTAACAGCAGCGGAAACAATCTCATATTTGCGAATGCATTTTTACTCATGTTCTTGCCCCTTGTCAGGTTTGGCGTTCAGCACCACCATGAGTTCGTCGGTCGGAACAGTTCTAATGCTGTAAAGTAAGGTCTGGTTGGCTGGGCCTTAATCGGCATTGTCGGGTTTGGCTGCTATCTGAATGCTCGCCAAGGCTGTCGCCGTATCGTCGGCAAACTCGAAAACCTTGTCCAGCCCCGTAATGCTGAAAACGGTGCGAACCCGGGTGTCTATGCCGCAAAGGATTATCCTGTTTTTACCGGCGAGCACCCGTTTCCGCAGACGCAGAAGCGCCGAAAGGTTCGAGGAATTCATATGGCTTACCGCCGAGAGGTTTATCACCACGTTGACGCAATTCTGCTTCACTATATCCGTCAACGAGACCATCTCATCGGTGAACTGCGGGTCGTCAACCAGTTCTGCAACAATAATGTTATCGGACCAGTTCTGTATCGTCATGGCTAATGCTTTCTATTGTCGAACTATCTCAAACATAACCATCTATTTCGCGCCGGTCAAGTATTCTCACGAATAGTAATAGGATGCCGACCGCTATCGGCATCTCACCAGTAGCGACCTGTCGATACCCTCAGCGGTAATCGCATCGCCAATGTCATTCAGGAATCGTTTGCCGTCGGTGTAGTAGCCGGCAGTGGGTTTCAGATCGGCTATGCGGCGGGCCCACCATTTATTCAGCAGTTCCATGAACAGTTCGCGGAGGTACTTGCTGACCATGCTGGCCAGGGCGACAGGCATGGAATCGTCTTCGGCGCCGGTGCAGAATCGGATTTCCGCATTGCGATTGCCTTTTCGAAGCAAGTAAACGCTTTGCCGCTCTGATTCTTCGATAATTTTTATATCTGCGCCGTCAAATATCCGCTGCAAAGGTCTGATGTAGCGGATGCGTCCGCCCTGCCTGTCAATGACGATACGGGTCGGTTCAGCGGCGCCGGCATAAGTATGAAAGACGTAGGCCAGCAGGCGGGCGGTTATTCCGAACGAAGCCACAGCCTTGTTGCGCGTGGTGCTGATCAGGTGGTTGAATTGCCCGACGAAGACAGGCTCGACCCGCATCGCTTCGAGCGTGATTCCGCTGCGAGTCATCGCTTCGGTTACGCCGCGGGCCCGGAGCGACAGGTCATCAGCGCCGGCTTGCCGGGGCAGGGGAGGATCGACGTGTGCATACCACTGATACCCTTGCATCTGATCGGCTGCCGACGGTGCGAGACGATGAAGGAGTTCCAACAGCGAAATCGGCGGGGGGCCCAACTGTGCAAGCATTCCCAGCACGCCTCGTTCAATGTGCACCATTCCGGAAGTGCGGACGTACATCGCCTTTGAATCCGCCACCGGAAGGGCGGGTGAGCGGGCGAAACCCTTCCGTACAACCGCCCCTGCCAGCATCGACCAGAAACATTTATCAATGGCGTGGTTCGGAACGCGAAAAATACTCGTCGATACCACCAAAGGCCCCAGTATCGGACCCAAACCTGCTTCGTCTATTCCTGCTATTATCGCCATCTATGGCGGAATTATAGGACGCCTTGCCACGGCATGAAAGGACCAACGCCATCGACGGACGGAACGTTGTTATAATTTTCGCCTGCGTCTGAGCAGTACAGTCCCGGCCGAAACTAACAGAAGAAGTGTCGCCGGTTCGGGGACCGCCGACGCCGACGGAGGGTAGGTCCAATTGCTCAACAGGAGGTTCAGGTCCGAATCGTTAACGCTGCCGCTGCCGTTGAAGTCGCCCTCTCGCCATTCGTCGCCTGT
>JAXHSV010000117.1:0-9320 GCA_034190305.1 Planctomycetota bacterium | reverse complement strand
TGGGGATTCAAGGGCGCACATAATTTCAAGCCCCGGATGGGGCGTTCGTGAAGTCTCCGATACCCACGAGCGCCCCGATGGGGCTGATTTCTGTTTCGCCATTGCAACCCAGGGCTTGCCTTCGGCGGCACCCTGGGCTAAAAACGAACACCGCTCCGCGGCTAAAATGATCGACCGTTCCAGGCTAAACACGTACTGAAATAGTTTTCAGACAGAGCCTAAATCCAGGAGCAATACCGGGCATTATATTTATTAGACACAAAATCTCAGAGGAACAGAGAAAAAATCATATCTTTTTCCTTTTTTACCCTCTGTCTCTCTGCGTCTCTGTGTCGCATAACCATGTTGATAGATTTAAGGTTGACAAAGTTATATCCGGAAAATGACAAGGACTTGGGCGCCGTTTTTCAGATGTTCCACGTGGAACAATTTTGCTGCGGGGTTAATCCTCTGCTTTTAAAGGCCTGGACATAAGGTCAAGGATTGCCTGCTGAGGAGGTTGGTCTTCGAAGATAACCTCGTGTACTGCCTGTGTTATGGGCATTTCCACATTTTTCTGCTTAGCCAGTTCCAGAACGCTTTGTGTCGTTGCGACGCCCTCGACGACACTATGGGTCCCAGCCAGTACCTGTTCAGGCTTTGCGCCTTTTCCGACAGCCTCTCCAAAGGATCTGTTTCTGCCATGTGGGCTTATGCAGGTTGTTACCAGGTCTCCAA
Organism: Planctomycetota bacterium; assembly: GCA_034190305.1. GTDB lineage: Bacteria > Planctomycetota > Phycisphaerae > SM23-33 > SM23-33 > JAUWNJ01. The sequence goes on along the minus strand of JAXHSV010000117.1, from coordinate 8,603 downwards.
GCCCCGCCAGGCCTGAGAAAGTTTCCCTTCGCCCTCCTGCCGCAATGCCCAGGCGGGTTATCTCCACCAATCCTCTCGTCAACAGAGCTGCCTTTGCGTTATCGCCCGCCCGCAGGCCGTCGAGCACACCGGCAGCGATTGCAATGACATTTTTTGTAGCAGCGGCTACTTCAACGCCTACGATGTCCGTATTGGTATAGATGCGAAAAAAATCGGTCGTAAATAGTTTCTGGACCTTTTGTGCGAGTTTCTCATCCGCCGATGCCGATACGACGGTAGCGGGTAGATTTTCCACAAGTTCGGCTGCTATGCTGGGGCCGGAAAGAGCAACTACAGGCAAGGGGTTATTGGGCGAACCTGTCAGGACGTCTGCTAGTATCTGCGAGGGGCGGAGCAGAGTTTTGTTTTCGATACCCTTGGTAACAGAACATATCGGCAGATCGTTTGGATAGTGCTGCTTGAGGCGCTCCCATACAGTGCGAGTATATTGGGCCGGTACAGCAGAGACTGCAATCAATGCGTCGGAGAAAGCCTCTGCTGGGTCTGTCGTGATCTTCATCCCATCCGGTAGTTGGGCGCCGGGAAGGAAACGCTCGTTCCGGCCTGTGCGTCGCATCGTCTCGGCGTTCTGCTCGAAGGCGCTCCAAAGACTGACGGCCAAGCCCTTTCCGGCAAGTATCCCCGCGCACACAATCGCCATTGCACCGTCACCGATGATTGCGATAATATCACTCATATGACAAAACTGTAACGATACTTAGACGAATTGTCCAGAGTTTCTCCCCGTCCGGTTGAGTAAGATATTTTGTGTAAGTTTGCGGCGGCATCAGAAATGACGAACAAGTTATAACGCAAGACTCAGCCCAGCCATAGCCATGGCTGGGCTGTAATGTCCGCTCTTCGACCGATTTTGCGAAAACCTGCGTTTGTCCGTTTTCGGAACATACACAAAATACTTTACGCAATCTCACGTCCTGCTGTATGTATGATGAAATATAGATTTATTGAGAATATATCATGTGTGGTAATCGGCGTTTATTTTGACGTACGCGCCGGAGAGGTCGCATGTATAGGCTGTGAATTTTTCCCGTCCCATGCCGAGAGACACTTCAATGAAAACGGTGTCGCCTTTGAGGTGTTCGCGCACGGCGCGGTGGGAGAAGTTTCTAGGCAGGCCGTTGGCGTATGTCTTAATGTCGCCTATAGTTACAGAAATCTTTGCCGGGTCCACATTGGCGGTGCTATTTCCTACGGCCATGACGATTCTTCCCCAGTTCGGATCCGCTCCGTGGACGGCGCATTTAACCAGCGGTGAGTTGGCGACCGATTTGGAGGCGGCGACAGCATCGGCTTTTGTGGCTGCGGATTTGACGGTTATCTGAATCAGTTTGGTCGCGCCCTCACCGTCGCGGGCCATGGCGACAGCCAGTTTCCGACAGACCTCAACGAGCGCGCCGGCGAATTTGCGATGAGCAGACGAACCGGATTGGATTTTCGTCCCAGCCAGTCCTGACGCAAGCGTAACGATGGTATCCGATGTGGACTGGTCGGAATCCACCGTAACGGCGTTGAAGGTTTCAGCCGCAACGGCTTTTAATGTCCGCCAGAGAAGAGAAGGTGCAATTTTCGCGTCGGTGGTGATGATGCTGATCATCGTCGCAAGAGATGGAGCGATCATACCGGCGCCCTTGACGATACCGGCGAGTGTTACCTTCTCGCTGCCTATGCGAGTTTGAACGACGGCGGATTTTTCCTTCGTGTCGGTAGTCATAATAGCACGAAGGACGGCTCCATCGTCGCCCCGGCTGAGGTTCCTGCATGCGGCAGTGATGCCGCGGCGAATCTTCGGCATGGGCAAGCGATGCCCAATGACACCGGTGGATGCAACGAGTATCTCGTCGGGTTTGGCGCCGATCAGCCGGGCGGTCAGGACTGTCATCGCTTCAGCGTCGGCGGCGCCTCGCTGCCCGGTGCAAACATTTGCCATGCCGGAGTTTATGACAATTCCGCGAATCTTTCCGTAACCTCTCGGCAGGACCTGTCGGCAGCGGAGGACCGGAGCGCCGACGACCTGGTTGGATGTGGTTAATAAAGCAGCGGAGGCTTGGGATTTGGAGGCGATTACGGCAAGGTCTTCACTACCTGAGGTCTTAATACCGCAATGAACACCGGCTGCGATGAAACCTTCGGGAAGCGTTATGTGTCGAGATTGGCCCATTGTCTATGCTCCTGAAAAAACAGAGTTACGACACAGAGACACAGAGGAACAGAGAAAATAAAAGTCAATTCTTTTTCTCCTCTGTCTCTCTGTGCCTCTGTGGCGCAATCTTTATCTCAATGATTAATACAATCCCGTGGTTTCATCCAGGCCGAACATGATATTCATATTCTGAACAGCCTGTCCTGAAGCGCCTTTAAGCAGGTTGTCGAGGGCCGATATAAGAATCACGGTCTCTTTTTCCACGCGGGAGGCTATGTCGCAGAAGTTGGTCGTGGAGACGTACTTTGTAGCCGGCAGGACATCGGTGCGAACGCGGACGAAGGGTGCGTCGGCGTAAGAGTCCTGCAGGACTTCCGTCAATTTTTCGGCAGAGACCTTGCCGGCCGGTTTTGCGTAGATGGTGCAGAGCATGCCCCGGTCCATCGGGCACACGTGCGGGACGAACATGATCTTTACCGATGTGCCTGTGATGTCCGTCAGCACCTGTTCCATTTCCGGCATGTGTCGATGGACGCCGGGTGCGTACGGCTCGAAGTTTTCGTTACGGTGCGGGAAGTGGTAGGCCGGTGACGGCGTTCGCCCGGCCCCGCTAATGCCGGTGACGGCGTTGACGACGATGCCGGACGGTTCGATAAGCCCGGCCTTAAGTATCGGTGCAATCGGCAGCACCGCGCAAGTCGGGTAACAGCCTGGGTTTGCGACGAGGCCGGCAGAAGCGATTTTTCCGGCGTAATACTCCGGCAGGCCATAGACTGACTTTGCGAGCCGTCTCGCATCGGTGTGCGGACAGTACCATTTTTCGTACTCGGCTGCGTCTTTGAGCCGATAATCGGCAGACCAGTCGATAACGCGGACGCTGGCATCGCGCAGGGCGGGGACGTAACTCATCGCGATTTTGTGCGGTACAGCCAGCATCGCCAGGTCTGCCCGTCCGGCGATCTTAGAGACGTCGTACAAATCCTGCTGCATTTCAACCGTTTTTCCCAAAAGGGGGTAAAAATCGGTAATCGGCCCGACTTCATCTGCGGGTCCGAAAATGCCGATCAGTTCGGCCTGCGGATGCCGGCGAAGAAGGCGAATTGCTTCGAAACCGGCGTATCCGCTTCCGCCGATCAGAGCGACGCGGATTTTCTCTACATTATCAGACATCTTTTACTCCTGAAGGAAAGGCACCAGGGACCAGGCACCGGGAACCAGGTGTACAACAACTCACGTAAACGTGCTGTCTTATACTCATATCAGACCTGTTTGATAAAATCATTTTTTCTTCTTCAGGCTCACAATCAGTCCGTTGAGCACTTTGGAACACTCACCAGTATCCTGCATAAGTGAGCTTGTCTGCTTTTCCGTCAGGTACTCCAGTTCTTTTGCAAGCAGTATTTGTGTTTCCACTTCATACAGACTGCCTCGTGCGGTCAAAAGGAACCTTATATAATCACGAAGGCTTCCGCGGCCGTAGCCTTCAGCGATGTTGGATGGGACCGATACCGCTGCCCTGCGAATCTGTTGTGTTAACCCGAATATTTCCTCCTTTGGAAATAACCCAGTTGCTCCGTACAGACGTTTTACCAGCGCCATAGCCTTCTGCCACGTTATTGAATCCCGGCAACTTCGTATCTCGTTCATCTTTTACTACTATCTTCTGCTGTTTGTCTTTGGTCCATTTTACCTGGCGCCTGGTCCCTCGTGCCTGGTGCCTTCATAATAAAAGAAACCCCGACGCCTCGTAAAGGCGCCGGGGCTTCTTGATTCTCTGGTTGACGATTTTTTTACCGTTTTGAGAACTGGAAGCGTTTTCGTGCGCCCTTCTGACCGTATTTTTTACGTTCTTTCATACGGGCGTCTCTTGTCAGCAGGCCTTTTTCACGCAGCGACTCGGTGGTTTCCGGTGCGGCCTTCGTCAGCGCCCTTGCCAGTCCAAGCATAACGGCGTCGGCCTGTCCTGTGGGCCCGCCGCCGTTAACATTGGCCCAGACATCGTAGCTGCTTGTCATCTGAACAGTATTGAGGGGGCTTACCGCCGCCCGGCGATCACGGTCGGATTTGAAATATTCATCAACAGGCCTCTTGTTGATAAGCACCTTTCCCGAACCGGAGCGAATTCGGACACGGGCAATGGCCTTTTTGCGCCGGCCCGTGCCCCATATATATGTTTTCGGTGAACCGGAGACCGGTGCTTCGGTGGTAACCGGTTCGGCAGGCGTTTCGACATTGTCGTTGACTGGTGCTTCTTCCGTCATAAATCTGTACCTTTTTCCATTCGCGCGAATTCGTGTCAATTCGCGCCGTTTGCGATTACAATTCGAGTTTCACCGGCTTCTGGGCCTGGTGCGGATGTTCGGGTCCGGCATAGACCTTCAATTTCGTCAACATCTGTTTTCCCAGGCGGTTCTTGGGGAGCATTCGCCGGACGGCTTCGAAGACGATTTTATGCGGGTGCTTTTCTCGCATCTTCTCCGCCGACAAGGACTTATACCCGCCGGGGTAGCCGGTGTACCAATCGTACTGCTTAGCGGACCACTTATTTCCGGTCATGCGGACCTTCTCGGCGTTTATGATGATTACGAAGTCGCCCGTATCCACGTGCGGCGTGTACTCCGGGCGGTGCTTGCCCATTAGGATCGTAGCGACCTTTGTCGCAAGCCGACCCAGTGTCTTATCCTCAGCATCGATGAGGTGCCACTTGGCAGCGACCTCGCCGGGTTTCGCCATATATGTTTTCATCTGTTCTTTCCGTTACCAAAAGTCCCAAAAGGGAAAAAGCACCTTATTATGTCTTTCCTTTCCCCCGTGTCAAGGATTTTGCGAAGATTTCCAATATACATCGATGCGATCCCCCACCAACAGAGGGTTGGCATCACAACGACATTTCTGTCTAATGCCCCATGAGCGATGCGTTGCTTGTGCTCCACCCTCCGGGCTCCGCACAAGAAACGCCGAAAGTGCCGGCGCAAGGACTATCCAATGTCAAATTTGCGAAAAAATCTGGACACTAACGGAACCGATTTCCGTAACCACAGAATGAGACACGTGGTAGATGCCAAATGAAATCCAAATCATAAAGACCGAGTTAGATGATGTCAGATCGGTTTTTCTCGAAACGGTGAAAATTATTCCTTCGTTCAATATCACGGACAAAAAGGTTCTGCCCTATGGGCATAAGCCGCACACCCGCTCGGTAAGTTGGATTGTCGAGCAGGTCATAACACAGCAGGCGAAATACAACGCCAGGGATCTGGGGCTTGATGACGTTGATATCGACATGCCCGACACTTGCTTGCATGATTGCATGATTACAAAGGGAGAGCATAAGTATTATGTAAATGTCAAGATCACGAACTCCGAGACTAGAGATAACAAGAATGACATCGCCGCGGTAGAAAAACTGTATATGCAGTACAAGGTTAACAAGAATTACCGGTTAATATACGCCTGCTTTGGAGTGATTTTCCGGAACATAACGATTTCGTTTATGCTGGATTATATCCACGTGTTTTCGCCGCAATTCCTTCCGATTTACGTGAACCCGCGAAATGATAAAATACAAGCATTCTATAAACACGACCCGGTTTCTCGGTCGCGAAGGGAGTTTTTGCGCCTCTTGCGGGAAAATTCCAAGAGCATTGTCTTGGAGTAATTGCAATGAACATGGAAAACCTGCTTGATACTACACAGTGTGTGGACGCCATTGACGGTTTTACTTTGATACCTGACAACAGCATAGACCTGATTGTTGCGGACCCTCCGTACTGTTTGGGTAAGGATTACGGAAACGATTCGGATAAATTGTCTCCGTCAGACTATCTGGTGTGGTCCGAGACTTGGATTGAAGCCGCAATTCCCAAACTCAAAGACACCGGGAGCCTGTATATTTTTCTGACTTGGCGGTACAGCCCTGAAATTTTTGTGTTTTTGAAATCACGGTTGATAATGCTCAATGAGATTATTTGGGATCGCCGTGTTCCAAGCATGGGGGGAAGTACAAGGAGGTTTTCGTCTGTCCACGACACCATAGGTTTCTTTGCCAAAACCCCGGAGTATTATTTCGACCTCGATGCTGTGCGCATTCCCTATGATCCCGAAACAAAGAAGGCTCGTTCCCGTTCCATATTCGTCGGAAAAAAATGGTTGGAGATAGGCTACAATCCTAAGGACGTCTGGTCGGTTTCCCGCCTGCACGCCCAACATGCTGAGAGAGAAGACCACCCAACACAAAAACCGTTGGAGATCGTCGAGCGCATGGTTAAAGCAAGTTGTCCGCCCGGCGGCGTCGTTTTGGACCCATTCGCCGGTTCCGGTACAACGGCGGAAGCATGTGCCAGAAACGGACGACATTTCATCGCCTTTGAAATTAATCGCGATTACTGTGAAATTGTCGATCGCAGAGTGAAACTCGCATCTTCCCAGCCTTCGCTTTTTCCTGTTTCATGATCCGAAATCAAGATTCGTCACCTGTCTGCCTGCTCACCTGTTTCACCCGAGCAATCGTCCGAGCGGGTTGTTGGGTATGAAGTTGTTTTCGGCGAAGAATACGACCGCCTCGCCGACTGAACGGAAGACGCGCGTGGCGGTTTCGGTGATGAATGGCGAAGGGTCCGCATCAGCAGTCCAGATAACGAAGACATCTTTGGCGGCTTCGTGCGCGTGCTGGAGTTCGCGCTCGACGCCGGAGGATATGCCCGGTCGGGTGGATGATCCGTCGCCGACAGGGACGGCGGGGATAAGCGAGATTATCATGTCGGACTGGTCGATGAGTTTGAAGTCGCGTGCGTATATCTGCCCGTCTATGTCCGGCAGGATCGCCAGCAGTTCGATTGTCTCGATACTTATCCGCCTTCCGTCCACAATCAGCGGAACGAAGCGGTCGCCCGCCTCGGCGGCCGCCAGCGCCAGGCCACAAAGATATTTTTCCTCCAGGTCGCCGGGGTCGAAACAGATAAAGTAGCGCTTCATCTCCGTGCGGAACTGCCGGATACGCGTGACTGTTTCGGCCTCGTCGATGTTGGTCATCGGGAAACTGATATACGTCTTTTTCCACTTTCGGTTAGCGATGAGCCTCGCCAGCATCTCTGCCGGTCCGGCGTCGTCCGCGTCGTCAGGCCCACGAGAGAGAATGTAAAAGCACCCGTGCCCGCCAACGATCTGGCTGAGCAGTTCGGTGGCCAGGATCTCCTCTTCCCGCCAGACCATCAGGTCTTTGAGTGTATGGTTGGTGTGCCCGTCGCGGAGCAAACGAGCATGGACGCGGTCGATATTATCGACGAGTGTTATATACAGGTCGGCAGCCAGTTCGCCCATCAGGTCGTAATCGAAGGCGTAGAATAGTCCGTGGCGCCAGCGGAAGGTGGCGTGGGTGTTGACGATTATGTTTTTTTCGCCTGCTCCGGCGGCGAGGATGTCCTTAAAGACGCTTCGGCGGAGCGTATTCAGGCGGCTCAGTGGAAGGTCGAGGATTTTCCCAGCCGGGACGTCCGGGGCCTCGGCATACATCCGCTCGCCGACATTGCAGAGCGTAACATCACAGCCTGCACGCCCGGCTGCGGCAACAGCCCGCTCGAGGAAGGCCTTTTTGTCTATACCAACCTGTCCGGTAACTACGACTCGCATAAGACCCTTAATAACGCCCGCGCATCCGGTTCGTCAATTCCCGTCTTACTGAATGTCACACCAACTATGAAAATAGCAGAGAAGCGCCGGGAAGCCTTCAAGCCCGAAGTTAATTGTTTTATAAGTAAAGAACGCACAATACAGGACCGATGTGCGGTTCAGTAAAGAATTTGTATCGGGCACAGTTACAGGGACCCCAGAGTCCCCAAATACAAGGAGAATCGGCAATGCCCAATGCAACCACAAGAAGCAGGAGCAAGAAGTCCAGACACACAACTTCAGCAAGGCGGAACAGGTCCAAGACAACCAGCAGGTCTGTCAGCCGGACAGGAGGGACCACGACAACGGTACAAAGGTCTCGACAGAATCGCACGACAGCCGGAAACAGATCCACCGGCGGGACAAGAAGGACCACCACGACGGCCCGGACGTCTCGACAGAATCGCACGACGACCGGAAACAGATCTACAAACGTGAGAAGCACTGGAAGGATCCGTAAGGTCGCTTGACCACATCGAATTCAAAAAGTGGGAATAGCCCAGGGGTTCCGAGCCCGTTCGGAGCCCCTGGGCTTTTAGCATATTGTCCTGTTAATCATCTCCGGCAACCGGTGCGGTGGTTGGGTGGGATGTCGGTACGCCCATAGCGCGTTTCAGTTCTTTGATTTGACGTTGCAGGCGGCCGATCTGCAATTGGTTTTCGGTGGCCTGTTGTTTGTATAAGTCCCGCTGGCGAGGGGCGTCGCCTACCGCTTTGAGTTGCTCCTGGAGTTGCT
>JAXHSV010000116.1:0-9327 GCA_034190305.1 Planctomycetota bacterium | reverse complement strand
CCTCATGGTCGCGGCTCGTAAGGCGCTCCCAATGCAAGCGTAATAACTTTGTGCGTTCGGTATAACCCTTACATCTACAGCAGTTTTTCAGCGCCGGCGAAGACTTCTTCGACGTTGACGACGGCTGCGGCTACGCCCGGCCGGTCGCCGTTCCAGGACTTCATGTCGTCGAATATCTCGCCATCGGTAAGGTATTCGATGGCGCCTTTGACCTGGTATGCCTTGCCTTCGTTGGTGATGAAGAGCAACGCGGCCCTGCTGCCAGCCTGGATGTTCGCGCGGGTTTTGCTGAAGAAATTGTCGGCGACAACCAGTTTTTCTTCGCTGAATTTCTTCACGCAAGAGGCGTATATCGCATTGGGTGTCCCAGCAGCGTCAACGGTCGCCAGAATCACAGGCCCTTTACGATCGTCCCACCCCTTGCTTACGACTTCCGGTAGTGCAGCCATATGAACATCTCCTTCGCTTATTTTGTCAAGTCCGTTTCTTCCTAATCCCTCGTCCCAAGTCCCTTTCTTATTGGTGTATTTCCACTATGTCCTTATCGTGGAGGATTTCACTTCGGTGTGCTCGTTGCCCGCTGAATCGCCCATTGCCCCAGATGCGTGCGAATTTGATTTTTTCCGGCAGGTCGCGGTGGATTTCGAGGGCAAGGTCGTTGATGGTCGAACCTGTCATAAGCGTGTAGGGTCTGTCTTTATCGACCGGTTTGCCCGGCTGCTTTGTATAGATTCGGATGACGGCCAGCAGTTCCCACAGCCGCCGCCCCAAAGCATCCAACCCCTCGCCGCTCGCGGCGCTAACCGAAAGGATTTCAAGTCGCCCCGTATAAAGTTCGCGCAGCGCATCGACATCGCCGGCGGAGACCAGGTCGATCTTGTTGGCTACAACCAAGGCGCTTCGCTGGCGGTGATTTTCCGGATCGAGCCGGTTGCATGGCAGGGGCGACAGTTCCAGCCCGCGCCCGGTAAGGACGGAAAATGTGATGTCGATCTGCTCCAGCGGATCAGACGAAATGTCTATTACGACGGCGATTACGTCGGCGAAGTTAATCGTTCCCATAAGTCCCGGCATAACGTGTTCGGGCGTTATCGGCGGGATATCGACCAGTTGAATCTGCACATCCTCATAAGTCCACATGCCCGGCGCAGGCAAGGCAGTCGAGTAGGGATACTCCGCGACTTTGACAGGTGCGTTGGTTGTCGTTGCGACGAGACGGCTCTTTCCGGTGTTCGGCGGACCTACGAGCACTACCTGGCCTGCCCCGCTCTTGGGAACATGAAACTGGTCGAATCCCTTGCTGGAACTCTTTTTAGCAACAGCCTTGCGCATCTGACTGATGCGCCTTTTGATGTCGGCCTGCATGTGATCGGTCCCCTTGTGCTTGGGAATGGCGCGCAGCATCTCACGCAGGGCGTCCAGTTTATCGGCATCCGTAGCAGCCTGACGGTAACGCTGCTCGGCCTTTTCGTACTCGGGTGTAAGGTTTGCAGGCATTGCCGACAGTATAACCGGAATACCGGATTACCGGAATACCGGATTACCAATACAAACCGGATAGACTTGCAATCTGCTCATCATACAATAACATACCACCCCATATTCCAAATTGGAGATAACGAAAATGCCTCCTCCAACGCGCATAATCGACTCACACCAGCACGTTTTCTGGCACGGCAGAGACGATGCAGGCCTAGTCGCCGACCTTGACGAACACGGCATCGACAAAGCGCTGCTGCTGACATGGTGTATTCACCCGACCGAAGGTGATCCCGGCTATGATGAGGCCTTCAACCCGATTCACACCGAGTTGAACAGGAACAATCATCCCGGCCTGACGCTTTCCGACGCCGTTTGTGCAGCCAGACGGTATCCCGACCGTTTCATTATAGGTTACGCCCCGCACCCTCTTGAATCGAACGCCGCCAAGTGGCTGGACGCAGCCATTAGGATGTACGACATTCGCGCGTTCGGGGAGTGGAAGTGCCGGATGTTATTGGACGATCCTCGCTGTATCGAACTATTTCGCCTGGCGGGCCAACGGGACTTACCGGTAGTGCTTCACATCGACGTGCCCTACCGTCCCGATGAAGAGGAAGGGGAAATGAAATACCGTCCTGAATGGTATGGCGGAACGGTGGCCAACCTCGAACGGGCCATGCAGGCCTGCCCCAATACGATATTCGTCGGGCATGGTCCAGGCCTGTGGCGCGAAATCAGCGGCGATGCCGATACGGCGATCGGACTTTACCCGGAAGGCCCCATTATTGAAGGCGGGCGTCTGCTGCGACTTATGGAAGACTACCCGAAACTGTTTCTGGACTTGTCGGCTGGTTCCGCCAAGGCAGCCCTTCGGCGAGACCTGGACTTCAGTAAGATATTCGTGCTCAAATATCACGAACGGATGCTTTTTGGACGGGACTGTTACAGCGACGATCTGCACGAGTTCCTGCAGTCGCTGTCTCTGCCGGATGAGGCGGTTGAGAACATCTATCACCGAAACGCCGAACGCCTCTTCCGAATCGAATCGTAAAACGGACCAGTGCAAATGAAAATCGAGAAGGTACAGATTATCCCGATTACCGGAGGGTGGTACTGCGACGACAAGGCAGTGTTCATCGCGGGAAAGGCGCAGACGGACCATTACCTCGTGCGAGGCAGGCCCCAAACACCGGGCTTCAAGGATGTGCGGGAAGTCGGTCGGGGTCTCTGCGTTATCCTTCATCTCGAAAACAGCCAGGCAGTCTTCGGCGACGGCACAAGCGTTACTTACGCCGGTTCGGCCGGTAGAGACCCGATCTTTCGCTTCGAGGAACACGTAACGGCATTTGAGGAACTGGTCGAACCGTATCTTATCGGCAGAGACGTTGCGGATTTTATCGACTTGGCGGATCAGGTCGAATCGCTCAGACGGAACGGGCGAAAACTGCACCCTGCCATTCGCTATGCCGTCAGTCAGGCGCTGCTTGAAGCCGCAGCGGTGGCGCAGCCTTGCACGAAAGCGGAAATTCTCGCCGACGCATATGGCGTGAAAATCTCCGATTTGCTGATCCGCGTCGGTATCCAGAGCGGCCAGGACCGTTACGCAGCAGTCGATAAGGCTATTTACCGTCGTGTAGATGTTTTTCCCCACGGCCTTATTAAGAACGTCGCCGACGACTTCGGAACCGAAGGCGAAAGACTTTTAGACTATGCCAGGTGGATCATCGCCCGTCTGGATGAGCACAAGATCGAAGAAGACTATCGACCCGTGATTCATTTCGACTGTTACGGAACAATCGGCAGGGCTTTTAATCACGATGTGGGACGGATGACCGATTACCTTCGCAGGCTGGCCGGCGTCGTTTCGCCGCTGTCGCTTCAGATTGAATCCCCGGTCGAGATGGACAGCCGGCAGGCGCAGATCGACACGCTGGTAAGTCTGCGAGAAGCGCTCGGCGGACCCGACAGCGGAATCGTCCTGATTGCCGATGAATGGTGCAACAGTCTTGAGGACGTCAGCGTCTTCGCCCAGGCGGGAGCCGTCGATATGATCCAGATAAAGATGCCCGACCTCGGCAGCATAACCCTAAGCGCCGAGGCGATACTTGAATGTAAAAAGCACGGCCTGGGGGCCTACCTGGGAGGTAGTTGCAATGAGACCGATTTGAGCGCGAGAAATGCGGTGCACCTGGCCGTTGCGCTCGGCGCCGATCAGATTCTTGCCCGTCCGGGAATGGGCGTCGATGAAGCCGTCTCCATTGTCCGGAACGAAGAGGCCCGTCTTCGCGCCGTCATCTCCGTCGGAACATGAACAACATACGAGACAAAACAGTAATCGGACTTTTAGGGGGAATAGGGTCCGGAAAATCAACTGTGGCGGCAGAACTGGCTTCGCTTGGGTGCGGGTGCATCGATGCCGACGCCATCGGGCACGAACTGCTGAAGGACCCGCAGGTCCGAGCCGAACTGGAAGAGCATTGGGGACGGGGTATCTTCGATGAATCCGGAAATGTCAACCGAAAAGCCCTGGCTGAATCGGCATTCGCATCCAGGCAGGAAACCCAGGCCCTAAATGCCATAATGCACCCGCGCATCCGCAGACGAATGCTTGAACAGATTGGCGCGATGTCGGACAATCCGGAAATCCCCGCAATCGTCATAGACGCTGCCCTGCTTCTGGAAACCGATTGGCACGAACTGTGTAACGTTTTCATATTCATCTCAACACCGGAGGACATTCGATCCGAGCGCGTCAAACAATCCAGAGGCTGGGACCGCCGAACATTAAAGAGGCGAGAAAATTTACAAATTCCTCTGGACATTAAGGCCGACAAGGCCGATTATGTAGTTAACAACAGCCTCAGTGAATCATCCTTACGCGAGCAGATCCGCTTGGTCTTTCATCGGATAACACAGGTGAAATAGGCGTTGTCTCCTGTTTCACTAAGTGGATTGCGGCAAAGTGCGCATAGTTTTGTAAGAGATGAACGAAAGTCGAGGATACGCAGGTCATATAGCGGCAAAGATCTGCCGTAGCCATGGCGAAAGCATCTAATCCCGATATTATCCTTCGGTAACGTCCGAACGTTGTCACACAAAAAAAATGGCTCGAACATCAATATAAGCCACTTAGGAAGAAAAATCATGGCAAAGGTAAAAGAATCAACAAAGTCAACCATAACGAAAAAGGCGAGCGGTAAAAGCAAACCTGAGGCAAAAAAAGCCCCGGCTGAAGAGCAAATTAAGCAGGTTGAGCAGGACGAACAGGTCGCCGAAACGCTCGATGAGGAACTGCACGCAAAGTACGAAAAGGTCAAAAGCGGTGAACTGCACATCACAGACCTTCAGAAGATGACGGTTACTCAACTGCACGAAATAGCCAAGAGTGAGGGACTGACCGACTATACCGGTCTGAAAAAGCAGGACCTCGTCTTCAACATCCTGAGGATGCGAATACAGAAGAATGGGCTGATGTACGGCGAAGGCGTGCTGGAAATCCTGCCCGACGGTTTCGGATTCCTCCGCAGCACGGATTACAACTACCTTCCCAGCCCCGACGACATCTACGTTTCGCCGAGTCAGATTCGACGTTTCGGACTCAAACAGGGAAATATCGTAGCCGGTCAGATTCGCCCGCCGAAGGAGTCCGAGCGCTACTTCGCGCTGCTGCGAGTCGAGGCGGTCAACTTTGAAGCGCCCGACAGGCTCTCCGAGAAAGTCAATTTCGAGGACCTCACCCCATACCATCCGGAAAAGCGCATATTCCTCGAGACGACCACCGAGGAGATCAACATGCGAGTGGTCAACCTGGTTACGCCGATAGGCTTCGGCCAGCGCATGCTGATCGTCGCGCCGCCGCGAACCGGCAAGACCATTTTGCTTCAGAAGATCGCCAACGCAATCTCGGCCAATCATCCCGACGCTTACGTGATCATCCTGCTGATCGACGAGCGGCCTGAGGAGGTTACCGAGATGGAGCGGGCGACGACCGCCGAGGTGATCTCATCGACATTCGACGAGCCGGCCTCCCGTCACCTGCAGATCGCCGAGATGGTCAGCGAAAAGGCCCGCCGAATGGTCGAGTTCGGCAAGGATGTGGTGATCCTGCTGGACTCGATCACACGCCTGGCACGCGCCTACAACACAGAGGTGCCGCATTCGGGAAAGATACTCACCGGCGGCGTGGACGCCAACGCCCTACAGAAACCCAAGCGATTCTTCGGGGCCGCTCGTAAAATCGAGGAGGGCGGATCGCTGACGGTCATCGGCACGGCCTTGATAGACACCGGCTCACGAATGGACGAGGTGATCTTCGAGGAGTTCAAGGGCACCGGTAACAGCGAACTGCACCTCGACCGCCGACTGGTGGACCGCCGAGTCTGGCCTGCAATCGACATAAGCCGCTCCGGAACCAGAAAGGAAGAACTCCTTCTGGACCCGCAGGAACTCAAACTCGTCTATCGACTCCGAAAGGTACTCGCCGACATGAACCCCGTCGAGGCAATGGAACTGCTGATCACCCGCCTGGCGAAATTCAAAACCAACGCCGAGTTCCTTATGTCGATGAATATAGATTGACGATAACAAAATTGAGACCTACGATAAGGGCAGCGTAGCCGGTGGGTTCCGCCGCCCTTTTTCAAGGGGATAAACCATGATAACGTCAATGCACATCGAAAACTTCAAGTGCTTCAAAGACTTCGACATCGAACTGGGCAAGTTCAACGTCCTCGTAGGACCAAACGACAGCGGAAAAACAGCGTTCCTGCAAGCGGTACAGCTAGCGACGGCTTTTTCAGAAGAAAGCCGCATACCTGCTTCCCTCTTGGAAGAACAGCTGGGAACAAAACTTGGAAAAGAGGCTTTCTGGCGAAATCAGACCAGACCCCCGATAGTCATAATAGCAAACTGCCCAGAGTCTGAGTCAAAAAACAATAATCGCAAGGGTCCTCTTAAGGTATATTCCGAGGGTCCAGAAAAGTTCCTCTACCGTCTCGAAAATGAAGCAGCGGACGGAAGACTGTTTGTTGAGCTGACAGATAATGACGTTGAGTGGGCTTTCAGCGAGATTGGGCGCTCAGCCTATTACCAATTTGAACCAAACGCTTTGAGAAAACCGAGCAGGATTTCTGCAAAGATGAAGGAAACCGGTGAAGGTTTCCCTGCCTTTCTTGCCAAAATCAGCCTGGAAAGCAGAGAAGTTTTCTTTGATTTGGAAAAAAAATTCTACAGCCGGTTTCCATACTATAAAAGACTGGAACCTAAAATTACCAAGATTGAAAACGACCAAGACGCTTTTTGCTTACGGTTCCATACGGTCAGAGGCGAGGAGTTATCATCGGAGAGTGTTTCGGACGGTGTCATGTTGTCGCTGGCGTTTATTGCCTTGGCCTACTCTCTCGAACCGCCAAAAATTCTTCTGATCGAGGAACCGGAAAACGGCGTTCATCACGCGAGTTTGAAAGAAATCATCTCCACGCTTCGAGAATTG
Organism: Planctomycetota bacterium; assembly: GCA_034190305.1. GTDB lineage: Bacteria > Planctomycetota > Phycisphaerae > SM23-33 > SM23-33 > JAUWNJ01. Next base: position 2,354 of record JAXHSV010000116.1, on the reverse strand, counting down.
AGCGAAAATAAGCGGGTGCAAATAATTCTTACGACGCACTCGCCATATCTGCTGGACCTCGTCGAGCCGGAAGAAGTTCGGGTTTTCGCCAAGAACAAAGAGGGTGCTGTCCACGCCGCTAAACTATCCGACCATCCCGAAGTCGAAGATTTGAAGAAACACTTCATGACGGGCGAGATTTGGAGTGGTCTGGACGATGCGAAGGTTGTCGAGAAGTGCGGGGGGAAGAAGTGAATTCCCGGCAAGTGTTGGTATTCGGCGACGGCAGGCATGAACTTGGGGATCGCTTGGATCAGTCTCTCACGCCGGATCAATTGCCGGCTCTACCTCGACTGGTTCATCGGCTTTTGAAAGAACCGACCGGAACCACCTACACCTGTCGATATTCCAAAGACGTGCCGCGTATCCACGGACGCAGGCACAGATATGCCAAGAAGGCCATATGGGCCATCGTCGAGGCCAGTCGTAACGACTTCGACGCTGTCGTGATTGTTATTGATCGCGACCGCAGGGTGGAAAAGGAAACAATCCAACCGCTCCGCGAAGGTCGCGATTCGTGTTCGATTTCCGGCAAGATACCGTGTGCCGTCGGCTGTGCTGTTGAAACATTCGATGCATGGATGATTGCGGACGGTAATGCAATAAAACACGCCGGCGGTGTAGGTAACCATAAAAACCCGGAATCCCTGTATGGCAAAGAAGGCAAAGGAAAGCATCCCAAGGATATTGCAGCTAACATATTCGACGGTAAGCGTGGCCTGTCAAAAAAATACGCAATCGTCGCAGAAAACGTGGACTTACTCTCTCTTGAGAAGACGTGCCCAAAGGGTTTCAAACCCTTCGCCAATGACGTTAGAGAGAAAATCTTATCTGCCATTTCCAATTGAGAAGCATTTTACTGCGAGGTGTAAAGTTGAAGTACCAAGCCGTTCTATTTGATCTCGACGGGACGCTTCTGGACACGATCGACGACCTGGCCGATGCGATGAATACAGCCCTTCTCGCCAACGGTCTTCCCCCCCGGCCTGACGTTGAGCAGCACAAGTATTTCGTCGGCGACGGAGTACGCAATTACGTCCTGCGAGCCATGCCTGAAGATAAACGCGCCGACGAAAACCTGATATCCCGCGTAACGGTCGATTACCGCGCCGCCTTCGCCGCCGGCTGGCGGAACAAAACCCGCCCCTACGACGGAATCGGCGAACTGCTTAACAGCCTGGCCGCTCGCGGATTGGCAATGGCCGTTCTGTCGAATAAGCCCGACGACGCGACACGCGCAGCGGTTGCACACTTTCTCGCCGATGCGCCGTTTGAGATTGTCCGCGGAGCAATCGACGGCGAACCAATCAAGCCCGACCCGGCTACTACATTGGAAATCGCAGAACAAATGGGATTCAAACCGGCAGAGTTCCTCTACCTCGGCGATACGAACACCGACATGCAGACCGCCGTCGCAGCCGGGATTCATCCCGTCGGCGCACTCTGGGGCTTCCGTCCGGCAGAGGAACTGACCCAAAACGGCGCAAAAATACTCATCAAACACCCCACCGAACTACTGAAACTGATTTAGCAGAGATAGCAAGGATGCTATTCTCCGTTTTTCGGTACCGCTTTTCCGCTGGAGATTTTCACATCGCTGCGCTGATACACCGCCTTGCCGCGTAGTTTCGTAGCCGGTTTTCGCAGGCCAAAGGTGTGTGTCCGGCCGCCGCCGCCGGACCCGGCCTTGCTTCCTTCGTATTTCCAATCGCCCTTCTCGACATAAACAACATCCACTCTCCAGACGATTACCGGGCGATTCGGTTCAAGAGAACACGTCGGGTCAACCAGATAACGCCAGATAATGTACCAGCCGGGATGATCGTAATGGGATTGGACGGCCCAGGGGCGTTTGCTCGCTTTACATTCCAGGGACTCCTGCGAAGAAGGTTTCGCGCCGCTCCCTCGCCGTTTGAGATCGGGAAAACGCTGTTGCGCCTCATCAAGATGACGTGTTTTTTCGTAAACGCTGTTCGCATCAAGAGCCTTGGTCCCGTAAATGCCCACGAGCGCACTGAAAACATTGGCTTGCTCAAAGTACACATCAATCAATTCGGAAACTTCCCGCTCAATGTATTCAATCGCCTTTCTGATGGCTGTAATCGTAAGGCCTGTAGGCAGCGGAACGTCCCGGTCAAAATCATCTTTTCGAACCATTGCCGTTGACCTCGCCGGGCTTGTACGCAGCCAATTTCGGTATGGAGTCCTTTGCCATCGCGAAGAACTCCGGATTGCTTTCAAGTCCGACGCTCTTCAGCCCGCAGGCAGCCGCCGCCGCAATCGTGGACCCGGAACCCATAAAGGGATCAAGCAAT
>JAXHSV010000115.1:0-9346 GCA_034190305.1 Planctomycetota bacterium | reverse complement strand
AAAGACGCCTGTTTGGTGCGAGACCGACGGATGGCTATCCGTCGGCTTTGGGCCTAATCTACCTGATGAAACTGGACACATCCCATAAAAAGTACCTACTGAAATGGGATGCACCCCTCAAACAACCGGATTTTGCGCGACAGGCGGAATTTCGAATGCAGAACGTCCGGTTGTAGGCGTAGGCGGGCAAGCCTGCCCGCCCTACTGACTCGCTTCGCTTCGCCGAGACAAGTCGGCGTAATCGGGAAGAATCAGCAGGCGCCCAGTTCCTTTGCAAGTTGGACGATCCTCCGGAAATTTTCCAGGCTCACGCTCGATGGAACCGAGTGATCGGATGAGAAAATATACCCGCCGGATTCCTTTAAGGACGGAACGACCTTTCGCATCTCCGCTTCGATCTTCTCAATATCGTCCCAGAGGACGGCGTTAATCCCGCCGTGAAGGACCAGTTCGTCGCCGTACTGCTTCTTGATGGCGACCGGGTCCATCCCGGCCTTGACTTCCAGGGGATTCAGCGCGTCTATGCCGATCTCGATGAGTTCCGGAATGAACGGCCTGATGTCGCCGCAGGAGTGAAGATGGGTATAGACGCCGTGGGCGCGCGCCCAGTCGCACGCACGCTTGTGGGCGGGCTTGAGCAGCCGGCGGTACATCTCCAGCGAGAAGAACTGATTCTGCTTGTATCCCATATCGTCGGGCCAGAAAACGGCGTCGAAGGTGTAACCGGCGTCTCAGACCATATCCGCCAGCGCCAGGGAGACATCCAGGTAATGGTTGAACATATCGACGCACCAGTCGGGTTCTTCCACCAGCGCCATCAACAGCCGCTCTGTCCCGACGGCCCAGGCGTGAGTAACATCGAAGCCGAACCACAGACCGGCTTCAATCCAATATCCGTTTTCGCGCCATGCCTTGTAATTGGCTGCAAGGTAATCCCAGTCGATGCGGTCCCGGCTGGGCGTCATGCGTTCCTTAGCCTTTTGCCAACTGTCGGGGTCGGTAACAGTAAAATCCAGGAACTCCGGCGTGGATTCGGCGTGCTTCCAGTTTTTCTGCGTTACGCCCCACCTGTCGGTGGTGATTATGTATTCTTCGGTTTCTTCCAGAACCTTATTTTCGTAGCGTGGGCTATTGTCGGCCCAGATGTGGGCCAAGTGGTCTGCGCCGAAGTAGTCCACCCAGTCGGCGTCTTCGGGCATGCCCTCACGCTGCCAGAGTTCGATAGTGCTGGCCCAGGGTATGTCGATAATCGGCACGCGGTCCGCCTCGCGATGCTCGAACATTCTCTTGAAACGTTCATGCGATGTCATATCGCTCATCCTGCAACTCCTTATGCCTTCTAACAGAATGAACCATAAAAGAACACGAAGAGCACAAAGAAAAAAAGGAGGTTTTTTGATTTTTCTGTTCTTTGTGCCCTTTGTGGTTCAGTTTTTTTAGTCCACTCGCATCAGCCCCTGCTTAACGGCGTATTCGCGGAGGCGGGCGATTTCTGCCCGGCTGGGCAGCGCCTGCAATTCGGGAAACTCTCCCGCCCGGTAGCACGGGCGATACTGTCCCATGACGTTTATCCCACAGCCTGGGGCTGTCTCCGCCACAATGTCTATTACCTTTGCGCTATCCGCCAGGTCGGCCGGTAAAACCAGATGTCGCACCAACACGCCCCGCACCGCCAGTCCTCGCTCGTTAAGAGTCAGCGGGCCGACCTGGCGATACATCTCGGCCAGGGCGTCGCGGGCAACCTGCGGGTAATCCGCCACGCCGGAATACTTCCGCCCCGGCGCCGCAGAGGCATATTTAAAATCCGGCATGTAAATGTCAATATGCCCTTCCAGGAAACCAAGCATCTCGACCGACTCATACCCACCGCAGTTATAGACGGTCGGGACGGTCAGACCTTCCCGGCGGGCGATGATAATCGCCACCAGTATCTGCGGGGCGACGTGCGTCGGCGTAACGAAGTTGACGTTGCTGCACCCGCTTTGTTGAAGGGACAGCATTATTGAGGCCAACTCATCGGCTGTCGCCTCTGCCCCGCCGTCCCAATGGGAGATGTCATAATTCTGGCAAAATACGCAGTCAAGGTTGCATCGCTGGAAGAAGATGGTCCCGCTGCCGCCGGCACCTACAAGGACGGGTTCTTCACCGAAGTGCGGCCCGACAGAGGCGACGTGCGGAAGTGCGCCGGTGCGGCAGAAGCCCGCCTTACCGCCCAGCCGATCCACACCGCATCGACGCGGACAAACTACGCACGGACTCAACATCGATTTGGCGCGTTTCAATGTTTCGTTTCGCATCCGACAGCATTATAAGAAGGTTTTTCTGAACTGCGCTTAAAACTCCCCGAAGCGTAGCGCGACGAAACGGGACTTCCGCAAGTGTTATACGTCGTCGGCGAACTCGGTGAACGCCCGGCGGGCGTGGTCCTGAACGTCAAATGTCAGGCCAACGACCTGGTTACCGTCGTTGTATCCGCCGATGCAGCAACCGCCGAATGGCTCCTTTGTCGGAACCGGCAGTTACAGTAATTCCGTACGACCATTTTGGGCCTGGTTCAATTTGAGGTAACACCCAAAGTCATGGAGAAAAGCAATTCAACCGTCCCTACGGGACTTCTCTTTGCCCTGAACTTTTCCCACCAGTAAACTGGTGGGCTATTATCATAAGCCCGTACAGGGAAAAGAATAGTAAAAATTGGTCCCATCAGGGACTTAATGAAAATAGCCCAGCAATTTATTGCTGGGAACAAGACGTAAGAAATAATAACAGTCCCGGAGGGACGAATGAGCGTTGTTGCCTGAAGATGGCCGGTTTTAAACCAGGCCCCATTTTGTCAACTCGTCGGCCAGCGAACCATTATGAAAAATCACCCGTTATGCAGGTTTTATAAATCCTAAATTCGGATTTAATGTTTCTCTCGTCGCTTCAAATCAGCGAAGCGGCGATGTAGTATTAGTTTAAAGGAGTATTGAAATATGTCTCAACATCGGAAAAGTCATACCATTCTCGGACCGGCCTTGCCGAACATTCCCTGGGAAGACAGACCCACCGGCTGCAACGACGTTTTGTGGCGCTCGGCCAATAACCCGATTATCCCGCGAAATCTCATTCCGTGCGCCAACAGCATATTCAACAGCGCGGTCGTTGAGTTTGAAGGGGCCTTCGCCGGCGTATTCCGTGTTGACGACAAGACCCGGCACGCGCATCTGCACAGCGGAGGCAGCGAGGACGGCGTTTCCTGGCAAATAGACGAAAAGCCGATTGACTTCCACTGCGAAATTCCGGAAATCGCACAGTTCAAGGATGGATACGACCCGCGCGTCTGCCTGATTGAAAAGCGCCACTATGTTACCTGGTGCAACGAATATCACGGGCCGACGATCGGGGTGGCGGTAACGGACGACTTCCAGACATTCGAGCAACTTGAGAACGCCTTTCTGCCATACAATCGCAACGGCGCCCTGTTTCCGCGAAAGATTAACGGCAAGTTCGCCATGCTTTCCCGGCCAAGCGATACCGGCCACACGGCCTTCGGCGACATCTTCTACAGCGAAAGCCCGGACCTGCGATATTGGGGCCGGCATCGTTTCGTAATGGGCAGGACCGGTGGCTGGCAGGGATTGAAGATCGGCGCCGGACCGACACCCATCGAGACGACTGCCGGGTGGCTGATGATTTACCACGGCGTGCTGTTATCGTGCAACGGGTATGTCTATAGCGCCGGAGCGGCGCTGCTGGATATCGACGAACCATGGAAGGTCATAGGCAGGACCGGCTCTTATATCCTCTCGCCGCAAAAAACATACGAGTGCGTCGGCGATACGCCTAACGTGGTCTTTCCCACTGCGGCCTTGTGCGACGCGCCGACCGGAAGGATTGCAATTTACTACGGCGCCGCCGACACCACAACCTGCCTGGCTTACACCAATGTCGATGAGTTAATTGACTTCGTCAAGAAGCAACAGTAATTAGTAACCTGTAATTCGATTTATTATGGAGCATAAGCATACAGTCCGGCGCACCTTGGTTATCTCGGTTCTGACGCTTCTGCCGGCAGGGATAGGCGTGTTCCACCTGTTCGTTTTTCCTTTGACCACTTTAGATACCGCCGGGCACGATCTATTTGCAGTAACAAGATCTGCTGATAGCCACCCCTCCAATCAATTCACGGCTCAGAAACACGAACGGGAACGTACCATATCCAAGGCCCGCTTGAGGCTCGCCGATACATTCCTCTTGGTTTTTTCAGCCTGCATGGTCGTTAGTCTTCTCCTTGGACTGCTTGACGTTTCACATAGTTTTTTCATAGCGGTCCTTCTGGCAATAACCACAACGTGGGCATACATCCTTTTCGACGGACAGGGCGCTTTTCTGGGGCCAATCGCCTTCGCTCTATTGCCTTTCTGGCCACTGATAGGTTTGGGCAAGTTAATCCGCGCCATCATCCGACGGAAACAAACCGTATGAACTGAACTTCGCTAGGTATGTCTCCCATCCTGCTGCGTGAACGCTCAAAAATCCCAACTCGCCAGTTCCGGCGGATACAGCGCTTCGACGACAACGATCCGCCAGCCGTCATCGCCCCTGGCCCATTCCAGGCGCCAGTAGGTATCAACGGACTCGCTGCTTTCCAGGATAATCCGCGCCTTTACCTCCGTGGTTGCTTTATCATCGGTGATTTTCGTTTTAGGCCCGACGGTGGTGAGGCGCTTGACGGGCCTGCGATGCAGCGCCATTCTTCCGATCCGGATTAACTCGTCTTTATCCAGGCTTTTTCCGAACGGCGCCGGCGCCAGGCATGACGGATCAAGATGCACAACGGCAGCATTGAGATCGCCGGATTCGACGCTGCGGGCGATGTCGGCCATGGCTGAATTAATCTTCTCCTTGTCCGTCTCAACAAGGTACGATGTCAGCCCTATTATTACCGCCAGCACCGGCACTATAAGCAGCGCCCGGGTCCATCGGCGCGTCCGCCGGGTGTGCCAAATCGCAGCCACCGCAGCTTCGCCCAGGACCAATATGATATAAAAAGCCAATGGCGTCTCGAAAAGCAATCGTTTCAGGGTTTCCATATCTTCAAACCTATCACTTGACCCGTTGGGTAATTCATTAAAAACCGGACGCAAAAAGTCCCTGCGCATCCCATGCATGCTAAAGTTTCATGCCCCCCTGCTACGATAACACTGGAGAGACATTAACATGCCAAAGTCCGAGCCTAAAAAAGCGATGAAGATCGGCGAGGCAGCCAAATCCGCCGGCGTCTCCCCGCAGACGATCGAATATTATATCATGCTCGGTCTGGTTACACCTATCACCACTCCCGGTTCACGCCGGCGGTCCTTCGACGCCAAAACCGTCAACCGGATACGGCTCATCCGCGAACTCAACGACAGCGGCTATACGCTCCGCGAAATCCGCACCACCTGGCTGCGAAAGCGATAAACCGGGACCGCGAAGAATACGAAGAAAATTTCATTTTTTTTCTCTTTGTGTTCTTTGTGCCCTTTGTGGTTCGGCTTCTCCTGTCCCGACAGGCGGCTTGCCAAGCCGTTTACGGGTGTCCGTCTGTATTGCTATCATTTTTTCGCGGACAGCAGCGAGAAATTCGTCGCTGCGCATCTGTCGGACTTCGTCTCGATGCAATGGTTTTCCATAGACCACCACTATAGTGCTCAAAAATGACGGCAGCGGCTGGGTCCGAGGCCAGGCCTCGAATGCGCCGTCGATTACGACGGGCACGACCCACTCGGCTGCTCGTTTAGCGAGCATTGACACGCCGGGCGCGAAAGGTCCGATGGACCCGTCGCGCGTCCGCGTCCCCTCGGGAAAGACCACCAACTGCCCGCCGACGCGCAGGCGGCGGAGCGCCTCCTTCAATGCCCCCGTATCGGCAGAGGCTCGCTTGACCGGAAAGGCCTTAACCGAAGCAATCCACGGACTGAAGATGGGAATCTTAAACAATTCCTCCCTTGCCATGAAATTCATCGGACGCTTCAGCGACAGGCTCATAATGGCAGGATCGAGGTAACTCTGGTGGTTGCATAAATACAGCGCCGAACCGGTCGTCGGCTCGTAATGGCGGTTGAATATCCGCAACTGCCAGAAGGGAATCGCCAACATACCGAAACCGAATCGGCAGAAGCGATACCACAAATTCGGTTCAGGAACGTCTTCCGGCAGCGACCACGCGCCGAATAGCGGGTTGGGATAACTCGGCAGACCTTTCATTGTGCTGATCTTCACCCAGCCTGAAGCAATAATAACGAGATTACAGGGATTACAGGATTATAGGGATTTTCTTCTTTTTTGTCCTCTAATCTTAAAATCCCAATAATCCCGCTATTTTCCTTCAACGACGGCTGGACTTTTACTGTCCAAAGAGTTCTTTAAACACTATTTCAGACTGCTCAATAATTCCGCTGTTACCTCTTCTATGTTCATGTCGGTTGTGTCTATTACCACAGCGCCTTTGGGCTTCATCAGCGGCGCCACCGCCCTGGTGCTGTCGCGCCGGTCGCGGGTGCGAATGGCATCGAGGACGTGCTCATAATCGGCGCCGGGCATCTCATCACATCGCCGCTTCGCACGGACCTCGCATGAGGCGTCCAGATAAAATTTGACGTCGGCGTCCGGGAAAACGACCGATCCCTGGTCCCTTCCCTCGGCTACGACGCCGCCGAATCCGGACGCCAGTTCAGCCCCCACCCGCCGCTGCATCGCCACAAGCAACTTGCGAACGACGGGAGAACGGGCAACGTAATGGGAATTGTCGGACACATCGGCAGTGCGTATCTCGCGCGAAACGTCCTGCCCATCGAGAATAACACAAAGTTCCCCGTCAACGTCATATCCCAACCGAAGGTCAATTCGACCGGCCAGGTCGGCAAGGGCGTCTTCGTCCTCCAGGTCGATACCCGCTCGCAGCGCAGCCAGCGTTACAGCACGGTATGTCGCGCCGGTGTCCAGATACGCCACGCTCAGCGCCTTGGCCAGTTCCCTCGCGGCTGTGCTCTTTCCGGAACCGGCAGGACCGTCTATGGTGATTATCATATCGGGATTTATACAGTCCTGACTACCGGCAGGCAAGATTTCCGACCGATAGTGTAGCGGTATCGCCGTTTCCGAACCGGTTGCTAAGTGGGAAGGATATTAAAAGCGCTAAACGGCAAGCCGTTCGGCTGGCCGCTCGGCGCTGTTTTTGACGATATAAAAGACATGAAGAAGGTATTCATCGGTTCAATCCTGATGTTATGTCTCGTCGGTTGCAGCGGGCGGGACGGTGATTCGAGCACCGATTCGGACAAGCCCGAACCGCTGCTGACGCGTGACCAGGCCAGAAAGATACTCTGGGACCTTCCCGAAGTCGCCAAATGGTCCGACGAGGTCAGAGATGCTTCCGGCGGGAAGGTGATACCGGTATGCAAGGTAGAGCGCACGCCGTCCGATTTTGAATCAGCCGGTGAAAAACCCGCCTGGATATTCAAATTCGACCAGTCCCACAAGGACCGCACAATCCTCTGGCAGCGATTTCAGGTCGATGCCGTCAGCGGAGACGTTTCGGTCTGGGACCCGTTCAAGGGCAAATACATTCCTCTCACCGTGTGGAGAAAGGAACTTGCGTTCAAAAGGGGACTTTCTTCACATAATTGATAAATAAGGTACCGGCGTAACATCTATGGCAAATCCGGATGAATTCAAGGTTGATTTTCCGTTGCGGGCTTTCGTGCCGGAGCGTCTCGGCGCGAGGAGCGTCGATGAGCCGGCGCGGAAGATACCGGTGCTTACCGACTGCGACTTAGCGGTCTTCGGCGGCGGACCTGCGGGGGTATGTGCAGCCGCGGCGGCGGCGAGGAGCGGAAAACGAGTTGTACTCGTGGAGCACTACGGATTCCTCGGCGGGATGGCAACAGCCGCCAACGTCAACATGCTGCATTCGCTCTACGGGACCGACGGGAAGACCAGGATTATCGGAGGCCTGTCGGAAGAGATAATCCGCCGATTGCAGCAGCGCGGGGCCGCCCGCAACTATGCTCCCGACGGACAGACCGGTCCATGGGCCGTTTGCAGCGAGACGGCCAAGTTCGTCTTCGACGATATGATGGTCGCAAGCGGCGTCAAACTGCTGTTGCATACGAGTTTTGCGGACGTTCTTCGCGACGGACGGCGGATTAAGGCGGCGGTCATCGAGGGCAAGAGCGGTCGGGAGGCCGTCGTCGCCTCCGTGTACATCGACTGCACCGGCGACGCCGACCTGGTCCGCCGGGCCGGACTGGAAACACAATTCGGCGACGCCGCCGGACGCTGCCAGCCGCCCTCGCTTTGCTTTCGCCTGGCGGGCATAAAACCCGATGCCGCCAAAGAAAGTGCAATCCAGGACGAACTGGCAAAGACCCTCATGGACTACAACGGACAAAAATATTCCAACTTCCTCTGGAGTACTGCCGGAATATGGGACAGCGGCGAGATGATGCTGTCGGGCGTGCGTGTCCCGCGCATCGACGCCGCCGACACACTGGATCTCACGCGGGCCGAAATCGAAGGACGCTATCAACTTCGCTGGTTGATGGACCGGCTGAAGACCATGCTCGGATGGGAAGACGCCCACCTGGTCGATATCGCCACACAGATAGGCGTCCGCGAGACCCACCGAATCATTGCCGATCATCAACTAACACGAGAGGAAGTTCTGGAAGGCGTTTCCTTCGAGGACACTGTCGCCCAGGGAACCTACCCGATAGACATTCACAATCCCGACGGCCTCGGTATTCGCTTTGAACGGCTCGACGGCGGGTGGAAGCGAATCAACGACGACGGCTCCGTTGAACAGGGGCGATGGGACGGCCGGCCGGAAGGCTCGCAGCCGCGAGATACGCTGTGTTACCAGGTTCCGTATCGGTGCCTGATTCCGCGCGATCTGGACAATGTGCTGGCGGCAGGCCGGTGCTGCGGAACCGACCACGAAAGCACCGGGGCGATACGCGTGATGATTAACTGCATGCAGCTCGGTCAGGCCGCCGGAACCGCAGCGGCGATGACCGCCCGCGACGGCGACGTTCGCAAAATTGACGGCCCGACACTGCGGAAGAACCTCATCGCCGCCGGTGTACCCTTGCAGCCGGTTTAGGATGAAAGTAGTCCTTGCTTAGCAGGACAACGCGGGTTAGTCCAGGCCCGAAGGGCCGGTCAGAAGTTAGCCGGGGGCGTAAGCCCCGGGGCAGAAAGGAGTTACAGCAATAGCCCCAACGGGGCGACAGAAGGTTTTGCCGTCGGGGTAATTTCTGTCGCCCCGTTGGGGCTCTGGATGCTCTGCCGCACGCACCGTGCCCTGGCGGGCACGGCTAAC
>JAXHSV010000114.1:0-9419 GCA_034190305.1 Planctomycetota bacterium | reverse complement strand
ATATAATGGGGCGCGAACCTCTATTGTTTCGCAGGAACCCAGCCGCCCAGAAGGACACAACGAAAGCGACCAACCCGACTAAAATCTTTAAGCCCGTCCCGCCGATCGCCCCCGCCGAAATATCTTGCCGTCTCTGTTGCATCACTCCTGCTCCAGAGCATGACTAATAATCTGTTCCCGTCCTCAATTCTTCCTTTTCGCCGGTATCAGAATACAGCCGATAAGTGAAAACCACGCACCCACGCCTATTGCCGCCCAGTTGGCGACGAAAAAACTCTCGGACGCACCATGCACCAACGCAACAAGCATCACAATCAATCCGAGGCACACTACCATTGTACCAAATAATGTCCGCATGATTGTTTTCCTTATCTCATTAAACGTTTTTCCCATATCCCGTTTGGCTATCGCCGAAACTCTCCTGCCTCCGTCAGGTAGGCAGGCGGCGACGTTTTTTTATTTTGTTTTCCGTCCCGTTCAGGAGCCTGGCGATATTGCTTCTGTGGCGGATTATGACCAGTCCAGCCATTGCCGCTGCAAACGCCAGCAGAGGCCAGAGTTGACCGACGGACCGGTCGAACAGCAGGCAATCGCCGACAAACAATAGCGGAAACGCCCCAGCTGCGATAATCGAAGCCAGCGATACGTATCGCCCCAGGAGCACCACAACGACCCAGATGACCAAAGCCGCCAGACCCGCCCAGGTGTAATATGGATAGAATCCCAACAGCACACCCAGCGAAGTGGCTACGCCCTTGCCGCCGTGGAACTTAAGCCAGAAACTGAAGACGTGCCCGGCAATGGCTCCGAACGCCACAGCCAGCCAAACGGCCTGTTTATACGCCGACAATACCTCATCGTCTGACCACCGCAGGTAAATCCCCGCAAGCAGGACCGGCAGGAAACCTTTCAGCACGTCGAGTATGAAGCACAGGTATCCCCATTTTCGCCCGATGACTCGTCCGACGTTGGTCGCCCCGACGTTACCGCTGCCGGTTATGCGCAGGTCGGTGTTGTGCGCGCGGGCGATAATCACACCGAACGGCGTTGAACCGATTGCATACGCCGCCAGCGGAAGTGCGCCGAACAGGATCAGCGGGTTGTCAGTAATCACGAAACGGGTTCATCCTTTCACTTGCCGCTGTGCTTCTTTTTCCATTGTGCCTTCATGCGGCGCATCTCGGCGTTGGGACTAATTAAAACGGGGGTAATCTGGTTTTTCTTGTCGTACAGCCAATTGCCCTGGTTGTCACGAAGGACGGGCATCCGTCTTGCGACGAGCGGCGGTTTGACAATCCTGGTGGGCCTGGCCGCGTACCAGTAAGCGACGCTGCTCATCTCGTTAGCGAGGTGATTGCCGTGGCCGTGCTCGATCGTTACCTTGATTTGGTTGGTGAATCGCACCGGATTTTCTATGTGGTGGACGTAACTGGTCTGGTAACCGCCGGTGTTGCTTTCATGTATGGACGAGCCGTTGCGGGCGAAGGCGTTAGGCTGCATGCCCCACGCCTGGTTGAGATAATCTTCGCTGCCGGTGCCGTGCAGGTCCGGCGGCCACTTGTACCCGTCAACCCATATCATATCGTCGCCCTCGCCCCACCAGGAGCCCTGGAAGTTGGTTACTGATATGTTGCAGCCGATGTAATGCCCCCGACCTTCGGTCTCGAGAATGACGTAATTATTTTCCCAGGCAGTCCGGCCCTTATTTACGACATCGGCTTGGGGGGTATTGACTTCGATTTCGTGTCCCCACCCGCCGAAGGGATTGGCCCGGCGGAACTCGGCGTGGAAGTAGCCCGTCTCTTCGGGAATCTCATCGAGCCTCTCGTAGTCGATGTAGAAATACTGCCTGTGATCTTCGCCGCTCTCGTTGATAATTTCCACAACGGCCCGTTTTCGGAACGGCATCGCCGCGTAGCAGTTCAGGGCGCAACCCCGGTTGAACCTGTTGTTTTCGTTTGTCGAGGCGGTGAAAAGCAGTGACTGGTACGAGTTGACGAGGCCGTGGCCCAGGCCGAAGAAGTCGCCCAGTGGAACCAGTACGCTGGGATACTTCGCGTCGTCCCACGTGATCTTCAACAGGCACTCCCGATAGTGATTTCCCTGTGTCATCCAGATGTGCGTAATGACGCCGGGACCTTTGATGTCGGCAAGGACGCGGGACTCGCCGGCGGGGATTACCCAGGCATCGCTGTTTCGTCCAGCAGTGTCCCACGATGAAAAACGCCCGGTTTTCCGGTTGCGAATACGTGTCAGTTCCAACAGCATGATTACTCCTTCTATCCGGGATTTTTACCCCGCAATCTCCGTATAGATTTTTTCCAGTTCGTCCACCTGTCGCTTATTTGCCGCAAAGTCGGCGGTTTCCAGACAGGCATTGACCATCCGCCGGCGCTTCTTCGGGTCGGACAGTTTAGCCATCCCCGCGATGATTCCCGCCCGGTCGCGCGGCGATTCGACTATTATCCCCGCGCCGCGCGCCAGCAACTCGGCTGCTCCGTTGAATCGCGTCGTCAGCGACGGCAGGCCCCATCGGATCGCCTCCAGCACAACCCGGCTGCATGCGTCCTGCCAACTCAGCAGCACAACCGCATCGGCGGCGGAATACAGTTCAAAGATATTCGCCACGGCATCTTCAAAAACGACGCGATCACCCACACCGAGCCTTCCCGCCCGTCGTAGATAAGCCCCGACCCCACTGCCGCCGCCGATGATTACAAGCCTCGCATCGTCGGATTTCCAATCGGCAAAGGCCTCGATGGTTTCGGCAACGCCTTTGAGCGCAAAGTTATGCGCGATGGTCAGAAAAACGATTATTTTCTCGCCGATCCCCCATCGCCGCCGCCACTGCGTTCGCCACGTTTCGCGCGTTTCCTCATCGGTCTGCGGAACTTCAACACCGCTATAGACAAGGCGAACATTCTCACTCCGGCCATAATAAACGGTGAACTCTCCGAGAACCATTTGGCTTATGCCGAGGCACATCACGCTCGAATCGGCGACAATCTGCTTTTCAAGCCTCGATTCGCATCTGCGTTTGGGATTGAACAACATTCCCGCTTGCCTGATTGCCCTTCCGAGCGGACGAAAGCGTCTGGCTTTTGCGGCGAGTTGGCCGGGGATCGTCCCGCCGCGAGGTTGATAGACATTCGCTCCGGGCACGGGCAGCGTAGCGTGAACAATGTCGTAACCCTGTTGGTCAACTACCTGCCGGATTGCGGCGCAGAACTGTTCGAGTTTATCCGCCCGGCCTGTTCCGCCGCAGGCAAGGGGCATAACCTTCACGCCCGCAACGCCAGATTCGCTTTCCCGGCACAGGATGGTTACATCGTGGCCTCGGCGCGCCAGTTCGGAGGCAATCTCGACGACCGACCGCTCACGTCCGCCGCGATGCGGATCCATCTTCTCAATAACGAGCGCAATTCTCAATTGAATGCTACCTTACGCATTACAAAATAAGCCACAGAGGCGCAGAGAACGCAGAGAATACACAAAAAAGATTCCTGTTGTTTTTAATTTTATCTCACCTCTGCGATCTCTGCGCCTCTGCGGCCCGTTTGTGTTGTCGTCTCTGCATTGAGGCGACCTTGCGGTCGATCTCCGCTGACCAGATGTTCAAATTTCCGGCGCCGGAAAGATAACGCCTCAAAAAATCATCCCAGCACCTGCCCACCCACGTCGTCGGCATCGAGTATTTCAACTGGGCAAGGTCTTTGACGCGCCAGCGGAAGGTTCGCCATTTCGGCGCAAAGACACGCGCCAAATCAATAAGATATAATCCCAGCCCGTCGGGCGCCTCGTCCAGGAATATGTGCGAGGCGTACAGGTCGCGGTGAACAAAACCGGCTGAATGAAGCGAAACGACCAGATTGACCAGCGCGTCATTGAACCGTTTCATAACCGCCCCGTCCAGGTCGTGGCGGGTCAGAAAATCCTCGAAGCATCGCTCCAGGGCGTCGCCCGGAACTTCCGAGACGATGATATAACTCCGCCGGACGCCGAGGGCGTCGCGCTGCTCGCCCATAGCCACCGCCTCCATAGTCGGAACGCCGGCAGCCTGAAGTCGTCGGATATTTTCAAACTCGCGTCTGGCCGGACTGATGCGTCTCAGCCGATGCAGCCATGGAAGTGGTCCATAACGCTTCAGATACCATTGGACGGTTTGACCCGATTCGTTCGTCAGGCCAAGCCGAAACCGCCGCCGCGCGCCCAGCCCCGGTTTGGACAACTCCTCCCCGCCGGCGTAGGAGAACGCGCCGGCTACCGTGTCCAGACCTTCACGCTTCAGCAGGTTTTGTTCGGTTTCATTAATTGTCTGACTCATATGATTACGAGCATTACCCAAGCCCAGCCATTGCAATGGCTGGGCTTCGTTCCCCGTAGGAGGCGTCCGCCCGAACGGGAACTTGCTACCTTTGTTCAGCACATCTTTCCTGATTTAACAACTCTTCGGCCTTACCCAGAATCGATTCCGGCGGGATTTCCAACATACACTGATGGCGATTCGGACCGGTCGGCAGCGGACATTCCTTCTTTTGGCAGGGACCACACGGCACGTTCACTCGTACAATCCGCTCGCGGTCATAGTAGATATCAGTCCAGGCTGGATCCGTGGAGCCGAAAACCGTAACGACCGGAACGCCCAAAGCGGCGGCGAAGTGCCGCGGACCGGTATCGTTGGTAATCATCAGGTTCGAGATGCGGACCATCGCCTTGAGCAATCCGAGAGAATTGACGACCCTCGCCAGATTCAGCAGCGGCTGATGTTTCATGGCGCCTTCAACCGCTTCGGCGATGGGTTTTTCGTCCGGACCGGCGTTGATGACTATCTGCGCCCCGCAGCCTTCGATAAGACCGTCGGCGACGGCGGCGAAACGCGCCGATGGGTATATCTTACTGGTCCCGTACGAAGCGCCGGGATTCAACAGGACAATCGGTTTTGTCCGGTCCGCGCCGCTTTCGTTCAGCAATTCCTCCGCCGAAGTTGCGTCGGCATCGGCAACGGCCAATTCCATTCGCTTCTCGCCGGCGTCGCAGCCGAGGTGTTCGGCAATGGCGAGATAGTAATCAATTGCGGGTACGACGGCGAAACCGCCGATGGCGTCGCGCTGAGGCGGGATTCTGTCTGTCAACAGCCAGCCACGCCCGTCGCGATTGTATCCGATCCGCCTGCCCGCCCCGCCCAGACGCGCAACCAGCGCGCTGCGAAAACTGTTAGGCCCCAGCACAGCCAGGTCGAACCGTCCGCGACGAAGCGTGCGGACCGGCTCCAACACGCCGCTGCCAATAGCGATGATTTCGTTGGTCCACGGATTAGGCGTCAGCGTCGCCGCCGGCGCCGGCCTGGCCAAAAGCGCCATATGGGCGTCGGCGAACCGCCGGCGGATAGCGCGTAGCGCCGGTGTGAACATCACCGCATCGCCCACCCAGTTGGGGGCAAATATAACGATTCGTTTGGGACAATCGTCCATGATGGGTATTGTAAAGGCTGGACCTCATGGTGGAACAGGTTTTCAATCGGCGCCGCCGGTAACCGGAACTATTCTGAAGATGTGATTTTCACCTCCGCCCAGGACCCGAAGCGTTCGACGTCTTCGATTTCCACCTTTTCCCTGCCTATGATCAGGACTTTCAGGCCCGCATTAGCGAATGCTTCAGCGGCATCGTCGTCGTCCGTTATGCCCCAGCGGAGTTTTGGAAATCTACGATGCAGTTCTTCCATTGCGTCTGCTCCGCTGCGGTGCCGCTTCCACCACCGCCGTGTTCCGCTGTATGGAACGACCGGACCGTCGGGATAACCGTGCCCGGTGAGCAGTTCACGGGCGCGTGCGGGTCGGCCGGAGTATTTTTTTGTAACGTAAATCACCTGGGCTGTCAGTTGTATCCGAACGATCGCCCCGACGGCCTGTGCGACCTGTTTATCGCTGCGCGGAAGCGAATCGGTATCCACCACTGCAATGGGTTTGTCCGGCGCCAGGACATAAATCGCCGCTGCGCCTTTGGCGCTGTCGCCGTTGATGTCCTGGTGATACAGCGCGACATTGTATTGTCCGGGTTGCCCCGGCGCTTTGATGCTCAAGGCTGCATATCCGGCCTCGTCGGTTCGGGCGCATTGCGGCGACCCTTCGCCAAGTTGGAACGTAACGGCTGCTCCGGTCTGAGGCGGGGCGTATCGCCAGAGTTCACGACGCTGAAGACGCACCACCAACGGCGCATCCTGACCGGCAAGGACCGCTGCGTCCGGCGCTGTGAGGATGTACTCGCCGCTGCAACCGCCAAGAATCGCCGTCGTCAAAAGCAGTATTATTCGTCGCATAAGATTGACCCTGTTTCCAGGGACTGTATCATCTGGAATACGGATGGTACTATCTGGCGGGTTACATGGGAAGTATTTTGAGGCTGGGTTGAAATGGATAACACCAAAAACTACGAACCGTATGCCGAGGACCCCTGGCGCGTCTTTCGAATTATGAGCGAGTTCGTCGAGGGTTTCGAGGAGATGAGCCGGGTTGGTCCTGCGGTAAGCGTCTTCGGTTCCGCCCGCACTCAGGCTGGAAACCGCTACTACGAACAGGCGCGGAAACTGGGCGCTATGCTTGCCAGGCGGGGCTTTGCCGTTATTACCGGCGGCGGTCCGGGCATCATGGAGGCCGCCAATCGCGGCGCCTACGAAGTCGGCGGAAAGTCCGTCGGGTTGAACATTTCACTGCCTCACGAACAGATGGCGAACCCGTACACAAACATCGAAATGGATTTTCGATATTTCTTCGCCCGCAAGGTGATGTTCATCAAATACGCCTGCGCATTCGTCTGCTTTCCGGGCGGGTTCGGAACGATGGATGAGTTCTTCGAGTCGATGACACTCATCCAGACCGAAAAGGTCGATCCGTTCCCGGTGGTGCTGTTCGGCAAGGCGTTCTGGGGTAAACTGGCGGGGTGGATGGACAACGTGCTGCTTCGCCGGCATCACGCCATAAGCCCGGGAGACATGAACCTGTTCATGATGACCGACAGCCTCCGCGAGGCAATCGGTGTTATTGAGAAGGGATATGAACTGGAATGTTCCCGCCGCGCCGAGCCGGTCCGCAACGGGCGCCGCAAGCCCACAGGCGAAGGAACCGTCGTGGGGCTGCTGCCGAAAATCAAATCACGACGACGAAAACGATAAATCGATTACAACAAAAATTGAACAGTAATTGGAAAAACGGACGGAATAGCAGGATTACAGGATTATAAGGATTGGAATAAATTAAAATCCATGTAATCCCATAATCCCCATAATCCCGCTATTTTGCTTCTATAATGGCAGGGTCTTATCCAAAGAGGAATCATCCAATGGGAATGACAATCACTGAAAAGATACTCGCCCGCCACGCCGGCAGGGATAAAGTTTCACCCGGCGAAAATGTCTGGGTCAACGTGGACGTCCTGATGAGCAACGATGTAATCGCGCCGCAGATGATCGGTGTTTTCGAAGAACACTTCGGCGCCGATGCAGCCGTATGGGACGCCGAAAAGATCGTGATGATACCCGATCATTACATCTTCACCGCCGACGGAAAGGCCCACCGCAACATCGACATCATGCGCGAATTTGTAAAGCGCAAAGGTATCCGGCACTACTACGACGCGGACTTCATACCGTCGGGTTTCGAAGGCATGCCCCAGCCGTACTGCGATCCGACCAAAACGCCGTACATGGGCGTCTGCCACGTAACGCTGCCCCAGAAAGGCCACACACGCCCCGGCGAAGTCCTGCTCGGTACCGACAGCCACACCTGCACCCACGGCGCGTTCGGACAATTTGCATCCGGTATCGGAAGCACAGACGGCGCCTTCGTAATGGGGACGGGCAAACTCTGGCTGAAGGTTCCACCGACGCTGAAGTTCACCTTCAGTGGCGAGATGCCGGCGTATCTTATGGCTAAGGACCTTATCCTGCATATCATCGGACAAATCGGGCACGATGGGGCGACCTACATGGCGATGGAGGTCGTCGGCGAGGCTGTGATGAGCCTTAACATGGACGAACGGATGACGATCTGCAACATGGCGATCGAAGCCGGAGGAAAGAACGGGATTATCCCGGCCGACGAGGTTACGCTCGAATATGTTCACAGCCGAAACGATAAATCCTTCGAGACGGTCAAAGCCGACGCCGACGCCGAATATTCAGCCGTCTATGAATGGGACGCTTCCAAGATTGAACCGACCGTCGCCTGCCCGCACTCGCCCGGCAATGCTGCGACGGCGCACGATAAATCCGACGTCAAGATCGACAGGTCCTATATCGGATCATGCACCGGTGGAAAGACGACTGACTTCATAGCAGCCGCCACAGTCCTTGCCGGTAAGGCTGTCAAGGTGGATACATACATCGTCCCTGCCACGACAGAAGTCGATGCCGACCTGGACCGCCGCAAGGTGGACGGGGCGAGCCTGCGAGAGATATTCCAGGATGCCGGATGCAAGATAGGCCCCGCCAGTTGCGCCGCCTGTCTGGGAGGTCCGGCGGATACTTTCGGACGGGCGAACGAGCCGATTACCGTCGTCTCGACGACCAATCGCAACTTCCCCGGCAGGATGGGGCATAAGGAAGCGCAAATCTACCTTGCCAGTCCGTTGACGGCGGCGGCATCGGCCTTGACCGGCTACATAACCGATCCGCGAGAATACGTCACTACCGAGAAGGCAATAGGTTTGGCAGGCCTTGGCAGTCCGTAGTGACAGACTCGTTTCCGGCCGGAATGACTTTCGCTATGGGTAGTTCAGGTAGTTCAGACAGAAACGCTGCCGCGAGGACCGGACGATGAAAGTAGTTGTTTGGTTACTGATAGCACTTGTTCTGACGGGTATAGTTTATGCCTTTTCAACGTGCCGGTCAGAGCAGTCCGACGAACGGGTGGAGTTGACGCTGTTTGACTGGCCGAGCTTTCAGTATGTTAAATTGAACCATGATCGGATAGCCATCTTCGAGAAGGAAAACCCCGACATCAAGGTTCGTCTGGTAACCGGTGATGAGGGAAAGTACCTGACGATGGTAACCGGCGGCGTTGCGCCCGACATCGCCATGGCCGACCACGTGGACATCCCCCACTATGCTAATCGAAAGTCCATATTACCGTTGGATAAATTCATCGCAGAGGATAAGCGATTCGACCTTGACAGGTACTTTCCTGTCGCAGTGGAAAGCATGCGGTATAAAAGTAGTATTTACGGCCTGCCGGACAACGGCTCACCGATAGTTCTTTTGTACAATAAGGATCTGTTTAAGGAATACAATAGTGAGCACCCTGACGATAGCGTCAAATATTGTGTGTAAGTCAGTGGGAATTCCCAAAAAGATTATTTAGACGTTCGTCGGCTCCAGGCCCAGCCATTGCAATGGGATGATCCACGTTAGGGGAACTGCTGCCCCC
>JAXHSV010000113.1:0-9427 GCA_034190305.1 Planctomycetota bacterium | reverse complement strand
CCGGAAGTCGCCCAGAGCCGTTTTTTTCTCACGCCAGAGGAATTCATTGACCTTTGCGGGATTGGCAAGAACAAACCGCCGAGCAAAACCCTTGCACCATGCCGACTTGGGAGAATATGGAGCAAGCCGGTATTTTTCCTCGATGTCGCCGTTCTGTGAAGAAGAAGTAGTAGTAGTAGTAGCGGATGGACCGGAGAAGCGCGAATAAAGCACGATGGTAACAGCCAGACCAACAGTAACAACCCCAGCTGCCGGGACAACAGCCTTGAAGATTTTCGGTTTATCTTTCATTCCGATTCTACCGATCGAATTTGATTGTAAATGGCAGAAATTTTCTTTTCTTCGTTCGCCCAGTTGTACTCGCTCGCCCGCTTCAGAAGTCTATTGCGAAACCGCCCCGGTCCGCCCTGCGACGCATCAAACATCTCGTCGATTGCGCCGGCGTACTGCTTGGGGCTTTGGAGTCTGGCGACGACGCCGAAGCCTTCCCCAGCCACTACCTTCCGCAGAAACGGAAGGTCGTTGGCGATGATGGGAAGGGACGCCTGGATGAACTCGAAGAGTTTGTTCGGCGAGGAATAGTAGTTGTTCAGGTCTATAGGCTGGTACGGGATGATTCCAGCGTCCGCCGATGCCGTCCAGTACAGCAGTTCGTCCTGTCCGACAGCCTCTTTGAAATGAACTCTCTCGCCAAGGTTTTCCTCTCGAACGATCTGCTCCAGTTCATCCCTAGCCTCGCCGTAGCCCATCATTACTAGGTGGACGTTGTCATCGACCATTTTCATCGCCCTGACGAGGTCCTGGAGGCCTCGCGTTTTGGACATCCATCCCTGGTAGAGCAGTATGCCGTCACCGGCTGGAATGGGCATGCTTTCGCGGAAGCGGTTCGGCGCGACGGTCGGATCAAATCCCTCAGGCCTGTCGATAGCATTGTAAATGACCGTCGGCTCGAAAATGCTGTACCGCTTGGCTATTTCCTCAGCGATAAAGGGGTTGACCGTGATAATCCGGTCGCAGTGGCGAACGAGGCGTTTTTCCATACGTGAGAGAGTTCGCTTTTGCATCCGCGAAAGCGTATTGATCTCCGGATATAGTTCGTGGGCGTCATATATCAGGGGAGTGCGCAAGCGATGACTGGCGCAGACGGAAACTTTCAGGCACGGCAGATCGTGGACGTGTATGACGTCCGGATTATACCACCGAATGCGGTTAAGAATTACCCTCTCGGACGGCAAAAGGATGCTCTTTCGAAGCAATCTCCACACGACGCTTCGCACCACTAAGGCCAACCTCTTCAGGATATACCCTGCGCGAACGGCCAAAAAGCGGATTGCCCTGCCGATGTTCCGGCCTGTTCGGACGAAAAATCTTTGTATGATCCTCAACACCTTGGCGCGGAGGGAATCGGTCCTGGTCAGCAGTATGTTGCGCCGGACCCGCTCGACCTTCACCCGGCCGATCCATTCGAATTTCGGCAGCGACTCCTTCCCGGAAGCGATGAGAATGACTTCGTGTCCCTGGTCGATCAGCGTTTCCGCCTCCTGTAGAATTCGCCGATCAATAACTACGTCGTCTGTTACCATAACGATACGCATGGGGTAATCCCTACTGTGAGTTTCCCTGGTAGGCCTTGAGGCATACCCTTGCGACGGAATACATGTCGTGCACTTGCCTTACGTACTGTCTGCCGCTTTCGCCGACGGCTGGCCACCATTCGGGATGTCTGACCCACTCGGCAAGAACATCTTCGAAATTCTCGGCGGAAGTGCGTATTACCGGGCAACCTTGCGGATACAGGGGCAGTACGTCCTGACGAATATGGCAGAAGGTTGGTTTGCCCAACGCCATCATCTCAACGGCGTATTGTCCGTAGGTTCCCACGAGGAGCTGGTCCACCGCCAGATCGCACCGGCTGCAGGTTGCGATTGCACCGGCATGGGACTGGTTCTCCACAAGAACCAACTGAATTTTCAGGCCCCGTTGTCGAAGTCGCTCAACGGCTGCGATGATCGTATCGGTACCTTTTATAGCGCGATTCGAGGGCGCGTGCGCGAGCCGCACCGGTCGGTCCAAGCCGGGCTGCCCCGGCGGCGCCGAAGTATTTTTATTCTGCGACAGCGTGTCGAAGTGTTCAAGGTCGATAGGCTGGGGAAGAAGTCTTGCGCCCGGAAGGAACTCGAGCAGGTCGGGCGTGCTGACGAAAATCCCATCGGCGTACTTCAGGGCGACTTTTCTGGCATTGATGCGATTACGACTGCAAAGCATAGGCCAGCAGACGGCGCAGGCGCTTTGTTTGTAAGTGTTGATGACATGTTTGCAGTCGCGGATATCGCAGCCGCAAAAGTAGAAGAACACGCGCTTACCTATCCGCTTGAGCCATGGCACGTCCCACAGTTTGGGCCCGCACAGCGATTCCCCGAAATAGAAGTGGAAGACGTGGAATTGCGGCGCGTTGCCGGCGACGTAGCACGCCCACTCCGCCATCTTGCTGTACATCGTGGACGATTTCAGCGTGTAATCACAGGCGTAGTTGAAACCGGTGGAACGGTAACTGGCGGAAGTCGCCTCATGCCCCAGCCGACGCTGGGCACGCGCTAAAATTCCCGCCATGCCGCCTGGATTCTTCGGCCCGTGAAATATCCTCATGACAGCAAGGTCTCCATCGCATCGACCACTCGTTCAGCGGCTCGCCCGCCGCCGAAAATCTCGTCCTTTACCTGCGAGGGAATATCAGGGCAATGCCTGTCAAAGCAATCGTAAGCGTCCAATATGTCATCTCGGCGCCATCCGGCCAGTATGGACCATCCCCCTTCGAGAATTTCACGCCACTCGGTCGTTTCCCGAAGGACTACGCTTGGTTTTCCCCAGAAGAACGCCTCGCGCTGGACGCCGCCGGAGTCCGTAAAGATGCACTTGGCGCCGGACTCCAGAGCCAGCATCTCCGGATAACCGACCGGATCGACCGGGCGAAGTGCTCCGAGGGAAGCGGGGCGGTCTGTGAACTGCCGAATCTTACCGCCGACCCGCGGATGGACCGGAAGAATCACCGGAACCGGAAGACGCCACAGCGCTTCGAGGATATTCTCCAGGCGCTCGTGGTTGTCGGTGTTTTCGGGTCGATGCACGGTGGCCAGGAAATAACCGTCGGGTTGCAGATTCATTTCTTCCAGGACCGCCTTCCTCGCCCGATCCCGGAAATGGATAAAGCAGTCGTACATCAGGTCGCCGGTTCGCACGACGTTCGCCCCCAGCCCTTCACGCTGAAGATTTTCCACGGCTGTCTTCGTCGGCGCGCAGAGCAGGTCCGCTACCCGATCCGTTACGATCCTGTTGACCTCTTCGGGCATGCGCATATCAAAACTGCGAAGGCCCGCCTCTACGTGAACGAGAGGTACTTGCATTTTCACAGCCACCAGCGCCCCAGCCAGGGTGGAATTGGTGTCACCGTCCACTATGACTCCATCACAGCGATTCTCCAGCAGATATTGCTCAATCGCCTTCATCATTCGTCCGGTTTGAGCGCCGTGGTCTCCCGAACCGACCTGAAGGTTCACGTCCGGGCGGTCCAGACCCAGGTCATCGAAGAAAATCTTGCTCATGGACTCGTCGTAGTGCTGACCGGTGTGGACGAGAATTTCCCTGTGTCCGCGGCGCAGTAGCTCGCGCCGCAACGCCACAGCCTGCATGAACTGAGGACGAGCACCGACAACGCGTACAAAATTCAAAACTTCGGCCACAGAATCACTCCCTGTTACAACCTGTCCGACAACCCGTCACCCGACATCCATCCGTTGCGATTCGAAGTCCGGTTTGGGGTAGTATCCTTCAGACTCGACGGTCAGGCCCCACGAGATTGCCGGATCGGTTCGGTCGGCGTAAAGAACATTGTGTCCGGCGCTGAGCCTGATGAAAGTCGTTTCCGGTCGAGGTCTGCCCGCGGGTTCGTAAGTCAGGCTGCGCACCCGCACATTACCAAAAAGGTGGAGGTCCAGAATCACGCCGTACTGGTCGGGCCAGAGCCTTTCCGGAAGGCTTACCTCGATGCACCGGTCTGTCGATCTGATTCTTTTCCGGAAAAGCCTCCGGTCGATGTGGCTGATTCCGTCGGTACAGGTAAGCCCGAGTGTGCCCGATTTTCCGCCGCCCGAAGCGTAAATGCGGATCGTGTCACCCGCCTCGGTTTCGACGGGAATCCGAATCGGGATACAAACCGCCTTGTCTGTCTCCGGCGCCAGGCCGACGCCTTCGTCGCTTATTATCGCTCCGGCGGGCAGATAAAATTGAGCCCATGGCGAACCGAGCGTAAAACCGAAACTTGCCGACTGGAACTTGTTGCTGAAATCGATATCCAGGGGGCTGTCGGTCTTTTCTTCGAATTGAGGCATCTTTGTTGTGCGCGTGGTAGGCCCGGCGGCGTAAAGGACCATGATCTCAGTCCGGTTGTTTCGTTGGGGCCGATCACAAAGCGACCTGGACCAGGCCGTGCAGCAGACGGCATTGAGGGCGCGAAGGAAGGGACTGTCGTTGTCGCCTGCAACCTGCCGACCTGACCCGCAGTCCGGGCAGACACCCTTCTCCCAGGTCCGGAAGAATCCCTGTTCATGTTTGATGGGAATGGTCGGGTCAGGCGGAGAAAGTATAAGGTCGCCGGAATATCGTATCTCGACCGGTCGAAGCGAGCCGCCGAACAGATCGAGAAAACTCCACTCGTCGAACGACCTGTGATGTCGATTCAGGTGATAGACGCATCCGCATTCGGCGCATCTGGCTTGTTGTGCAGCCAGGTGCTCACGGTGAGGGGCGGTTATGAGTACATATTTGGACGAGACACGCGACAATTCATCCAGCGCCCCGGCATAGTCCCCAT
The DNA here is from genome assembly GCA_034190305.1 of Planctomycetota bacterium. Taxonomy (GTDB): domain Bacteria; phylum Planctomycetota; class Phycisphaerae; order SM23-33; family SM23-33; genus JAUWNJ01. The sequence goes on along the minus strand of JAXHSV010000113.1, from coordinate 4,560 downwards.
CCGGAAGATGCTCGATAATGTCGTTGGCCATAACCAGATCAAAAAACCCGTCGGCGAAGGGAATCCCGGTGATCGAGCCGATTCTGGTGGGGCGTTTGACGTGCCGAAGGGCCTCCTCGCTTATATCAAGCCCGACAACCCGGAGGTGTTCGGGCAGCGCGTCGGTTATGTAGCCGTCTCCGCAGCCGACGTCCAGGACGCTTTCAATATCCTCCGGAAGCAGGTCCAGAACGTCCGCCAGGACCTGGACCTGGTACGGTTCAGGGCCGCGGCCAAACAGACCTTCCTGATTGTAGTAATCGTTCGTGCGGGTCATCGCCGGCGCCACAAGGCAAGAAATTACACGATTATCAGTATCTCAATCAGTGAAGTCAAGGTTTGCAATCGGACCGGAAATGCAGGGATGCTCCAAGGCGAGATTCTTCCTATCGGTAAGAGCCGAAACGCTCCGCAATCACGCGAATCTGCTCGTTCTGTGTACGGTCCGCCAGGAGTTTCAGGATAGTTATGTGAAAGTCGTGATACTCTGCCGAAAGCGGCTCACCCAGGTCCCCTTCGTCAACCGGGAGTCTAACGCGATTCAGCCCCTTCTCTAGGGCGATTTTGCTTTCGGGCCGCAACGGACGGAAAGCAAGGTCGGTGCACGACAGATCGCGGACCTGAATATCGAGGCCGGTGGCGTTTTCGGAAAAAAATTCCAGTTCCAGTTTCACCGGGCCTGTTGATTTATCGGGTTTGGCTCGCATCAGAAGGTAGGTGTTTTGTCGAGTTCCGGTCGGAACAGGTTCCGAATGCAGGTCCGGGCCGAAGAATATCTGTCGTCCTCGGAAGGCGTCTTTGGCGAACACGGCCCCCCAGTCGATACCGCTTGCCCGGCAATCGCCCCGGCCCGTCGCCGATTCGTCCGCCATGTCGAGCGTGGCGACGAGATGTTCGCCCACGATCATCTCGGCCTTTCCCAGGAAAATCTTCGGCTCGGTGGCAAGGGGACACAGGCGGACGAAGAGTTCAAGCCTGTCAGGCAGGTCGTATCGGCTCCAGTATCCCGTATCGTAAGCGCGCCAGTTGTTTTTAAGATACGCCAGACCTTGCTCCAGCAAGGATTGCAATTGGGAATCCGGGCTTAAGGCGGACACCTCCGCCAACGCCAGAAGTGAAATCAGGTGCGCGTTGAGTATGTGCGTGCTTGCAGCCGGTAACTCTTCAAAGCATATTTCCTGCCGGGAGAAAACGTGCGCAACACCCCCATCGGCGCAGGGAACTCCGAACAGCCCGGCGCCGGCTACAGCGCGATCGAGCCATCGCGCCTCCGAGGTGTGACGGAACCAGCATAAGTACGCCAGAACCGCGTACGCCTGTCCGAAAGCGGACACCCAGGGCGCGGAAATACGCTTGCCTCGAAAATCAACATCGAACTCATAAGGCCAGCGCAGGCAATCACCGGGTCCGCTTTGGCCGTGGGTTTCAAGCCAATCAAGTGCGGCGCGAGCGCCAGGTCGATCACCGGGGTCGCCAAGCCGGCGAATGTCGTAGTACCTCGGCTTCAAGCCAGCCCGGCCGTCTTTGTAAGGGCGATACACCTCCTGTCCGATCATCGCCTGCAAAGCAACCTCGAAGACGTTATAAACATTCTTTTGTCCGTCGCTGAAGACGATCACCCCCGACGTGTCGAACCCGGCTGCATTTAGCACCGTTTCGGGGCGCTCGGTGTTCTCACCGCCGACGGACGAACGAACACGCCTCCTGATACCGCAAAGAAAGTGCTTGATCCCGCGCGCCACGCGCCGCGCCGCACGGACGAACGTTGAGGATAGGGCGGAAGGCGGATTCATTCTTCCTCTTATGCTTTTTTCCTGACCGGTTCGTATTGGAGCAGGCCCAGCTCTATCTGGACCCCCTGGGGCTGTTCCACCCGAAAACTGCTCCGGCGGTCCCATAGACAATAGTGCGGTTGCAGCCTGGAATCGTCCGACAAGTCAAACTCGGGAAACAAACCCGTGCTGACAACGTAGTCCCTCGGGCCGAACGGAGACGGGTCGAATACGTATTCCATACAGTATGACCCGGGCATGAGAGAGTCCTCGACGGGCGGCTTGGCCTCGTTGTACACGGGAATCCCGTCGCGCGTAAAGATGGCTAATACGACAACGATTTTTTCGATGGGTTTCAGGATGCGATACCTGATTCTCAGCCTCATAGACTCACCGAGTGAGAAGACGAACCTTTCCCCGCCTCCGGCGTCCAGGAAGTCCACGCTTTCGATTCGGGCGTCTTCTCCGCCGTGGATGTCGATGACTTCCTCGGCAGGTTCGCCGGACGGATGAGCAGCAGTTACGGCTGCGTCGCCCGCGCCGGCGTAGTTGGAACTATTCCTGCAAATCAGCGGCCAGACCTCATCAAGAGACAATTCCGCTACGCACCACCTTTCCGTTCCGGAGGGGGTAATCGTACCCGCATGTATATATTTCCGACCGTCGAACAGTTCAAAATGGAAGGGTTCAGTTCCCCTGTCAAAGTGCTCGATTTCCGCCCGGTAAGGACCGGAGGACTCGATGGCGCCGGAATCCACCCCCAGTTGCAGCGCGGCGTGGAATGATTTGTAGTCTATCGACTTGAACTCGCGACAGTATCGTCCCGCCACCTTTACTGCTTCGCCCCATCCGGTCGCACCCGGCTCAATTATCGTGTGGCTTGGCGAGGAGGCGTCGTTATCCATCGTCTCGCCGACATGGACTTCAGCCAGAACCGACTCGCCCCCCCGAATCGTTACGCGGCTTATCGGGTGCGGCTGTCGCCGGGAAAACCGGCTGGACGTAACGAAATGGGCTATCACCTTTTCAAACTCGACCGGTTCGGTCAGAGACGCTTGCGAACCGTTCTCACGGAGTTTCACGTTCATCGCCCGCAGGCGTTTTTCCTCCCGTTCTCGCGTGTACTTGAGATACCGCTTGGCTACGTCGAGTGTGTCTCCGGCGGCGACGACGCGCCCTCGCCGCAGCCAGATCGACCGGTTGCACAGGCGCTGCACGGACGCCATGTCGTGGGAGACGAACACCACCGTAACACCTTCGTCGGTGAGGTTCTTCATGCGTTCGACGCATTTGCCCACGAAGTAAGCGTCTCCCGCACCGAGCACTTCGTCGATGACGAGGATGTCCGGTTTGACCGAGGTCGCAACCGAAAACGCCAGGCGCGCATACATCCCCGCCGAATACGTCCGCACCGGATGATCGATGAATTCCTCCAGTTCGGCGAACTCGATAATCTCCCCTTCCTTCGCCTTAATCTCTCTGCCGGTGAGCCCCTGATAGGAAAGGGACGCCCAGATGTTTCGCCGTCCGGTGAATTCCGGGTGAAAGCCCGTGCCCAGTTCCATCAATGCCTGGATGCGCCGCCGGACATCCACCGTCCCCTCCGTCGGCGCGACGTTGCCTATGAGTATCTTAAGCAGCGTTGTCTTTCCGGCTCCGTTCTGCCCGATGACAGCCAGACGCTCGCCTCTCTCGACCGTCAGGTCCAGGCCGCGAAGCGCCCAGAACTCCTGGTAGTAGTGCTTGCGCCAGAACAGCAGACAGTTGATGCCAAGCGCGTCGGCGACCTTGTCGGCTGGGTGGCGGTAAAGCCTGTACATCTTCCCCAGCCCGCTCATGCGTATGGCGATATCAGACATTGTCCACGAACACCTTTTTCATCCGGCTGAAGAACCAGTAACCCACAAAGAAAGTTACAAACGCCAAAATCAGCAACTTCCAGAAAACGCCATACATCGGCCACCGCCCCATCATCAGGATGCCCCGGTAGGAAAGGATCATGTGATAGAGCGGATTGAGTCCCATCCAAGGCCGCATCTTCTCGGGGACCATTTCAGCCGTCCAGTAGATTGGACTTCCTATCATGAGGAGCAGTGTTACTACTCCCATGATGGCCTGAAGATCGCGCATAATGACGTTCAGGCTCGAAAGGATCCATATCAGCCCCAGGCTAAACATGATCTGGAGTATCCAGACAGCCGGAAGCATCAGTGCCCACCACGTAAGTCTGTCGATCGCCACAACTGCGATCAGAAGCATGACAGTCCCGACTACCTGCGTACACTGACTACTCAGCACCGTCTTGACCGGGATTAACTCGATTGGAAACAGCGTGTTCTTGATCAGATTTGCGTTGCTGGTAACAGAAACCACGCCTAGGTTCAGCGCCTCGATGAATCCTATGAACGGCACCAGACCACAAAAGATCATCACCGCGTATTCTGTAGGCTCAAACTGCCCGGGTATCTTGGCCTTTAAAATTACGATGAACACCAGCGCGTACGTTCCCAGGAACACCAGCGGATAGGCAACAAGCCAGAGCAGCCCTAAAACCGACCCGGCGAATCGCGCACTAATATCGCTCCAGGTTGTCTGGCGAAGAAGGCTGCGATACTTCCACAGCATCAAGACCGGATCGCTGAAAAAACCCATTCGGATTCCCATGAGGTCATTACCAATATCAGGCGATTCCACTGCGCCGTTGCGGGCTTCAGCCTCTCGCACACGCAGGAACGCCGCCTTCGCACGG
>JAXHSV010000112.1:0-9436 GCA_034190305.1 Planctomycetota bacterium | reverse complement strand
TTGGCGTGCTCGATAAGTATGTGAGGGGCTTCGGGAGCGAAATGGCAGGTTTTTACGTCCGGATCGACAATTGAGTAAGCGTGAGGCGACGGAAGATAACCGAGCGACTGCCCGTTGGAATAGGCAAGCGTGAACGTATGGCTGAACGGCGATGCGTCCTTGACGGCCAGTCCTATCTCCGAATATGCCTCCATCGAGCCGAGACTAATAATAAGCGTCTCGCCGACCAGAAGCGCCTGTATCTCGTCAGCGATGGATTTTCCGTCCTCGAGCAGTGGAAGTTTAATCGGCTTATCCGATTTTTTTCGGGGAAGAGCGATTATTTTGTTTTTCCCAGCCAGTCGCACCCATCGGCTTACATCGATGTGCGAAAGGATTTCCAGAACTTCGCCGGCGAATTTCTCGCCCAGCCGTTCGGCTTCAGGGATGGTCCTGCTGGTTCTGAAGGTATGCGTTCCGACATCTCCGGCACAGCCCTGGAGGAACATGGCGACAGCGTCGCCGCCGAGGCGTTTTTCCATCTCCAGCGTCCCTATTCCGGCGTAATCGCCGCTGATTACCATGCTGTTATGGTCCAGAACTGAGGGGTGGGCGGTATAGCAGGCTACGACGGCGATGATGTTTCGCTTCTCGTCTTCGACGCGAATCACGCCGCACTCGTTGTCCGTTACGCCGTCGGGGTTGGGCTGACTGCTGCCCCAGAACCCCGCCCCGTCTTCGGGTCTGCGGCGGCTTGAACCTATACCGTAGATCATTTTGGAGCCGACGCCGATACGGGCGTCTTTGGCGTTTTCCCACGCCTTTACCGTCGCCTCGACGGCCGGCGCTGCTGTAACGTCGCCGTCGCTGGAATGAGTGTGTGTTACGCTGATTAGAATATTTTGCGGCGGAATGCCTGTGCGTTCATTAATCAGGTGCCGAATCTCCGCCACCACTTCTACGCCGCCGTTGATGCGTATCTTGTCCCAGCTGATGAAGGCCATTTTTTCATCGCCGTTGTCCAGCACAAGCGCCCTGACGTACATCGGATCGTGAACCTCGGTGGAAGGGCGTGCGTTATGACCCTCGTAGCCTTGCAGGGCGACGGGGCCGGCGGGAGTTACATCCACTCGGGCGGCTCCGGCGCGGAGACGCTTACCGGGCGGGAGTCCTTCATCGTCAATCTGCGAGTCCCGGTCAGGCAGTTCCGGCAGCGTGCGAGCTTCGACGAACACGGGCATTCCGCAGCGTTCCTCTACGGTATGTGGGCGAGTCATTTTCATCTCCTCTAAAATCATTATCCCGTTGTCAGCAGGTTCGTCAGTCGGTATCAGCCTTCATCTCGCGAGCCAATTTGAGAGACTCTTCAACCAGGACGCGCGGGGCATCCGGGGAGAAGTGTGTTGACCTTGCATCCGGGTCTTGAATTGCGTAGCCGCGCGGCGAGGGCAGATACCCCAGCCAGGGCCCGTTGGCATAGGCCAGGACGAACGTGCGTTTGAACGGCGAGGCCTCCTTGATCGCCAGGCCTATCTCGACGTACGCCTCCATGGAGCCGACGTTCAACAGCATCGCATCTCCGACGATAAGGGCCTGAATTTCGTTCGGGATGGATGTTCTTCCCTTGATAAGGCGAGGAACGGTTCGTCGCTTTGTCTGTTCAAAGTTCTTCTGAGGCAGTCCGATCATCCTTGTTTTCCCGGCCAGTCGCACCCAGCGGCTGACGTCTATGTGTTCAAGGATGCCAAGCGCCTCGTCGGCAAACTTTTTGCCGAGTCTTTCGGCTTCGGGGATCGTCCTGCCGGTTCTGAACGTTTGCGTTCCGGTATCTCCGGCACAGCCCTGGAGGAACAGCGCAACGGCGCCTTTGCCGAGGCGCTTTTCTATCTCAAGCATCCCGATGCCCACGAAATCCCCGCTCAGTAGTGTGTTTTCGCCGCCCAGAACGGTCGGATGGCAGGAATAGTTGGCGACGACGGCAATGATGTTCCTCTGCTCGTCCTCAATACGAATAACACCGCACTCGTTGTCCATAACCACATCCTGGCTTGGATAACCGTCGCGGAGCCACGCTCCACGAGGCGTTCGCCGGTTGGTCCCGATGCCGTAAATCATCTTCGAGCCGATACCTATGCGCGCTCGTTTCCGGTTTTTCCAGGCTTCGCCGGCCGCTTCGATGGACGCCCTGATAAACGGACCTTCACAGCCTGAGTGGGTATGTGTGCAGCCAATGAGGATGTTTTCCTCAGGTATGCCCGTGCGTTTGTTAATCTCGCTGCGAACCTGCGCTATCTTTTTGAAACCGTTGATGTGCAGTTTGTCCCAACTGATGAGGGCAAGTTTCTCGTTGCCGTTATCCAGCACCAGCGCCCTGACGTACAGACGGTCATGGATACCGGTGGATTTGCGGCGACCAAAGCCCCGCATGATAACCGAACCGGCGGGGGTTATATCGACGCGGGCTGCGCCGGCTAAGAGTCGCCTGCCGGCAGGGGCGCCGGCATCGTTAATCTGCGAGTCCCGTTTAGGCAGTTCCGGCAGCGTGCGCGCCTCGACATAAACAGGCATGCCGCAGTGCTTCTCTATGGTGTACCGGCGCGTTTTCGGTTTGCGTGTTTCCGTCGCGTCAGACGCCGACAACCGGCTATTCGCTTCCGGTAATCCCGGCACAACAAAGGCGATACAAACGACAGACAATATCAGGACTCTCGCCTGAATCGATCCGGTTTTTGCAAAACGCAGCATGGTTGAAATTCTGTTTATTATAATACGCTTTTAAATGCGAAATCTCTGAATCAGTTTTATTTATCCTGACCCGGCCTTCATCTCACCGGCAAGTTTGAGGGTTTCGGCGACCAGGACATGCGGCGCTTCGGATGAGAAATGCGTGCTTCTTTTACCTTCAGCGTCCGGGTCCCTGACGGCGTACCCGTGAGGCGAGGGAAGATACCCCAGCCACGGTCCGTTGGAGTAGGCAAGAGGAAACGTATGACGGAACGGCGAACCGTCTTTGACCATCAAACCTATTTCCACATAGGCCTCCATCGAGCCGAGAACCAGAATGGCTGCATCGCCGATGATAAGGGCCTGAATTTCGTCTTTGGTGGTTGTGCCGCCTTCGGTGATAACGGGCAGGGTCTCGACATTCTTGTCGAACTTTTTTATCGGCAGTTCGATCATCCTGGTCTTCGCCGCCAGCGGCGCCCAACTGGTTACGTCAATGTGCGAGAGGATATCCAGCACAGCGTCGGCGAGCCTGCCCCCGAGTTTTTCGGCTTCGGGGAACGTCCTGCCGGTTCTGAAGGTATGTGTTCCGGTATCTCCGGCACAGCCCTGGAGGAACATGGCGACGGCGTCGCCGCCGAGGCGCTTTTCCATCTCCAGCGTCCCGATGCCCGCATAATCTCCGCTTACCACCGAGTTGTTACGGTCCATCACGGACGGATGGCCGCAATATTTGGCGACGACGGCGATGATGTTACGTTCGTCGTCCTCAACGCGGATCACTCCGCACTCGTTGTCCATGACGCCGTCGGGATTGGGTTGATTGGCGTCCCAAAGACCCCTTCCGTCGGGCATGCGCCGGCTGGTGCAGATGCCGTAGATCATTTTGGATCCGACGCCTATCCTCGCATCCTTCATGTTATCACATGCCTGCGCGACGGCCTGGACCGAACCGTTGTGCCAGTCGCCCTCACACCCGGCATGGGTATGCGTCATGTTTATGAGAATATTCTCAACGGCAATTCCGGTGCGCTCGTTAATCGCCCGTCGGACGTTCGCTATCTCCTCGAAGCTTCTTGAGTGGATCCTGTCCCAACTGACAATCGCAAGCCTCTCGTCGCCGTTGTCCAGGACAAGGGCCCTGACGTGGAGCCGGTCGTGTACGCCGGTGGGAGGGCAGCGAAGAAAACCGGCGATGGCTTTCACGTTGCTGCTAAGTTCCGGGGTTACATCGACCCGGGCGGCGCCGGCGCGGAGACGCTTTCCGGCGGGGACTCCCTCGTCGTTAATTTGCGACTCACGCTCCGTCAGTTCCGGCAGCGTTCGTTCTTCGACGTAAACGGGCGCCCCAAAATGTTCTTCCACTCTGTAGGGGCGTGTTGCTGAAGCATTCACTGGTATTCTCCTCTCAACACAATTCATGTACGTAAAAAATACCGGCTTGTTCGTAAAGCCGACGATTTCGACAAACCAAGTATGATATTTCATCACTTTCTGAAAGTCAATTTTGAGCAGAGGCTGATGACCAGTTTCCAACGAACTTTCGAGAAAAAAATCAGTCTGACGACCAGATTTGCAACTTTCGGGATATCTAAGATAAGATCAGTAATCGGTGTTTCCGGCCTCATCGAACAATGCGAGTATGTAATCTGCGATGCCCCGCAGTAATTCCTCGACGAAACGCCGGTTCAGCGCCACGTCCAGCAGGATGTTTTCCATCCCGCGCATAAACGTCGCCCGCTCCCAGAGGTCGCCGACCCAGATGATGGTAAAGTGTTCGCTGTTGTCCCGGCACCACCGGTCAAAATGCTCGAAACGATATTCAGCCGCCGGGTCGGGGAAGGCGTATCCGGGCAGACGCCCGGCCTTATGGCCGGACAGGTTCGCTTCCGTCAGCGGCGGGCCTATGGGAGTTCCGCGGTCGATAGCGCTGTTGGCCCAGACCACGCCGAACTCATCGGCGGTCGTCCGTCCTTATTCGGCGGGGGAGGCGTAAAGAGGCCTGATGCTGTTGCACCACAACGTACGTATCGGAAAGCCCAGCGCCTCTTTGATATCGTCGGAGCCGAAATGTTCCTGAAGGGCCGCAATCACCGGCGGGCAGAACGTGGCGTTATACGGAACGGCCTCGGTCCGTTTATGAGCGATAGTCGCCTTTATCCAGTCTCTGTCTTTGCACATCATGCCGGTCTATATACCCGATATCATCCCTCCGTCAAGCACGGGCATATTACGCCGGAATATTCGCTGCCGACAGTCAAATCCAATCCGCCGAAGGGTTTTCATTGACGCTGACGACCCGCGGACCTAGATTATATGTTCCGGGTGCAGGCCTGTGGTATCCGGAGTTTGGTCCGTCGCGCAGGAGGTTCCAAACGCGATACGTCACGTTTGGAGTCCTCAAGGAGTTGCCTGTGACTACCAAAGGCAAGGCCGCCAGCGACCGGAAGGCGCTCAGGTTCGTCCGGCAAATGAGCCGTGAAGAGCGCATGCTGGTCGTGCTGAAGCGCAATCTGTACGAGGGCGCATGGGACGATATGGTCGCCGACCTGAAGGCAAGACTGGAAGGCAAGCCGTATATTTTCAGGCTCGCCAACCGGATAACCGACGACCTTGAACGGATCGAGCGCCTGCGGATCTACGAAACCGAAAATAATGTGGATCTGAGCGACTACGTCGAGTTGGAATAACTACAAAGAAGCATTCAGCAGTCAGCGTTTAGAAATCAGCAATAAAGCCGACCACTGACTGATTGCCGAACGCTGATTGCTGAATGCTGAACGCTAAAACAGGAGACATTGGTATGCGGTTCGGAAAATATGCCGTGGTGTGTGTGGTTGTTATGCTGTTGTCGGGTTGCAGGCCCGCTTCGCCGACGGACGAGTGGAGCAGCATTGTCGCTCCGGAAGTCCTGGCGGAAAGTTCGCTTCGTTACTATTGGAAGTGCAGGGTTAACATGGAAGACGACGAGGCCGTCCGGAAAATCTGGCGACTCGACGAAAACATCTACGCCCTGACCTCGGCGAATCGACTGATCGCCATTGACGCTATGCGGGGGACGTACAAGTGGAGTTACCCCGTAGCCGAAGCGTCACAAAGGGTTTTCGCGCCCTGCCACGCCGATAATGTCATTGTGCCGAAAACCACCGGAATCGCCGAACTGGTAACACCGGACCCGAAGAATCGCCTCGAACCGTTCAATGCCGTAATTATCAACACGATCAGTTACGCCTTTATGATTAATCGCGACACCGGCAAAGTTGTGAGGAAATTTGATTTTGAATTCGTCGCAAATACGCCCGGCTCCAGCGACGGAATACATTTCTACGTCGCGTCGGTTGAGGGATGGTATCACGCCATCAGGCTTAGCGAAGGGCTCTGCCAGTGGACAATGTCCACCGGGGACATGATAACAGCCACGCCAAAAGTCTTCAACGACAGACTCTACGTCGCCGGCCAGGACGGTAAGTTTTACGCAATCAATCCCAACAAGGCCGAAGACCGCCATGTGTGGACGCAATCGACCGATGCCGCCATTTCGGCGGACTTCTCGGTGGACGAGCGAGGATGCTTCGTCCCAAGCCAGGACTACCGACTCTACGCCTACGACAACCTTACCGGAACCGAACTGTGGAATTTCGTTACAGAAGGTCAGCTTCACGATCCGGTGCAGGTCGGCCTGCAGACGGTCTTCCAGTACGCCCGGCGCGATCGTTTCTACGCAATCGACCTGGCTAGCGGACGAGAACGCTGGAAACTGCCCGACGGACGAACCGTCCTGGCGTGTGCGAAAATCGAAAATCAATCCTACGCCATGGTTCTGACAGCCGGTGGGCAACTGCTGCTTGTGCATGAAATATTGGGAAAGGTCGAAAAATCCTTCCCGATGACCGGCTTGGACCTGTTCGTCGCCAATACCGTAAAACCGGTCGTCTATGCCGCCGCTACCGACGGAAAATTCGTCTGCATCACGCCCGAATCAGTCAAGCACCTGACGCCGGATATGCTGAAAGACTGAACCTGTTGTGCGGATGTAATCCTCTGTCAGGATTCAACCTGTGAATAAACCGAGACGTTGTTAGAGTGGCAGAGATGTAAAAACAGAATTTATTCGACACAGAGACGCAGAGGGACAGAGGTATAAAAAAGAAAAAACATAGTTTTTCTATTTTCTCTGTTCCTCTGCGTCTCTGTGTCGAATAAACAACGCCCGAAATTGTTAACAGATTTAGGTTCTGTCTGAAAACTATTTCAGACAGGCTTTCAGCATTCAGCGGTCAGCATTCAGGTTCTTTGTTCATTGGGTGTTGGCTGATTGCTGAATGCTTTGAGGCAATGTCTGACTTTTCAGACAGCGTCTAGTAATGACGGAGTACCAGCGACTACTGGTTTAGCGGGAGAACCAATGAGAATTGATTGTCACGAACACTGTTCGGTTTCGATAGGGAACTGGCCCAGTCACCATCAGGTAGTGGCCGATGCTCGGCGACTTGGGATAGACAAGGTCTGCTGTTCCCATCCGCTGGACACTAAGCCCACCGATCCGGAGCAGATTCGCAGGGTCAACGACGATATTATGGCGGCGATGCGGGCGTATCCGGACGTGATTATGGGACAGTGTTTTATTGACCCCGGTCACGTCCGTTTTGCCCAGGACGAGATTACCCGCTGCGTTGTCGATGGCGGAATGACAGGCCTGAAGTTCTATCACCAATATCGGATGAACGATACGGTATTTCATCCGGTGTTCGAGCGATGCGCCGAGTTGGGCGTTCCGATGCTCATGCACGCCGGGCACCCCACCGACCCGGAAGTCATTGCCGAACAGCCTCGAGGAAGCGGCGCAGACCACTTCATAACTCCGGCCAGGTTGTATCCCGAAGCGATCTTCATCGTCGGGCACATCGGCGGAGGGGGCGACTGGGAGTGGCAGACAAAGGCCATGAACCGCGCTCCCGAAAACGTCTATATAGACACCAGCGGAACCGTTATCGACGCCGGTATGATAGAAAAAGCCGTCCGTGACATCGGCGCCGAGCGACTGCTGTTTGCAACGGACATGTCCACCGAGCGGGGCGTTGGAAAGATACTCGATGCCGACATCACCCAGCGGCAGAAAGAAATGATCTGGGGCGAAAATTTCCAGAGAATACTGGATATGAGAAGAGTATAAGGTATGTTTCTTTTTTCACGGTTATGCGTATTGCGGATTAAACAGGAGATCCTATGCGAATCGACTGTCATTCACACTGTTCGCTGGCGGGACCGATAAATCCTGATCGGATTGTGGAAGATGCACGCCGGCTTGGGATTGACAAAGTTTGTTGTTCCCACGGGCCGGGAGATCCGGTTACACCTGAGCGACTTCGATCCACCAACAATCAAATTCTCGCGGCGATGCGGATGTATCCCGATGTTATCCTCGGCCAGTGTTTCGTCAATCCCGGGTACGCCCGCTTTACCCAGGATGAGATCACGCGCTGCGTTGTCGATGGAGGGATGATCGGACTGAAGGTTTATTACCAGTACTTTATGAACGAACCTGTGTTTTATCCGGTGCTTGAGCGGTGCGCAGAGTTAGGTGTTCCGATTCTCATGCACGCCGGGCATCTGACCGACCCGTCAGAGGCCGCCAGGCAGCCGCGAATCAGCGGGGCAGAGCACTTCATCGAACCGGGAAAATTGTTCCCCGAAACGGATTTCATGATCGGGCACATCGGCGGCGGCGGGGATTGGGAGTGGCAGATAAAGGCCATGCGCCAAGCCCCGAAGAACGTCTATATGGACACCAGCGGAAGCGTCATCGACGCCGGTATGATAGAAAAGGCAGTCCGCGATCTTGGCGCCGAGCGATTGCTGTTCGCAACGGACTTGTCCACCGAGCGGGGCGTGGGAAAGATACTTGACGCCGATATAACACAAAGACAAAAAGAGATGATCTGGAGTGAGAATTTCCAGCAGATACTAAAGAAGAGAAAGGTGTGAGCATGATATACGACGCCGACACATGGATCGGTTATTGGCCTTATCGCAGCCTTCCGAATACGACCGCTTCGGACCTGCTGAAGCAGATGGATACGCACGGTATCGACAAGGCGCTGGTCGGTTCGCTCCAGGGTATCTTCTACACGGATTCCCATGAAGCCAACCGCGAACTCGCCAAGGCGGTCGGCCGGCATCGCGACCGCCTGGTTCCCTGTGCTATCCTTAACCCGACCTACTTCGGATGGGCAGAGGACCTGAAGCAGTGCCGAGAAGAATGGTCAATGCCGGTGCTGAGGCTGATCCCGCAATATCACCCTTACGAACTCACCGACAGCGCGGCGGCCGAAATAGTCGCTGCCGCCCACGAACTGAAGATGCGAGTGGCTGTCTATGGGCGAATCGTCGATCTGCGCGGGCGAAGCCACCTGGACCACTCTCGCCAGGTCCCGACCGATGAAATCATGGCGATGTTTAAGAAGTTCCGCGGGGCCGAATTCATGCTGCTCAATTCAGGCGCTGTCAAGCCTTTGCGAGGCGCCAAGGCGCCGAAGATATATCAGGACACAGCCATGATGCACGGCGGCTGCGGGACCGGTATTGAAAAGGGACTTAAGACATGCACTGCCGAAAGGCTCCTGTTCGGTTCGACGATGCTTCTGCGATACCCCAGGCCGGCCTTGATTGCGATTGAGACCGTCAAGGCCACAAAGGCCCAAAAGGAAAAAATCCTCTACAAAAACCTCAAACG
>JAXHSV010000111.1:0-9439 GCA_034190305.1 Planctomycetota bacterium | reverse complement strand
GTCGGCGTGTGTTTTCTCGATTCGAGAAGACCGCCAGAAACTTCTGCGGCATGATCAGGATGGCGTTTATTCAACGTTACCTGAAAATAGGAACGAAATAGAGTTTTGAGACAGAGCCTAGATGAGTTGGACGCACAAGGGCGCATTCTATGGCCCGCCACGACGGGCGGCGTTCCGCGTTTTAAGCGGTATTTGGACGAGATGCCTGGAGTGGCAATCCAGACCGTGATTACGGACATTCCGCCGTTGTCGGCGCAGTCGGCTGAGAAAATGGGCTACCCGACGCAGAAGCCGGTGGCCCTACTTCGTCGGATTGTCGCTGCTTCCAGTCGGCCCGGCGATGTGATCCTAGACCCATTCTGCGGATGCGGGACGACTATTGACGCCATCGAAACGGTCAACCGAGAGAATCCGCGTAAGAAGAAACGGAGTTGGATCGGCATTGACATTACGCACATCGCCATTAACCTCATCAAGTATCGTCTGACGCGATTTGCCCCCCCGCCGGAGTACAAGGTCGTCGGGGAACCGGCGAGTCTAGGCGGGGCAGAAGCATTGGCGCAGCAGGACCCGTTCCAGTTCCAGTTCTGGGCTCTGGGGTTAATCGGCGCTCGGCCTGTCGGGGGCAAAAAGAAAAAAGGCGCAGACCTCGGCATAGACGGCGTGCGGTATTTCCTCGACGAGATGAAAGGCAAGCAGCCCGTTACCAAGAAGATGCTGGTGCAGGTAAAGAGCGGAAAGGTTGGAAGCAAGGACATCCGCGATTTCGTCGGGACGCTTTCGCGCGAGAAGGCGGAAATGGGCGTCTTTGTTACGCTTCAGGACCCGACCGGGCCGATGAAGGCCGAAGCCGCGACGGCTGGGACATATACCTCGCCGTGGGATAAAATGACATACCCGAAGGTGCAGATTCTAACCATCGAGGAGTTGCTGAAAGACCCGTACAGGCCCAACCCCCGCTGTCTTGCAAATCCCGGCGGCGCGACGCAGCACACGCTCCCCACCCCGGCGAAGCATAAGGCCAAACGGGGCAAACAGGGAAAGATGTTCCACGACGAAACGTAAAAGGGGGTCCTTCGCTCCGACCCGGCCTACCGATCACCCGCTGCGTTTGAGTGATTTTTTGCTGACTTTTATATCGAGTACCGGTGTGCCGTCGATGGCGTCCAGGCCGCGGACGATTAAAGTCGTACCGCGGACCTCTATCAGTTCCACGTCGGTAACGGCAATCGGTGTAAGGCGGTCGGGCGTGCGTGAGGCGAACGGGCCTACCTCCTTGCCGTCCCATCCGCGATTAAAAACGGTCCTTATCGGCCCGGCCTGGTGAAGATGCCAGATAATCATCAGGTGCGTTTCGTCGGCCAGGGCCTTCATAAACCGTTCCTGTTCGGGATGAAGGCGAATCTCCGAAACGTCACTGCCTGTCATCCCGAAATTTCCTTTCGCCCGCTTCTTATCGTTGATGACAATGCCGATTGGCCTGATTGTTATCGGTTCGGCATCGCCGCAGAGGCATTTGAAACAGACCCCCTGGCCGTCAATGATTCTTATCTCGTCGGCGTCGCACGCCCGTCCACAATCGCTACATCTTTCCTGATTGTTTTTCTTCTCGGTCATTGTTTTCCAGCCTACCGTTGCGTTTTGCCTGCGAGGATTTCGGCCTGGCGATCCTCGGTGTACTGATTCGTGTAAAGTTCGTAATACTCGCCCTTCAGCCGAATCAATTCCGAATGCGTCCCTTCCTCGACAACTCTTCCTTTTTCAATTACCAGGATTCGGTCGGCGGAACGAATGGTCGATAGGCGGTGAGCGATGACGAAACTGATTCGCCCGGCCAGGACTTTTTCCAGGCCTTTCTGGATGAGTTGTTCGGTAACGGTATCGACCGAGGAAGTGGCTTCGTCCATGACGAAAATCTGCGGGTCGGCGAGTATCGCGCGGGCGAAGGAAACCAGTTGCTTCTGCCCGGTCGAGAGTTTTGTCCCGCCTTCGCCGATTTCGGTATCGTATCCATCCTCAAATTCCGTAATGAAGTCGTGTGCGTTGACGACTTTAGCAGCCCATTCGATTTGCCCGTCGTCGGCGGAGAGTTTTCCGTAGCGTATATTCTCGCGGATCGTTCCGCTGAACAGATGCGGCGTCTGGAGAACGATACCGAGGTTCGATTGGAGCCAATGGAGGCTTCGCCGGCGATATTCTACGCCGTTGATGAGTATTTCTCCGGATGTCGGTTCGTAGAACCGGCACAGCAGGCTGACGATGGTTGATTTTCCGCCGCCGGTGGACCCGACCAGCGCGATAGTCTGTCCGGGAGCGACGGCGAGATTGAAATCCTTCAGCACTTCCCTGCCTTCCTTGTATGCGAAGGAGACGTTACGGAACTCGACGGTCTCTATCCGATCGGCCAGGCCGTCGATGGCCAGGACGGATCGCGGGTGTGCGACGGAGCGTCTTTCGACGGCAGAGCGGACTTCGGGCGAGTCTTTGATTTCCGGTTCGGTATCAAGCAGTCCGGTAATGCGTTCGGCGGCTGCCTGGGCGGTCTGGACCTCGGCGAAGAGCCTGGCCAACTCGTGAATCGGGAACATGAACAGTCCCGCATAAGAGATAAAGACAATCAGCGTGCCTATCTTATTCGGGTCTGCGAGGACCTCTATTCCTCCCTGCCACAGCACCAATCCGCCGGCGATGCTTCCGGCAGAAAGGATCATCGGGAAATACATGGCTGCAAGTATGGCGTTGTGGACCGACGCGCCGAACATCTCGCCCGTCAGGCCGGTGAACTCGTGGGAGTTCTCTTCCTCTCGCACGAGCGTCTTGGTGGTCCGCACGCCCATGATTGCCTCGCTGTAGGCGGCGGTGATTTGGGAGTTGATTCTTCTGACCCTGCGCGACGCCGGCAGCAGGCGCTTCTGGAAGACAACGCTCAACCAGATCATCGGCGGTATCATTGCCAGCACGACAAGGGCGAGGCGCCAGTTAAATACGAGCATGACCACAGCTACGCCGATCAGCGTGCATCCGCCCCAGACGATATCCACCGCGCCCCAGGAGATAATACGGCTGAGCCGGTCACAATCGCCCGTCATGCGCGCCATCAGCCATCCGATGGGCCTGCGGTCGTAGTAGGAGAACGACAATTCCTGCAAATGCCCGAAGCCGGCGCGGCGAATGTCGTGAGATATGCCCGTGGAAACCCTTCCGGCCAGACGAATCATCGCCCAGAAACACACACCCGCCAGAAGCACCAGAAAACTATACGCCAGGATCCAAAACCACATTTGTATCTTTTCGCCGTTCCTGATGGCGTCATCCACAAGAGCGCCGGTAATCAGCGGAAGGGCGGCGTCAATCCCTGCCACTGTCAATGCAACGGCGACGAGTATCGCCAGGTAGTGTTTGTGAGGCCAGGCGAAACCGAATACCTTCTTCCACACGGGCAAGTTGAGTTGCCCGATGTATTCTTCCTCTTCCAATCTGACCGTTTGGGTAGTCATTGTTCCTCGACGTAACTTTGTTTTTCCCACAGTCGGCGGTAAAGTCCCGGCTGCTTCAGCAGGTCCTGGTGCGCACCGGCTTGGGTGATTCGCCCGTCCTCAAGCACGATAATGTTGTCGGCCTCCATGAGCGTCGAGAGTCGATGAGCGATTATCAGCGTAGTTTGTTTGCCATGCCGACGCCTCAGCGCCTGGAGAATCAGGTTTTCGGTTCTCGTATCGACGCTGCTGAGTGCGTCATCGAGAATAAGGATGGGCGGTTTTTTCAGAATCGCCCGCGCCAGGGCGACGCGCTGCTGTTGTCCGCCCGAAAGTGTTACGCCACGCTCGCCCACGACCGTGTCGTAGCCGCTGTCAAAATCGACAATCGCATCGTGGACGCCCGCAGCAGATGCGGCCTCGACCATCTCCTCATCATGCGCCGCAGATCGGGACAGCTTGATGTTCTCACGCAGGCTCCGGGAGTACAGAAAAGGCTCCTGAAGCACCACGCCGATCTGCGAGCGGACGAACTTTCTGTCCATCTCACGCAGTTCCCGCCCGTCCAGGCGGATCGCCCCATCGCGGTAGTCGTACAGTCGCAGCAACAGGTTAATCAGCGTGCTCTTTCCCGATCCGCTCGGGCCGAGAATCGCCAGCGTCGAGCCCGGCTCGACGTGCAGCGAAACGTCGTGCAGCACCTCCTCGTCGCCGTGAAAGAAACTGACATTATCGAAGACAATCTCGCCGCCGGCCCGTTCGGCCTGTTGGCCGACGTTCTTACCCTTGTCGCCGTAGTCCTCACGCTTCTCGTTGAGGATTTCGCTTATTCTTCCTATGGAGACCATCGCCTTGCCGAGTTCGGCCATGATTCTTCCCATTTGACGGATGGGCCAGAGGTACATATTCACGAACATGAAGAAAGCCAAAAACGTCCCGATGCTTATCCCGCCTCTCGGCTCGCCCAGCGCGATATAGTATCCGCCCGCCATGAGCACGATACCCACCTGCGTCATGGACAGCACGTCCGAGCACGACCAGAACCACGACATAATGTGCATCAGGTTGCGCCAGCGGTTGCGGTAGATGGCGTTTTTTTCGGAGAATTTCTCGCATTCGAATTCCTGGCGGGCGAACGCGCGGACCACGCGGATTCCAGTGAGATTCTCCTGGAGCATCGCTGTCATCGCACCCTCTGCCTCGTCCATCCGCTTGAAGACGTTCTTGACCTTGATGAAGAAAACAATCGAAAAGACCAGGATCGGCCCCAGAAGCACCATCGCCAGCAGCGCCATCCGCACGTTCATAGCCAGCATCACCGGCACCGCAACGGCCAACATTATCCCGCCTCGACCAACTTCGACCACGTGCGTCGCAAGGAACAGGCGGACAGTCTCCACGTCGCTGCTGCAACGCTGGATAAGGTCGCCGGTCTCTGCCCGGTCGTGATAACTGCAAGGCAGGTGCTGGAGGTGATCGTACAGGAGGCGGCGCAGTTTGCGGGCAATCGACTCGGACGCAATAGAGGCCCATCGCCCTTTCAGGTACATAAACAGCCCGCTTATCGCAGCCATAACCACAATAGCAAGGGCGGGAATCCACAGACGGTGCTCCAGCAGGTCGCGCCCGCCGATCCGATCTACGAGATCTCTCACGAATTGCGGTGCGTTAAGTTCCTTGGCGGATATGACGTAGTCAATGGTCCACCGCCCTATCAGCGGGGGCAGGAACGCTGTAGCCGCCGAGACCACCATCGCTGCAATGGCTGCGGCGTAACGGAGACGCTGGCCCGACATCAGGCCCCACAGAATTTTAAACTTCCCGGACATAAAATCGCTCGTTCTGCTTTAAAAATATACTTTACCCGTGAACAGGCCCGTGGAATTACGAAGAAAGGAAACTTCCCGAAAAGCCCGCTCACAGGAGGCAAGCGAGCCGTGCTGATTGCTCAAAGGAGCGTGCGCAAAACCCGCCTGCCGCATATAATGCGGTGAATTATCGGCGCCATAAAATAGTTCCACATGCGCAAATCTCCTGAATAACCCCTCTCTTATACACTTCTATCTTCCGGCCCGGCAACAGATTTTCCCATGAAAATAAAAAAAATATTAACACCTGCCAGAGTCGGACCTTCGCTTATTTCTTTTCAAATTTACCAACCGCAACGGCCCAGTCGGATTTGTAAAGGGCCTTCCAGGTATGATTTTTCGGTTCGAGCAAGCCGAGGGGAATTTCCTTGTACGGTTTCAACGTGTCCACAGCCACTGCCTTTTGAGCACCTTCCATCCGGGATAAGTCCATTTTGATTGAAACGGCGTCTTCCCTGTAGGAAACGTAATGCGCGGCGGTGGGGCGGGTCAGGCATAGGCCGTCGGTAATATCGTTGTTGCGGGTCATGTCTTTGACGAAGCGGTGCTTGAAGAACACCGACCAAGTTTTAATCCATTCGGGTTTGGGATATGGGTTCGACCCACCTTGGCCCCTTGGTCCGAGGAGGTATCCCCAGATATTCGCGACACCGCCGGCCATGGTCGAATGCCACAGGCCCCGGCGGGTCATCTCCAGGTTGTAGTCCTTGTCGGGATAGACATTTTTGCGGATGCGGAAACGGTCCTCGGAGAAGGCGGGTTTTTTCGGTCTGGCATCGATGGCTGCGACGTACGCCTCGTAAGTCGGGCGGTGTTGCTCGTAGCCGGAATATTCCAGCCCTTCGAAAATCTGCGGAAACTTGATTCCGGGTTTATAGTGGTTAGGTCCGACGGACCGGCCGCCTAGCATATGTTTCCAGCCCATGTGTTTTTGCATGTAGGAATGCCATTCTCGGAGGTCTTTCTCCTCGGTCCATTCGTCCAGGTCCCATCCGTAACCCATCGTCCATCCGGGGATGGGTCCAAGCCGTGCGGCGATGTAACGCTGAAGCCGTCTGTCGGCCGGGCCGTTCTTACCGCCCAGGCGAATCGGCGTCATCGTACGCTCCTCGTCGCCCCAGACCCAGATGTGAACAAACCCGCCGGCAGCATAGGTCTTGCGAATCAGCAGTTCCAGCGCCTCGAATGTCCGTAAGTCGGGGTTGGGGTCTTTGCCTTTCAAGCCGGTGGCCCGGGTCTGCTCGAAGTCGAACCATCGGCATAAAACGCTTGTGTGGAAGCCGTTGAAACCGTGCTCGACGAGGAAGGTTTTTATATCGGCGTCGATGCGTTGGGGATTTTTGTAATACTTTTCCGGGCCGGCGTACATCACCAACTGCGGCGAGAACACTTCACCGGTCCCGCTGTAACCCCATTTGTTACCGTAACCCGTAACAAATCCACGCCCATTCGGATTAGGTGTTACCGTTACCTCGCCACCAATACCATTAAGCGCCTTGACCTTGCTGGCGGTGGTGAATGTCCACTTTCCCGGTTTCGTTCCGGTAAAACGAAACTTCCATATTTCCTTACCGGCGTAAAACATCTAGGTTATGATTTTCTCGCGGCTTTTTCGTGCACGAAAGTTACCTTTGCCACAAGGTCAAACGGGTTGCCTTCGTAGCCCGGATTGGAAAGGCTCCACTCGACGGGAACCCATTGCCTGACGATTTTATCCAACGTACCGGTAGCGTAACCGACCATAGTGCTGGTCTGGTTGGACTTGATGTCCAACATTGTGATTTCCTCACCGCTCGAAAACGTTACCGTCACGTCAACAACCTGATGTTTTCCCAACCCGAAGTGCAAGACGGGATCGTCCTGTCCGAGGTATCCGCTGTTGCTTCGGGCCTCGCGCATCCCAAGCAGTTCTTTATCTTTCCTTTTGGCGGGATAGATTCGCACCTTGCGCCCCGAACGCCCCTGCCTGGCCTTTCGGAGAGATGAGTTTCACTATCAACCAGTTTCCGCTATTGAAATTGTTTCGGATGAGGAAATTCCGCGATCTCTTGACGCCGAGGGCGAAGTCCACATCCCCGTCTCCGTCGATGTCGGCAAAGGCGATCCCGCGAGGATCGTTGATGCCGGCGACCGGAACTGCCGGGCCGGGGGTGAAATTGCCCGCGCCGTCGTTGATGAGGATATTGACCGGGCCGGTGCGGTTGGCGGCGATGACGTCGATATCTCCGTCACCATCCAGATCCGTATCGGTAGCTCCCTGACCGGCAGGGCAGGTAACCATTGCACCGGCGGTGATGGGCGTAAATTTCATCTTTCCTTCGTTGCGATAGACCTCGTTTCGCTCGCCGGGCCGGTCCCGCTTACTGCCCCAGGCGCCGCTTACGCAGAAGATGTCCAGGTCGCCGTCGCCATCCATGTCGAAGGTGATGACGCCGCGTGTCCATTCTTTCCGGCTGGGTGGGATGCCTGCGGCGTCGGTGATGTCGGTGAATTTACCCGTCCCGTCGTTGCGTTTTATCTGATTTCTTCCTGGCTTGCGGGTATTCCCGATTGCGTACGTCAGGCCTCGAACTGCGTCGTAATCGCCGTCGTTGTCGAGGTCGGCGAAGCAGAATCCGTGCACGCCGCCGTCGGCATTACCGACCAGGCCTCGTTTGACACCTTCGTTGGTAAATTTCCTGCCGTCGAGGTTGCGGAAGAACAGGTTCGGCATTGGCTTGGACCAGATCATTGTGATGTGCAGGTCGGGTTGACCGTCGGCGCCGATGTCTGCGAACATTGCCCCGTGCCCGCCGGTCAGGCCGTTACCCATCGGGCCGCCGGTTCCCGGCAATTTGGTAATGTCGGTGAACGACATCACTTGAGCCTGCGCAATTCCCGAAAACAGCGACATAGCCACAACCGTGGTCAGTACAGATAATTTCGTAGTCATTGCCAACCTTTCTGAAATGATCGCAAGTAAAAATCGGGAGTGAAACATGAAATATGTCATGTCTTCTAATGCGCCGCCCAGGACTCGAACCTGGGACCCGCTGATTAAGAGTCAGCTGCTCGAAAATCATAAGGGCAAGTGTAACAGCGGTTTAGTCAAAGAGCAAGTAGGGCGCGCAGCGCCAGCGTTAGCGCGCAGCGCAGAAAAAGCCCCACAAACGACCAATTCAGACCCCAATCTTGACCGGGTTATCACCGCCTGGCCGAACCTGCCCGAACCCGTCAAGACTGGTATCGTGGCAATGGTGAACGCGGCGGCGAATCCAAGGGGGCAGGAATGACCGACACACGCGCCAGAAAGCCACAGGACAGCGACAGAGGACCTCTGCGATGCCTTTACGCTACGATCCATCCGCTGAACATGGTATCCAGGGGCGGGACGCTCAATTTCGGGCAGCACAACTGTTGCCTGTCTGATAGGATAAAGGTATGAGCAACACGGATAAACAAACGGTAAAAAACGGTGATGGCAGGGCTTCGACCGGGCAATTCGCCAAAGGCAATCCCGGCGGTCCCGGCAGGCCGAAAGGTAGTCCAAATAAGGTCAACGCCCTGCTCAAAAAAGATATACTTGCAGCCTACAAGGAAAAAGGCGGGATTGAATGGCTACGGGGCCTGTACGAGCGGCTTTTCGTTCAATTGCTTGAGAAAATCATACCGCGCGAGATCGCCGCCGACGTTAGCATATCCGGCGGCCTGACTTACGAGCAGATAATCGACCGGCTGAACGAGAGCAAGGCGGCCTGAAAACTCGAAAGGCGGGAACCTTCTGTAAATACGTGGGATTATTTCTTTATTTCAACGAATCCCGTATATCGATGCTGCTTACATCACTTTCGATACTGTCTATATCGCTCTTGATGCTGTCTATATCACTCTTGATGCCCCCCACACCACCTATGTCATCTTTGACCGTGCTTACGTCGTCTTTGATGCTATCTATATCACTCTTGATGCCCCCCACACCACCTATGTCATCTTTGACCGTGCTTACGTCGTCTTTGATGCTATCTATATCACTCTTGATGCCCCCGAAACCGTCTATACTATCATTGATATTGCTTACATCGCGCTCGATGCTGCTTACATCGCGCTCGATGCTGC
>JAXHSV010000110.1:0-9771 GCA_034190305.1 Planctomycetota bacterium | reverse complement strand
CATAGCAGGAAGTTGTAAGCCATGAGAGAATCCCTTCTTATCAATCAATCCATTGACCGCATTCTACCCGCCAGGCTATAATTATTCACTTTTCAAAAACAGAATTATGCAACAGGCTCATTTTCTATTTCTTTTAGGGTTATGGCTTCGTCGATCTCGGCGAGAATCTTTTTGTACTCGTCGGAATCCGTTGCCGCGTAGTTGAAGTTTCTGAACCGGTCGGCGATTTGGACCATTGTCGTCCTGGCCTGCTCCCTGCTTTCGAAGCCGAAGTCCCGCCTCAGCACTTCGAGGCACTTTGCGAAGACGAATTTCTGTCGTTCGGCGTCGGTAGCGCCGTCGATCTTGTCGAAGGCGTTCTGCTGGAGATAGACGCTGTCGAAGAAATCGCTCTTAAGATAGACGGTGAAGTCTTCGATGGTGGTTCCTTCTTCACCGACGACTGTCATCATCTGGTGAACTTCATTGCCTCTGTGCAGAAGTTCTTTTACCTCGGCGACTTCGGCGGGTTCGAGTATTCCGGTGTACTTGCTCCATGATTCCAGCGGGTCGATGGCTGGGTATTTCCTCGCGTCGCTGCGAGCGCGGCTGAGACCTTCGAAAGCGCCGACGACCTTGAGCGTGCCCTGTGTAACGGGTTCTTCGAAGTTGCCCCCGGCTGGGCTTACCGTCCCGCCGATTGTTACCGAACCGTCCCGCCCGTCGTTCAGGCGGACATGACCGGCCCGCTCGTAGAAGGATGCAATCCGGCTTTCGAGATAGGCGGGGAACGCCTCGTCGCCGGGAATTTCCTCAAGGCGACCTGAAATTTCCCGCATTGCCTGCGCCCATCGGCTTGTCGAATCGGCCAGGAGCAGCACGTGCAGACCCATCTGCCGATAATATTCCGCCAGTGTAACGGCTGTATATACGGAAGCCTCGCGTGCGGCTACCGGCATGGCGGAGGTGTTGCAGATGATGATAGTCCGCTCCATCAGCGTTTTTCCGGTGCGCGGGTCGGTAAGTTTAGGGAATTCCCGAATAGTATCGACGACTTCGCCGGCTCGCTCGCCGCAGGCAGCCACGATCACAATGTCAACGTCGGCGTGCCTACTGGTGAGTTGTTGGAGAACCGTCTTGCCAGCACCGAACGGGCCGGGAATGCAGTACGTCCCGCCTCGGACAATCGGAAACAGCGAATCGATGATGCGTATCTTCGTAACCAGCGGTTCGATCGGCAGCAGTCTTTCATCCGAGACATTCAGGGGCACCTTCACCGGCCAGGTCTGCTGCATCGTTACGGGGATTTCCTGCCCGTCTTTTCCCTTGATGACGGCGATTTCCTCCTCGATGGTATATTTTCCACCCTCAATAATTTTTTCTACGGTGAATTGGCCGCGAAGACGGAACGGAACCATTATTTGGTGGGTGAAGATGCCTTCCGGGACGGTTCCAAGCGTGTCGCCGGCAGAGACGGCTTGGCCGGTCTTTGCAACAGGAGTGAATTCCCACTGCGTGTCGGTTTGCAGGGCGTGGATATAGACGCCGGGCGTCAGGAAAAATCCTTCCTGTTCGGACACTTCGTACAGAGGATTTTGCAGCCCGTCATAGACCTGCCCCAGCAGGCCGGGACCGAGCACCACCGAGAGCATCTCCTCGGTGAACTCGACGCTGTTTCCGACCCTCAGCCCGCGAGTCTCCTCGAAGACCTGCAAATCGGCCTGGTTTCCACGAACGCGGATAACTTCGCTTACCAGGCGCACCCCGTCGTCCCGGCAGCAGTAGGCTACGGCGTTTTGCACCACGTCGTGGTCCAGTTCCGCCGTTACCATGTTTCCGAAAACAGCGACTATTCTTCCAGCCACTTTCTGTACCTTTCGATAAGAACAGGTCCACGAATTACACAAATTTCACGAATAGCAAAAAGAAATTGCGATTCGTACTGCATTTACGCTTAAACTTGTTTTGTGTTTCTTTTTGCCTGTCTTGTTTTTCTTTTTTTTACGAATAATTAGTGTAATTCGTGTAATTTGTGGACTAATTTTCTTTCTGTTCAAGCGCCTGCCACCTGTTCACCAAAACAAGTCCTCTGGCGTAGGAAAGGAGTTCATCGACGGCGAAGGTGAAGTATCCGGCATTTTCTTCGAGCCACCGCCTGCGGCGCCGGTCCAGCACCTTCGCCGCCGACAGCAGGTCGGGCGCTGCTGCCCATTCCGAAACGGTATCCGCAACAGAATCGACATCGCCGGAAACGCCCGCCCATCCGCCTGCAAGGTCGTCGGCGATGAGGTAACCGTGTGCGTCCAGCCCAAGTTTTCCGGCCCTTTCCTCGGCCAGTGCGTTTCGCAGCGTTACCTCAAAAACAACCCACTTGCGCAGGAACGGGCTGTGATGTTCAGCGGCCAATTGGAATACGTACCGGTAATATGCCTCCCAAGTGCCGTCGCCGGCCAGGCGGTATTGCTTATCGGAGACAGGGGCGAGAAAGTCCGGAAGCGGTTCATCGCCAACAACCTGCTCATTCGATAGAACGACGCCGTCGGCCCGTTCGATTTGACCGGCGAGGACAGATTCCCGCAGCAGGAGGTCCTGCTCCAGCAGGACGGCATCGACCTGCGGCGCCGCCGAAGCCTCCTGGCGGGCGAGTTGACGGAATTCACGCAGGTCCATAGGCGCAAGCTCACCAAGGTCAGGCAAAACGGGGAGCGAAGTCAGGATGAAATAGTATCCGCCCATATCTGCAAAGCACTTGTCATTCGGTCGTTTTGGCCGATTTCGTGATAATCTCCTGAATACGGGGTGAGACCATCTCGCTCAACACTTCGGCGACGGATTCGGCTGTTACCTCAACCGTCCCGCCGGCGGAACTGTATTCGAAACCGGCCGATTTCAGTCCTCCCGCCAGGCTGATATCCTTGGCCGGTCCCTCACCGGCCACCAAAGCGGAAACCGTATCCAGCATTTCATCGCTGACTCTCACCTCGATGGGACGATCGCCCCTGGCGTCCTTGTCTGCGTAACGGACGACCACCTCGCGGACAAGATTCGCCAGGAAATCCTTGTCTTTCAGATTCGTTTCGGCAGACTTCTCCAGCATGGCGCGGACGGACCGCATAACGGCTTGATGGAGTCGAAGGAGAGTGTCGCGACAGGCCAGTTCCAGTTCGTCGGTTCCCCGTTTGACGATTCCTTCAGCCTCGGCGCCGGCGCCGTTGATTATGCCCTCTGCCCGGGCGTTGGCGTCGGAAATGATTTTTTCAGCTTCGGCTCGGGCGGCGTCGAGGAGTTTGGTCGCCTCTGCCTGACCGGCTTCGATGCCTTCTTTCTGGAGTTTCTCGACGAACGATTCGATTGTTTCTGCCATGATTGCTCCGGGTTTTTCCTGCAATTACAAAAGATACCGACCCTGTCGGGTATCTGCAACATCCTTGCGTTTCTATTATCTTGCTTTTTGACCTTAAATTAAACTTCGAAGTCAGAGCAAGTAATGAATAAGCGTCAATTATCGAACGAAGGCTCTGCCGATGATTGACGTCGTCAATTAAAAACGGCTTTTCATTGTATAACTCGCGGGCGTGCGAAACATGCTGAATAAAATACCGCCTTTTCAGATTTCAGCTACGTACACAGACGGAAAACCGTGGCGATCGCCGGAAAAGACCACTCGGCGGCTGTCGGGGTTGAAACAGGGATGGGGATGGACTTCCTGTGTACTTGGCCGACCCGTGCGCGGGTCGATGTAAGGCTTCCAACTCGACCCGTGCCGGCAAAGAACCGATTCGCTACACCCGGCTACATCGACCAGATGAATTGCGTCGGACATTTCCGCCGATCCGTCCCCGACGATCAGGCTGTTGTCGGTATTGGAGATAAAGTGGCAGAAGCCGGACACCTTCATCAGGATCTCTTCTTTCATCGTGTCCGGGTCCAGCAGGCGAACCGTAGCGTCTTGTCCTGCTTTCTTCGGATAGTACACAAACGCGGCGTGCGAGGAATCCGCCAGCCAGTATTCATGCCCCCACAACTCACCGGTGCCTCTGCCGGCAGGGCGGGAAGGGTCGCGTTTTCGGCCCTCGCGGAGGTTCGAGCCGTCCGGTTCGATGAACCATATCCGAGAGTCCACCAGTTGCCAAGGCCCCTCGTGGCAAAACATGATCGTCCTGCCGTCGGGGCGATAGTTCGGATGACCCAGCCAGCAGCGGTCTTCGTGTATTACCCGATTATCGCCGGTCTCAATATCGAGTTCCACCAGTCGGCAGCGCGGATGGACGGAAAATTGCTTCTCGAAGGCGTCCCAGCCTTCCTTGGCCTCGATGCGGTCGTCCTTGTGCATCTCCATCATAACGACCCGGCTGTGATCGGCCGTCGCCCCGTAGTACACCGCGCCGGCCCACGGCTCCGGCTGGGTGTACACGGTTTGCTCAGTCAGGGCGGACAGGTCCCGCATGCGCAATTCAGGCCCGGCTACGTACAACAGATGCCGCTCATCAATGGAAAGTTCCCCAAAGAAGGCCGAAAGGTTCCGGCAATCGCTCAGGCAGACTGCCTCGCCGGTTTCGACATCGACCAGATAGTGCCGATAGATACCGTCCTCGCGGCTGGACGAGATCAGCACCTGTCGGGAATCGCCCGTCCACATTCGCAGGTAGAAATACTGATGGTGGGTGCGATATTCCGGCGAACCGATCCGCCGGACCTGTCGGCCCGTAAGTTCGTCCTTGTACACTTCAACCGGGAAACTGCATTCCTGTCCGACTTGCATAATCTTTTACCTTTCTTTATTTTTAAGCGATTTGCGCATTTGTAATCAATCGGACGCTTCGGTAACGGGCGAGAAACGCAACGTTAGAACTGTCTCAGGAAGCGGACGTCGTTTTCGAACAGCAGACGAATGTCGGGAATGTTGTACTTTCGCATTACCATCCGCTCGATACCGAAACCGAAGGCGTAACCGGTGTACTTCTCGGTATCGTAGCCGACAGCCTCCAGAACGTTCGGATCGACCATTCCGCACCCGCCGAGTTCGACCCACCCGGAACCTTTGCAGACTGGGCAGTCTTCACGGTCGCCCGCGCAGATATGGCAGGAGATATCCACTTCGGCTGACGGTTCGGTGAACGGGAAAAAGTGCGGTCTGAAACGCGTGGCGACATCGGAACCGAAATACGCCTTACAGAACTGGTCGAGGTGCGTCTTAAGGTCGGCCATGCTGACGCCTTCATCGACGTACAGACCCTCGACCTGGTGAAACATAAAACTGTGCGTCGCATCGACGGTATCGGGCCTATAAACCCGACCGGGGCTTATGATGCGGACCGGGGGCGGCTGCGACTCCATCACGCGTATCTGCACGTTGGATGTCTCGGAGCGAAGGATCACCTTCTCGGTGATGTAAAAACTTTCCAGCGGGTCGCGCGCCGGGTGGGCCGGCGGCATGTTCAGGGCGTCGAAGATGTGCCACTCATCCTCGACCTCTGGCCCGTAAGCGACGGTAAAACCCATGCGGGCGAAAATTTCGGATATTTCCTCGATTGTCTGCGTGATGACGTGCTTATGCCCGATCGCTACGGGCGTTCCGGGCAGCGTCATATCGTAGGAGACTTTTCGCGCCGGTCCGCCGGCGGCAAGTTCACTCTTTCGCCGCTGGAATGCCGACGTCAGTTCGCCTTTGATTTCGTTGGCGCGTTTTCCGAAAGCGGGTTTCTCATCCGGCGGGAGGTTTTTGAGCTGCTGCATTTCCGATTTGATAAGCCCGTGAGAACCGAGGTAGCGGATGCGCCATTGTTCAAGCGAGCCGACATCGGCGACCTTTTGCAACTGCGACGTTGCTTCGGTGAGGAGTTCTTCAAGCCCGGCAGCGGATTCCATCATTCACCTGCCTTACTTGCTCTTCTTCGTGGCGGCGGTTTTCTTCTTCGTAGTCTTTTTGACTGTCGTTTTCTTTTCAGTGGTTTTTTTCACAGCCGCTTTCTTTTTGACGATAGTTTTTTTCGCAGCCGTTGCTTTTTTGGCGACTGGTTTTTTTGCTGCTTTGGCGGTTGTTTTCTTTTTAACGACGGCAGGTTTCTTGGCTGCGGGTTTTTCCTCCGCCTTTTCCGCTTTTACTTTTTTCACTGCGGTCTTTTCCGCGGGTTTTTCGGCGTCCGGTTGTTCCGCGACGGGTTTTTCGACAACTTTACCGGCGGCGGCGACGGCGGCAATACTGTCAAAGGCCGCAGGGTCGGATACGGCGATGTCAGCCAGAGATTTGCGATTGATCTCGATGCCGCAGGTTGAAAGAGCGTTCATGAATCGGCTGTAGGTCAGACCTCGCTGCCGGCATGCTGCCGAGATTCGCGTTATCCAAAGCCGGCGGTAATCGCGCTTCTTGAGTTTCCGCCCGATCGTCGCGTACTGACCCGCCCGAAGGACGGCCTCCTTGGCTGCGCGGTATCGGCGCGAACCGGCGCCGATATAACCGCGGGATGCTTTGAGAACCCTTTTGTGCTTTTTGGTGCGGGCAGAACCTTTTCTTACTCGTGGCATAATGCGTTCCTCTCTGGCCGGCGGACCCCGTCAGGGCGTTTTGAAAAATTCCCGTCCGGCCTTACGCTAAAATTGTTACAGGCCCATAAGCCTCTTGGCGTGTTTTGCGAATCCCTTGGAGAGCAGTCGGCTCTTGCGCAGGTTGCGCACTCGCTTGGCGCTTTTGGTCGATTTCAAGTGGCCTGCCAGCGGGCGATAACGCTTCAGTTTGCCCCGGGCGGTTATCTTGATCCGCTTGACCACAGCCTTGTTTGTCTTCATCTTCGGCACGTCGAATACCTCGCGCAAAGCGGGCAATACACCTCACCCGCCGAAAAATCGAGAGGGTATTCTACCAGCCTGCGCGAAAGTGTAAAGCATTTTTTTGAATAAAAGCCCGGTTTCTGTCTGAAAACTATTCCAGACAGGCTTTCAGCATTCAGCGGTCAGTATTCAAAGACAACAGAGACAACAAGGACAGATACCATAATAGGTGCTTGACAACGTTTGCGGGTGGTGATTCCTAAGAGCAATTCCTCCCTAAGTTGCGGTATCTGTCCCTGATGGCCCTGCCGCCAGAACAATGCGTTTCCGCCGCTTCCGCGATTGTTTTTTATTCATTGCAACAACTCCCACGCTGCTTCATCTATGCCCGTGATAGGCGTGAAGAAAATCATCTCTGGAAATGCCGGCTTGGGTGCAAATCATCCGCAGGGTCGATCCCTTGATTGTTCGATGTGCGGGTATGGTCAGGGGTGTAATTCCGCCGTCGGTATTCCGCCTCTGCATTTAAATGTGCTCCCGGTCCCGGATCAGTTCAAAACCCAGTTTCTCCAGTGCGCGGATTACCTTTCGTTTCGGCGCATCTCGCGGGAACTTCGACATTAGACAGCCACCTCCGCCTCGGCTATAAACGCTTCAATTGCAGAACTGTCGGGCTGGAGGCTTTCGGAGCCAAACTCGCGCAGGTGCGCCTGAATCGCCGATTTTACGTCGGCTAATGCCTCCTCGTATGTGTCTCCCTGTCCGATGACTACGCCCTTCATACCAAGCGGATAAGCGATGTAGCCGTCCTCGGCATGTTCGATGATTACCTTGATTCGGCTGGTTTTGCTTTCGTGCGATTCTTTCATAGCGGATTCCCATATTGATATGCGGTCTCACTCGTCCTCTTAAATCATGATACATCCAAATCGAAACGAAGGCAACATTCGCCCGGAGGTACTTTAATGTATAATACTCCAAATGGCGTCTGAACGCGAGAAGGTGCTGGAGCGGCTGCGGGAGAAGGCTTCTGCCTTGCCGACGGGTGCGGGTGTGTATTTGTTTAAGGACTCTTCGGGGCGGGTGCTGTACGTGGGAAAGGCGAAGAACCTTCGCGCCCGCGTGAGCAGTTATTTTCAACCGGCAGCGGACCTGGCGAGTTCTCGCGGGCCTGACATTGGACGCATGATTACCGATGTGGTCGCCGGGATTGACATACTCGAATGCGACAGCGAAGTAGATGCCCTCCTGCGCGAAAACCGCCTGATAAAGGACATTCATCCCCGATTCAACAAAGACCTGAAGGACGGAAAGTCCTATCCCTATCTGCAAATCCGCACGGCCGAGCCTTTCCCTCGCGTCCGGATAACGCGCCAGCCGATGGTAAAGGGCGTCAAACTTTACGGGCCTTTCGTGGCGGTGGCGGATTTACGGGCGGCGGTCCCGCTCTTGCAGAGAGTCTTCCGCTTCCGCACGTGTAAACTGGACATCGCCGAAGACGACGAGAAACAACTGTCGTTCCGCCCCTGTATCCTGCACACCATCAGGCAGTGCAGCGCCCCGTGCGCGGGGAGGATTTCCAGGGTGGATTACCGCCGCGACATCGCAAACCTCAGGCGGTTCCTGGAATCGAAAGGTTCCACCGTCGCCCGCCGCCTGAAAAAGCAGATGGACCAGGCCGCTGCGGCGACGGACTTCGAGCGGGCGGCAATGATTAGGGACCAACTCCGCGCGCTGGAAGGACTTCAAAAGCGAGGCCTGGTCGGCGAGCATCCCCAGCCGGAGGTGTTCTACGTGGACCCGGCTGAAGGATTGGCGAGATTGACCGAATTACTCGGCAGGGACTCTCCGACGCGAACAATCGAGGGCATAGACATAGCCCACCTCGGCGGGGGTCAGACGGCAGGTTCGCTGGTGTGCTTCATTGACGGCAGGCCTTTCAAGGGCGGATACCGGCGGTACAAAATCCGCACCGCCGAGGCAGGGGACGACTACGCCGCCATCGCCGAGGTAGTTGCCCGGCGGTACAAACGTGCGGGGATGGATGAGGAACTGTTTCCCGATGTGATTCTCATCGACGGGGGAAAAGGTCAACTGGCGGCGGCGCGGGAGGCGTTGGACCGGCTGGAAGCCACACCGCCGGCGCTGCTGTCGCTGGCGAAGCGGGAAGAACTTGTCCATATCCTGGGTCGATCCGGGGCGATAAGACTGAAACGCAACGATCCGGCCCTTCGCCTGCTTCAGAGCGTCCGCGACGAGGCGCACCGCTTCGCACAGGCGTATCACCACATCCTGCGACGAAAAAAGACACTGGGGAAACCCAAGCCGGTTCGTAAACACCGGAAGGGTTCCTGAAAATCGCCTGCTGATTTACTACTACTCTGAAAACCTTAAATCTATCAGCATGATGATGCGACACAGAGACGCAGAGATTCAGAGAATGTAACAAAAACCTGTGTTTTTCTATATCTCTGTTCTCCTGTGTCTCTGTGTCGAATAAACAATGCCCGAAATTGTTCATAGATTTAGCAATGACGGGGCAGCAGGTTCTGTCTGAAAACCATTTCAGACAGTGCCTAAAAAAATTACAACCGGCAATAACACTCGCCCGCTTGCGTTTATATTAACAAGAACTGCGTTAAAGAGGCGCCTTTTAGGAGAACCGTCATGAGGAGACGAAGGATTGTGATGGGGTTGGTGAGTGTTGCCGTCGTATCGGCATTGAGCCTTGCTGCCATGGCTGAGCCGGCGCGAGAGCAGGCCCGGCAAAGGCGGCCTGAAGGAAGCGAAATCGCACTCAATGCCCGCCAAATCAACCGATGGCTTGCCGAGCATCCGGAACAGGCCGAGAGAATCATCCGCAACTTACGCCAACAGCGAGATAATCAGATGGGCTGGCGTCAACTGCGCGGAGATCAGATGGGCCGGCTTCAGCAGCGCGGAGATCAGATGGGCTGGCGTCAGCAGCGCGGAGATCAGATAGGCTGGCGTCAACTGCGCGGAGATCAGATGGGCCGGCTTCAG
>JAXHSV010000011.1:0-24782 GCA_034190305.1 Planctomycetota bacterium | reverse complement strand
AATAAGCCGCTCGAGAAACTCGTACATCCGCTGTCCCCGAAGCGTAACCTTAAGCCCGATCTTCATGCCCCGGCGAAGCTTGAAGTTTGAGACGCTCTTTCGCGACCGTGTTATTACCGGCTTTTGACCGGTAATCAGCGCCAGTTCCGCCGCTGCCGGTTCCAGGCAATCGGCGTTTTCAACGGCCTTGCTTCCAAGTCCCATCGAAACGACAATCTTCTCCAGTCTGGGAACCGCCAGGCGGTTCCTCGTGCCGAATTCCTTCGCCAGGGCAGGGAGCACTTCGCTCTCATATTGTTTCAGAAGATGCGCTACCATCGTTCAAACGTTTTCCTATCGGTTCTTTTTCCCGCCGACGGTTCCGAGGCTCTGGGCGGACTTTCTGGCGAACCGTTCCTTGACGCCCGCCGAGTTGACCCGGAACCCCACCCGCGTCGGCTGGGACGTCTTCGGGTCGATCGGAAGGACGTTGGAGATGTTTATTGGCATCTCCTTCTGTATTCTTCCGCCCTGCGGGTGCTGGCGCGACGGGCGGAGGTGGCGATAGACACGATTGACGCCCGCCACGAGGACCTTTCCTCTGGCCGGATAGACGAGGAGCACCTCGCCGGTCTTTCCTTTGTCGTCCCCGGTGATGATCTTTACCGTATCACCTTTTCGCACGTGTCTTGCCATTTATTAAACCACCTCGGTTGCCAGTGAGATTATCTTCATGAAGTTTCTTTCCCGCAGTTCTCTTGCGACGGCGCCGAAGATTCTTGTTCCTCTGGGATTACCCTGCTCGTCGATGATGACGGCTGCGTTTCGATCAAAGCGGACATAAGAGCCGTCGTTCCTGCGGATGGGAGACTTTGTTCGCACAATAACACACCGGACGATGTCGCTGGTCTTAACAACCCCGCCGGGAGCAGCCTTCTTTACGGTGCAGACAATCACGTCGCCGATACCGGCCGTTCGGCGTGTGAACTGCCCACGGGCCGTCGAACCGCCCAGCACCTTGATGCAAAGGGCGCTTTTGGCGCCGGTGTTATCGGCAATGTCGAGTTTTGTTTCCTGCTGAATCACTTCTCTGTAGTTGCCTCCGGGGCGCCGGAAGCGCCAAGGACGCTCGTTTTGATTACCCTAACAAGCCGCCATGACTTGCTCTTGCTCACAGGCCTGGACAAAGCCATCTCGACCGTATCGCCGACGCGGGCCTCTTCGGACGCATCGTGGACGAGTATCTTCTTCCGGCGGCGAACGTACTTACCGTAGAGAGGATGCTTCGTAAGCCTCTCGACCACAACCCGCACTGTCTTGCGCCCGGAAATCGAATCGACCACTCCGGTCAGTTTAACCCTCTGCGTCGATCTTGATTTTTGGGCTTTTTCTACAACCATTCGCTTCTCTTCCCGTATTATTCTTTCTTGTCGGCGCTGGCAAGAGCCTGTTGGCGTTCGCGCCAAACGGTTAAAACCCGCGCGACGTCGCGCCTGGCTTTGGCGAGCATCGAAGGGTCTTCCAGTTTTTCTGTTACCGCCTGCGCCCGAAGGTCAAAAAGGTGGCGATGAAGGCGGTCCAGTTCCGTCTGGATTTCCTCGTCCGAAAAATGTCTTATCTCTTCGACTTTCATGCAATCGTAACCGTTAATTTCACGTTTTTATACGTGTTTCCTCTTGGCAAGACGGCACCGTACCGGCATCTTACAGGCAATTCGGCGGAGGGCGGCTTTGGCTGTCTCTGCCTCCGTACCGGAAATTTCGAACAGCATTGTTCCGGGCTTGATCGGTGCGACCCACATTTCAGGTTCGCCCTTTCCTTTACCCATTCGAGTCTCCAGCGGCTTGGATGAAACCGGTTTATCAGGAAAAATTCGGATATAGACCCGACCTTCACGATGCAGAAAGTGCGTCGCCGCCACGCGACCCGCCTCAATCTGCCTGGCGGTAATCCAACCCGCTTCCAGGCTCTGGAGCCCGAATTCGCCGTAGGAGACCTTATTTCCGCGAGTAGCGTTTCCGCGGACGCGTCCTCGCTGCATCTTCCGGTGCTTGACTCTTTTGGGCATCAAAGCCATTTATTCGTTTTCCTCTGCGGCTTCGGCAGGAGCGTCCTGCTTTGGTTTTTCTGTTTCCTGTTTATCGTCGGCGGTCGCGGCGGGTGGTTTACCTTTTTCGTGTCCTGTGCGTCCGGCATGAGGACGACGGCGGGAACGCCCGTGGGCGGGCGGGGCGGAACGATGAGGTTGAGGCGGTTCATCCGTTTCGCCGAACTGCCCGCGATAAATCCATACTTTTACGCCCAGCGCACCGTAGGTGGCGTAACACTCGGCGAAGCCGTAATCCACATCCGCATCCAACGTATGCAAAGGGATCGAACCGGAAATCTGCTTGACGGTTCGGCTCATTTCCGCCCCGCCGAGCCGGCCCGAAACCTGTATCTTTACACCCTTTGCTCCGGCCTGCATGATCGTCTCACATCGCTGCTTGATAGCGCGGCGGAAACTGGCTCGCCGTTTGAGTTGTTCGGCTACGGCGCCGGCCGCCAGCTGCGCATCCAGGTCGGGCTTTGCTATTTCAAGGACGTTGACATTGACCCGCCTGTCAGAAAGGTCCTCCAGCGCCTCTTTGAGTTTTTCCACTTCAGCGCCGCGAGGTCCGATGACAAGTCCGGGTCTGGCCGTTTTCAGCGTAACCTTGACCTCTTCACGGGTGCGCTCAATTTCTATGCTGCTTATTCCGGCGTAGGGAGGCTGGCGGTTCAGGCGGTTTTCTATGAACTCCCTGATTTTCCAGTCCTCGACGAGGAATTCGCCGTAGTTGCTCTTGGGCGCGAACCATCGGCTGGTCCACCCGCGGGTGATGCCGGTTCGGAAACCTATTGGTGAAACTTTCTGACCCATAATGTTCCCTTGAACGGAACTACAATAACATCTGAACGTCGTCTCGACTACGCCGAGACAAATCCGAAATCCGAAACTCAAAATCCGAAACAAATTCAAAATTCAAATTTTCTAATGTTCAAAAACACAAAACATCTAAAATTACTTCTTTTTTATGTTTTGGATTTCGGTCATTTGTATTTTGATATCGTTTCGTATTTCGGATTTTGATATTCGGATTTATTTCTTATTTACTCCACACATAAACATATTTATACAAACAACTCACTGCTTCCTTATCCGCCGATATTTCTCGATTCG
The DNA here is from genome assembly GCA_034190305.1 of Planctomycetota bacterium. GTDB lineage: Bacteria > Planctomycetota > Phycisphaerae > SM23-33 > SM23-33 > JAUWNJ01. Next base: position 21,601 of record JAXHSV010000011.1, on the reverse strand, counting down.
ACCACGACGGTTATATGGCTGTTGCGCTTCATAATCGGAAAGGCCCGCCCTCGGTCCTTCGGGCGCCAACGCTTCATCGTAGGCGCCTCATCCACAAACGCCTGCTCGACATAGAGCGATTCGGTATCGGCCTGTGCTTCGTCGGCGTTGGCGACCGCACTGGTCAGTATCTTCCGAACGAACGCCGCTCCGCGATGCGGCGTGAACTTCAGCATGTTCAATGCCTCTTCCACGTCGCGCCCACGAATCAAATCCACTACAGGGCGCACCTTACCGGGACTGATTCGTGCAAATCTGTGTGTCGCTTTCCAGGCCATATCTCTAATATCTTTTTCCGGCTTCTTTGGGCTTACTTACGCTTTGCCGCCGTATGTCCGCGGAACATCCGCGTGGGGCTGAACTCTCCCAGTTTATGTCCCACCATATCCTCTGTAACAAAGACGGAATGAAAAATCTTTCCGTTATGCACGCTGAACGTATGCCCGACGAATTCCGGGACGATAGTGCACGTTCGCGCCCAGGTCTTAATCGGCTCGCGCGAACCGGTCTGCTTCTGCTGCTGGACCTTGCGGAAGAGTTTCTCGTCCACATACGGTCCTTTTTTAAGGCTTCTGGCCATTATTCACTCACTCCCGACGAATCAGGAAAAAATCCGAAATTCAAACCTCAAATCTTAATGTTCCAAACAAAGAAAACCAGAAACGGACATGTTTGGAATTCGGGTTATTCGTATTTCGATATTGTTTCGTATTTTGCGTTTGGTATTTTGATATTTCTTTACAGTTTCGACAGGCCGTAGCGTTTGCTTCGGCGTCGACGAAGGATAAGTTTATTAGACGCTTTTCGTTTCTTCCGGGTTTTTCCGCCCTTGGCGAGTTTCCCGGTGGGGCTGCACGGATGGCGCCCGCCTCCGCTTCTGCCTTCACCGCCTCCCATCGGGTGTGCGACGGGATTTTGCGCCACGCCCCGGACGTGCGGTTTGCGGCCCATGTGTCTCTTTCGGCCGGCCTTTCCCAAACGAACGTTCTGGTGGTCAAGGTTGCCCAACTGGCCTATGGTTGCCCGGCAGCGGGCATCGACCATTCTCGTCTCGCCGCTGGGAAGGACAATATGCGCCCGCGTTCCTTCCTTTGCCATCAATCTGGCCGATCCGCCGGCGGAGCGGACCAGTTTTCCTCCGGCGCCGGGGATCATTTCGATGTTGTGAACAACCAGCCCGGTGGGAATCTTCGTAAGCGGCAGACAATTACCGAGCCTCGGTTCGACGGCGTCGCCGGAATATATTTTTTGCCCCGCCTTCAGGCCTATGGGTGCGAGGATGTATCGTTTCTCGCCGTCGGCGTATTTTATCAGGGCGATATTGCAGGTGCGGTTCGGGTCGTACTCGATTGTCGCTACCACACCTTCGACCCCGTCTTTGTTGCGCTTGAAATCTATTACGCGGTACATCCGCTTGGCGCCGCCGCCGCGGAACCGACTGGTAACCACGCCATGATTATTGCGCCCGCCGGTTTTCTTCAACGGACGTAAAAGCGACTTCGTCGGCGCATCGCCGGTCAATTCCTCGCGGATGTTGACACTGGCGTTTCGCCTGCCCGCCGACGTCGGTTTGTACACTTTAATTGCCATCTACTCGCTCAATATCTTCAAAAAAACCGAAATACATATCTAACTAAAACAGATCAATGTGATAGTCCCGGTGGAGGACCACCACCGCCTTTTTCCAGTGGCTGGTCGTACCACGTTTATATCCGACCCGGCGCGGTTTACCGCGACGATTGGCCGAACGGACCGTCAGGACCTTCACGTTATAAATCTTCTCAATGGCCTGCTTTATCTGAGTCTTGTTCGCCTCAGGGTTGACCTGAAAGGCATAGGCGTTCCGCGCCTGGGACTGATGCGTTCCCTTCTCGGTTACCAGCGGGCGGACTATCGTGTTGTAAATATCGTTTTCCATTTCCTGATATCTTACGCAGACCTGTTGAGCAATCTGTCCATCGCTTCGCGCGTCAGCAGCATCTTCTGCCGGGTCGCTATGTCGAAGGCGTTCAAGTCCCCTACCGGACGTACTGTAATGTCCGGGATGTTGCGAGCGCTCCTGAAGAGGACTTCGTCGTATCGGGCCGGTGTCAGCAGGCAGGAGCGGTTTATCTTGAGATTGGCCAGGACTTCGGCGACGAATTTCGTTTTCGGTTCCGTCAGTGACAGGCCATCGACCACCATAAGATCATTTCCGAGGATTTTCGCGAGTATGGCCGAGTTCAGTGCGCCTCGTCGCATTTTTTTCGGGAGGGTCTTTCGGTAACTATGTGGTGTTTTTGCGAAGGTCATTCCCCCGCCGCGGACTTTCCCGGTCCGGACCGGTCCACGCCGGGCGTTGCCCGTACCTTTCTGGCGAAAGAGTTTGCGGGTCGAGCCTTCGACCTGACCTCTACCTTTTGTGGCGGCGTCGCCCCGCCGGCGATTGGCTTGATAGGCGACAACCGCCTGCTTCAGCAGGGCGACGTTGACGCTTTTTCCGAAATGCTCATCATCAATCTTGAGCGTCTCGATCTGTTCGCCGGCCGTGTTGTACACTGGTACTTCCAACATCTCTTCTTTTCTTTAAAGCCTGTTTGTCCCTTCCTATCCCCTGGAAGTGCGGGATTTCCTTATAAACAGGTACCCGCCGTTGGCTCCCGGAAGGGAACCCTTGATAAGCAGGAGGTTGTTTTCGGCGTCTATACCCATCAGTCGATGGTTCTTGCCGGTCGCCCGGACCGAACCCATACGCCCAGCCATTTTTTTACCTTTTTTTATGTTTCCGCCGTGCCCCAGGTCGCTGCCGTGCCCGCCGATTGAGCCGGGACTTCGGTGCTTGCGCTCCACGCCGTGACTGGCGGACTGACCCTTGAAACCGTGACGCTTCACCCCGCCGGAAAAACCCTTTCCCTTGGTGGTGCCGACCACGTCAACGAAATTGACGCCCTCGAAGAGATCAACCGTCAGGGTCGCTCCGACGTCGGCGTCGGCCTGTTTATCCGTAAGTCGGATTTCACGGACGATTTTTTTCGGTGCGGTCTTAGCGCGTCCGGCGTGCCCGATGGCGGGTTTGGACGCTTGATTTTTCTTGACGTCCTCAAAACCGATCTGGACGGCTTCGTAACCGTCTTTCCCCTCGGTTTTCTTAACCTGCAAAACCACACACGGGCCGGCGCGCACGACGGTTACGCCGCAGACGGCGCCGTTCTCGGTGAACATCTGCGTCATGCCGACTTTTTTTCCAATCAATGCCGGATACATCTTATTTGTCCCGTGCTTTCCATCTGAAAGGGTTTCACCAGCAGACAAAAGGCCCAAGCGCCAAAACCGTTATCGTTCAAACCTACGCCTTGATCTTCACGAACACCCCTGCCGGCACTACGAGCCTGTTCAACGCCTCAATTGTGCGGACCGTCGGCTCATATATGTCGATAATCCGCTTATGAGTTCGCATCTCGAACTGTTCGCGCGACTTCTTGTCCACGTGCGGGCTACGAAGCACAGTATAGCGCTCGATTCTCGTCGGCAGCGGAATGGGTCCGCACACCCGCGCACCGGTCCGACGGGCATGGTCAACGATCTCAACGGCTGAACCGTCCAGAGCGCGGTGATCGTACGCTTCCATCCTTATTCGAATCTTGTCCTGAACCATACCAGCACTACGTCTCCAGCCCGCTATTGTAACTAATTTCGGGCAGACAAGTTGCAAAGCCCCGCTAGTTTATCCGCCTATTTCCAAAAGTCAATTATCGAGACAAAATATTTTACAATTTTTTTTTATCTCACGCTTACAATGCCAGTTTTCCGGCGACTTCGGCGGGAACAGCCTTGTAGGTCAGCGGCTCCATGGTATACGTCCCGCGACCCTGGGTGAGGGACCGAAGAACGGTTGCATACCCGAACATCGCTGCTAAAGGCGATTCTGCAATGAGTTTACAGTAATTTTCCCGTCGCTCCACGGACGTAATTTCGCTTCGACGCGCGTTCAGATCACCGGTAACGGCGCCCAGGTAGGTCTCGGGAGTGATAACTTCCAGCCTCATTATCGGTTCAAGGAAGACGGGTGAGGCTTTTTTTACACCTTCTCTGAATGCCAGGGCACCGGCGCGGGAAAATGCTATTTCCGACGAATCCACCGGATGGTGCTTTCCGTCCAGAAGCGTAACGGTTATTCCCGTCATAGGATAACCGGCGAGCGGACCATTAGTGGCTTCATCGATTATTCCTTCCTTGACGGAGGGAATGTATTCCTTTGGGATCGCGCCACCCCTGATTTTTTCGATGACGGTAATCGCTCCGATATTTTCGTTTTCGTTCTTTTCAGTCGTCGGTTCGACTTTCAGCACGACCACGCCGTATTGACCCCTTCCGCCCGTCTGGCGAATGAACCGCCCTTCCGCCTCGGCGGTGGAAGTGATTGTCTCTCTGTACGCCACACGGGGCTTACCGACGTGGACGGAAACGTTCATGTCGCGAACCAACTTGTTGCGTATGATCTCAAGGTGTAACTCACCCATTCCCGAAATCAGCAACTGTCCGGTATCGCGGTCCACACCGGTTTGGAAGGTCGGGTCTTCCCGACCGAGAGTAACAAGAGCTTCGGCCAGGCGGTCCTTATCCGCCGCCGACGCCGGTTCGATCGACATAGAAATCACCGGTTTGGGAAATTTTATCTTTTCCAGGATTATCGGATTATGAGAATCACACAGCGTATCGCCGGTTAAGCTATGTTTGGGCCCGACGACCGCGACGATGTCTCCGGCGCCGGCTCGGTCCCGGCGGATACGCTGTTTGGCGTGCATCTCCCAAATACGCGAAACGATTTCTTTTTTCCGGCGGGCGGGGTTGAGTATGCGCGTACCGGCCTTGAGCGAACCGCTGTAAATGCGGACGAAATAGAGGTCTCCGTGCAGGTCCGAAGCAATCTTGAAGACAAGGGCGGAAAACGGCTCCTCCAACAGTGGCAGACGTTCAATGACCTGCTCGCTTTCGAGGCTTTCATGCCCTCTGACGGGCGGAACGTCCAGGGGAGAGGGAAGGTAATCGCAAACCGCATCCAGTAGAACGCGGACGCCCATGTTCTTCAGCGCCGAGCCGCAGAGAACAGGATGAATCCTGTTGGCTATTGTCGCCCGGCGAATGGCCGACTTGATGTCGATGACGGAGATCGGTTCCTCGTGAATGTATTTTTCCATTAATTCGTCATCGGCTTCGGCGAGGGTTTCTATCATGTCGTGGCGGGACTGTTCGACGGCTTCGGCGTACTCGGGGGGTATCTCGCCGACCTTCAGGTCCATTGCGATCTCTGCTTGTTCGTACAAAAACGCCCTCTTTTCGACAAGATCGATCTGACCTGCGAATTTGGCGCCGGCGCCCATGGGCAGTTGCAGCACCACCGGCGAGGCGCCCAGGCGATCGCTGAGTTCGCCGACTACCATCTCGAAATCAGCGCCGGGACGGTCCATTTTATTAACGAAGCAGATTCTGGGTACGCCGTACCTTTGCGCCTGATTCCAAACGGTTTCACTCTGTGCTTCGACGCCGCCGACGGCGCAAAAGACTGCCACGGCGCCGTCCAGGACCCGTAACGATCGCTCGACCTCAATGGTGAAATCAACATGTCCGGGAGTGTCTATCAGGTTAACGGTGTGGTTTTTCCAGGACAGGGTTGTCGCAGCCGACGTGATGGTGATACCTCGCGACTGTTCTTCGGCGAGGTAGTCCATCACCGCCGTACCGTTGTGCACTTCGCCTATCTTGTAACTTTTTCCGGCGAAGTACAGAATCCGCTCCGTAACGGTGGTTTTTCCCGCGTCAATATGTGCGGCAATTCCGATGTTCCTAACTTGTTGCAGTTTCTTTGCCATATCTGAAAACACAATCGCAGGGCAGTCCGGCAAACCCGTTGCCCCAGCCACGAAGATAAACGCAGAGGCCGCAGATATAACACTGCGACCTCTGCGTTCATTATTAAAATTTTTATCTTGCGAAGTGGGCGAAGGCTTTATTCGCATCGGCCATTCGGTGGACGTTTTCTCGCGTGGCCATGGCCGCTCCTTCCTTTTTGTATGCCGATATTAGTTCCGACGCCAGTCGCTGCGACATCGGCGAACCGCTAACGGCGCGAACGGACTGTAGAATCCATCGTATCGCCAGCGATAGTCGCCGCTTGGCATTGACCTGCATGGGGACCTGATAGTTTGCGCCACCGATGCGCTTGGAACGCACTTCCAGCATGGGTTTGACATTTTCGACTGCCTGCTGGAAAACATCCACGGATTCGACGTCTTTGATTTTCTCGCCGATGATGTCCATTGCCTCGTAGAATATCCGCAAAGCAACGCTTTTTTTACCGTCCAGCATCATGCAGTTGACGAACTTACTGACGAGTTTACTGTTGTAGCGCGGGTCTGGCGCCAGTTGCTTAACCGATGCTGTCCATTTTTTGTATGCCATTTTCTATTTACCCTTCTTGGCGCCGTAACGGCTTCGCCCCTGTTGCCGACCTTCCACGCCGGCTGTGTCCAGCGCGCCGCGAATAACGTGATACCTCACTCCGGGTAAGTCTCTGACACGCCCGCCGCGCACCAGGACAATGCTGTGCTCCTGCAGGTTGTGATCGATACCCGGAATATAAGCCGTTACCTCCTTTCCGTTACTCAGCCGTACCCTTGCAACTTTACGTAAGGCCGAGTTGGGCTTCTTGGGCGTCATCGTCTTGACGAGAGTGCACACGCCCCGTTTCTGGGGGCACCGTTCCAGCGCCACGTTCTTTTTTTTGGCCACTTGTTTGCGCCGCGGTTTGCGAATCAGTTGATTTATTGTCGGCATCGAAAGTACCTCGTTATTCCTGTCCCGTCAGTGCTCGTTGGACCGCCTGTTGAATCTGAGCCTCGGTTAGTTCTTCTCCGGCTTCGGCGGCGAACAATTCTGGCAATTCCACAGACCGTTTTATTTTCATATCCATATATGGTTTGAAAGTTGTTCCAGCCGGTAGCAGGTGCCCAAGTATGACATTCTCCTTCAAGCCGATGAGATTGTCCACTTTTCCCGCCAGGCACGCTTCGGTAAAGACCTTTGTGGATTCCTGGAAACTGGCTGCCGACAGGAAACTATCGGACTGAAGAGCAGCCTTTGTGATTCCAAGCAGGAGCGTTTTGGCCGTTGCGGGTTTGGCGCGGCGCGTTTTAGCGCCGTCGCCGCCGGAGGCCTTGGCTTCAGCGTTGGCCTGCTCGATCTTCTGGCGCGAAATAACCTCACCTGCGATGAACTCCGTATCACCGGGGGAGACGACCTTCAGCGATTTTGCAAGCCTCTCGTTCTCGGCTCGGAACTTGAACTTATCGATTACCTCACCGGGTAATAATTGGCTGTCGCCGATGCTTTCGACCACGACTTTCCGCAGCATCTGCGAGGCGATGACTTCCACATGTTTATCATTGATGTTCTGTCCCTGGCTGCGATAAACATTCTGCACCTCGGTCAACAGATACTGTTGAAGCGCCTCTTCGCCGCGGATGTCAAGAATATCGTGTGGGACCAAGGGCCCTTCGGTCAACGGGTCGCCTGCCTCAACGTAGTCGCCGGTGTGCACAAGCAGATGCTGGTCGTGTCCGACGTGATGCTCGCGCTCCATACCGGATTCGCTACGGACAATGATAGTCATCTTTCCGCGGTGCTTATCTGTGGACAATTCGACTTTGCCCGATATTTCGGCCATTGACGCCGGTTCTTTCGGTTTGCGGGCCTCGAACAACTCGGTAACACGAGGCAGACCGCCGGTTATGTCCTGCGTACCGGAAATTTCACGAGGTTGATGCGCCAAAAGGTCGCCGGGTTTGACATTCTGACCTTCAGCCACCTCAATTCGCGCCTTGGCGGGAAGGTAATGGAAGTCCAGAATTTTACCGGTCTTGTCCTCCACGACGATTCGCGGATGCTTTTCGCCCTTGTGCTCGACAACGACGTACCGCGCGGCGCCTTGTCCTTTTTCGGGCTCGGTCCGAACGGTCTCGTCTTCCTCGATGTCCTGGAAGCGGACGATACCGGCCACCTCAGCAAGAATAGGAACGCGGTGCGGGTCCCATATGACCAACCGCTTGGCCGCCTTGACCTCGGCGCCGTCTTCGACCAACACCAAGGCCCCGTACGGGACCTTGAATTTTTCGATTTCTCGTCCCTTGGCGTCGAAAACGCCGATTTCGCCGTTACGGTTCAAGGCCACCCACGCCTTACCCTTGGCGACCTTGGCGGGAGCGGCCTTCAGGTCGCGGTATTTCAACACGCCGGCTGTGCCGCATCGCAGTTCCGACTCCACCACCGCTCTTGTGGCGACGCCGCCGGTATGGAATGTCCGCATTGTCAACTGCGTACCGGGCTCTCCGATAGACTGGGCGGCGATAATCCCCACAGCCATCCCTTCCTCGACCAGTTGCCCGGTCGAAAGGTCAAGCCCGTAGCACTTCGCGCACATACCCAAAGGAGAATCACACGTCAGGGGGCTTCGTACGCGGATCGTCTCCAGACCCAGTTCTTCTATCTGACGTGCTACGTCTTTGGTGATGATGTCGCTTTCTTTGACGATCACCTCATCGTTGATGGGGTTGACGATGTTTTCCCTGGCTACGCGCCCGATGATCAATTCCGACAGGGGCACGTCTATCTGCTCTCCCTTATAGATGGCGCTCTTGGTAATACCTTTGAGTGTACCGCAGTCCAGTTCGGTAATGATCATGTTCTGCGCTACGTCGGCGAGTTTGCGCGTCAGGTATCCCGAATCGGCGGTCTTCAGTGCGGTATCGGCCAGACCTTTTCGTGCGCCGTGTGTCGAGCCGAAATACTCCAGCACCGTCAGGCCTTCACGGAAATTGGCCTTAATCGGCGCCTCGATAATCTCGCCGGAGGGCTTGGACATGAGTCCTCGCATACCCGCCAACTGGCGGATCTGATCGACGTTTCCGCGGGCGCCCGAATCGCTCATCAACCAAACGGGGTTCAGGAAGGACGGATCATCTTCCCGCCTGTCGCTTCTAAGTGCGGCCATCAACGCCTTGGTAACCTCTTCGCGGGCGTGAATCCACACGTCGATCGTCTGGTTGTACCGCTCTCCTTCGGTAATGGCGTCGGCTTCATAATCGTGGCGTATGCGGTCCACGCGTTTCTGAGCCTCTTGGAGAATGTAAGACTTGTTGTCCGGTATTCGCAGGTCTGTCACGCCGAAACTCAACCCCGCCAGCGTCGCCCAGTGGAAACCAAGACTCTTAATGTCGTCCAGCAGGTCCAGCGTGGCGGAGCGTCCCAGCCGGCTGTAACAGTCGCTGATGACTCTTCCGGAACCTCGTGCGCCGAGGGGATAGTTGTAAAAAGCCATTCCTTCCGGCAGGACATCGTTGAATATGCACCGTCCGACTGTGGTAACTATCTTGTTGTCGGTAACAATATATTCCCTGTCGCTCTCGATAACCTCTGTCCCCGTCGGCATCCGCATCAGTATCTGCGCGTGCATACCCAGCAAGCCCAGGTCGCGGGCGGTCATCGCATCATGCCGATTGGCGAAGACCGGAAGGGACTTCCCGTCGATCTCGATAGTTTGCAGGCGACCGTCCACGTGAGTATTACCCTGGTCGGAGGTGAGGTAATAGATACCCAAAACCATGTCCTGGCTGGGGGACATGATCGGCATACCATTGGCCGGGCTGAAAATATTATTCGTCGCAAGTATCAGCACATGCGATTCGACTTGCGCCTCAATCGACAGGGGCAGGTGCACAGCCATCTGGTCGCCGTCGAAATCGGCGTTGAAACCTCGGCAGACCAGCGGATGAATCTTGATGGCATTTCCTTCGACCAGGACCGGCTCGAAGGCCTGGATACCCATTCGGTGCAGCGTCGGGGCGCGGTTCAGAAGCACGGGGTGCTGATGAATAACCTCTTCGAGGATATCCCAGATTTCCTTGTCCTTGCGTTCAATCATTTTCTTGGCCGATTTAATAGTGTCGGCCAAACCGCGCTGACGGAGCTTGCGAATGATGAAAGGCTGGTACAGTTCCAGGGCGATTTTCTTCGGCAGGCCACACTGGTTCAGTTTCAGTTCCGGTCCGATAACGATCACCGACCGGGCAGAGTAATCCACCCGCTTGCCTAGAAGGTTTTCGCGGAATCTTCCCTGCTTGCCCTTGACCATATCGGTGAGGCTTTTGAGCGGCCTGGCCGAGGAGCCAAGCACCGGTCGCCGGCATCGACCGTTATCCAGCAGGGCATCGACCGCCTGCTGAAGCATCCGTTTTTCATTTCGAATGATCACTTCCGGCGCGTTCAGGTCAATCAGTTTCTTCAGGCGGTTGTTCCGGTTTATGACTCGCCGATACAGGTCGTTCAGGTCGGAAGTTGCGAAGTTCCCGCTTTCCAGGAGCACCAGAGGCCTGAGGTCCGGCGGAATTACCGGGATGACGTCCATGACCATCCATTCCGGCTGTCCTCCGGAGCCGCGAACCGCTTCAATCAGCCTCAAACGCTTGGTCAGGTCTTTGATTTTCTGCTTGGAACCGGTATTCCTCAGCGCCTCGCGGATTTCTCCAGCCAGTTTGCCCAGGTCCATTTTCTCCAGCAGAACCCTGATGGCTTCGGCGCCCATCATCGCCTCGAACTCGTTTCCGTACTGCTCACGGGCGACCCGGTATTCCTCCTCGGTGAGGACCTGATGGGATTTCAAAGGAGTTTCTCCTTCGCGAACGACCACGTACTCCTGGAAGAGGATGATTTTTTCCAGGTCGGAGGTCTTAATACCCAGCAGCGTTCCGAGTCGGCTCGGTAAGGCCTTGAAGAACCAGATGTGCACGATCGGAGCGGCCAGGTTTATGTGCCCCATCCGCTTGCGCCGGACGCGCGAATGCGTTACCTTCACCCCGCATCGGTCGCATATAATTCCCTTGTGCTTGGTGCCCTTGTATTTTCCGCAGGCGCACTCCCAGTCTCGCTCAGGACCGAAAATACGCTCGCAGAACAGCCCGTCTCTTTCCGGGCGGTACGTACGGTAATTAATCGTCTCGGGCTTCTTGACTTCACCGAACGACCAACTGCGAATGTCGTTGGGCGAAGCCAGCGAAACCTTCACCGAACCGTAATCGTTGATTCTGTCGTACGTTCCATTTGCCATATCTATTGGCTCCTCAAATGAGGCTCTTCTTTTCCAGTTGTATGTTCAGCCCCAGGCCCCGAAGTTCGTTGCAGAGCACGTCGAAAGATACCGGCGTACCGGCATCGAGCGTGTTGACGCCCTTGACCATTGCTTCATAAATCTTGGTGCGCCCTTCGACGTCGTCGCTCTTGACGGTCAGCATCTCCTGAAGCGTGTAAGATGCGCCGTAACTCTCCAGCGCCCAGACTTCCATTTCCCCGAATCGCTGCCCGCCCGTCCGGGCTTTTCCACCGAGAGGTTGCTGGGTAATCAGTGAATAAGGACCTGTCGAACGAGCGTGTATCTTGTCGTCAACCAGGTGGTGGAGTTTGTTCATATACATGTACCCGACGGTAACTTTCTGCTCGAACGGTTCTCCCGTGCGCCCGTCGTACAGGACGGTCTTTCCGTCGAGCGGCATTTCCGCCAGAAGTTCGCCGGTCACACCGGCGTTTTGGATTACCTCGACATCTGCCTGTCGCTTTCGAACATGCTCGTTTGCCTGCTCGATGGCACGGGTAATTTCGGCCTCGGTCGCCCCGTCGAAGACGGGCGTAACGGCCTTGAAACCCAGCACCGCCGCCGCCCATCCAAGGTGCGTCTCAAGGATTTGTCCTACGTTCATCCGGCTGGGAACGCCGAGCGGGTTCAGGCATATATCCACCGGCGTACCATCGGACAGGAAGGGCATGTCCTCTTCGGGCATAATGCGTGCGATGACGCCCTTGTTTCCGTGCCGACCGGCCATCTTGTCGCCGACCGCAAGTTTTCGCTTCGTTACGACATAGACCTTGACCATCTCCAGCACGCCGGAAGGTAGTTCGTCGCCGCGCTTCATGTGCGCGAGTTTTCGCTGTTTCTCGCTTTCGATCTTTTCGATAGTAGGCCAGTACCGGTGATAGATTGCTTCGGCCCGTTCCTTGTCGGCGCCCTTGCCCTTAATCCACCGGGTGTTGAAGCCCTCGATCTGCTCGAGAATAACCGCGGAGATGTCGCTGGCGCCGACCTTCTGACGAGTGGACGGATCGACCATCGGCAAACCGACAACCTCGTTTATTTCCTCGCACATCTTGCGGAAGACGATGATGGCCTTTTCATCCATATCGGCGCTGTACTGTTTCATTTCCTTGTTCAGCGCCTTTTTTCGCTCGTCGGACATCTGGACCCGCCGACTGAAACGTTTAGCGGCCACGACCACGCCTTCTTCACCGGCAGGCAGTTCCAACGAGTCATTTTTGACGTCTTCACCGGCCCGGCCGAAAATCGCGTGAAGCAACTTCTCTTCGGGTGTCAGTTCGCTCTTGGACTTCGGAGAGACCTTTCCGACGAGTATGTCGCCTGGTTCGACCCGCGTGCCCAGCCGGACGATACCCGCGGCGTCCAGGTTCCGCAGGGCCTTTTCGGAGACGTTTGGAATGTCGCGGGTGAACTCTTCCTTGCCCAGTTTTGTCTCGCGCACCTCCACGTCGTACTCTTCGATATGGACGGAGGTGAAGACGTCGTTCTTGACGAGTTTTTCGGAGATAAGGATGGCGTCCTCGAAATTGTACCCGTCGAACGGTACGAAAGCGGTGAGAATGTTCTTGCCCAGCGCCAGTTCACCGTTGCTGCAGGCCGGTCCGTCTGCGATGATTTCGTTTTTGCGGACTCGCTGACCGACCCTGACGATAGGCCTCTGGTTCAGGCAGGTGCGCTCGTTTAGGCGGGCAAACTTTCGCAGTTCATATTCATCAACGTTGTCGATGACGATCCGGTTGGCATCGGCGTATGTAACGGTACCCGCCTTTTGCGCCCGCACCACCATGCCGGAATCCGCCGCTACAACTTTCTCCAGACCGGTGGCGACCAATGGAGCCTCTGTCCTGATCAGCGGTACTGCCTGGCGCTGCATATTCGAGCCCATCAGGGCGCGGTTGGCGTCATCATGCTCCAGGAACGGAATAAGCGCCGCCGATATTCCCACAGTCTGCTTGGGAGAGACATCCAGATACTCGATGTCTTCGCCGGGGACCAGACTGACCTCGCTTTGGGCGCGAACCAGAACGGGGCGATCGGGAATCTTTTTCTTTACCCGCCCGGATACAGCAGTCAGCGGTTTGCCGTCGCCGTCGTCTTTGAGCACGTCCGGTGGGGCCAGAATTGCTTCGGATTCCTCGTCGGCGCGGAGCCACCGAATATCGCCGGTCAGACGCCCGTTACGGACCTGCTGGTAGGGGGTGGTCAGGAAGCCGAACTCATCCATTGAGGCAAACAGGCTCAGCGACGAAATCAACCCGATGTTGTTTCCTTCAGGTGTTTCTATGGGGCAGATTCGTCCGTAGTGGCTGATGTGCACGTCGCGGACCTCGAAACCGGCGCGTTTTCGATTCAACCCGCCCGGACCAAGCGCGCTGAGCCGACGCTCGTGCGTCAACTGGCTAAGCGGATTGGTCTGATCGACTACCTGAGACAGTTCGCTGCGCCCGAAGAAAAATTCGATGCTGGCGGAAACGCTTTTGGAGTTGACCAGTTCGGCAATCTTGGTCAACTCGGACGGATCTTTCATGCTGATCCGCTCCTGGACGGTGCGACGGAGTTTCAGGAAGCCTTTTCGGACTTCATCTCCGGCCAGTTCATCGATTGTCCGCAAGCGGCGGTTACCGAGGTGGTCAATGTCGTCAATGACACCTTCGCCGGTGCGAAGGTAAAGTATATACCGGACGATATTGACCATATCAGGCGGTTCCAGCGTCATCACTTTCTCGTCGGGAACATCCTTGGCGGTCTTGTCGGACTGCTGGAATTTCCGGCTCAGGCGGAACCGCCCGACCTTTCCCAGGCGATAACGATTCTCGTCGTAGAATTTTTCCCTGAACAGTGTCTTTGCCCGCTCCGCCTGGGGTGGATTGCCGGGACGAAGCCGGGCGTAAATCATCAAAAGCGCCATCTCGTACGAATCGGCCTGGTCCTCGATAAGGGTGTTGAGGACCAATTCGTCCGAAGGTTTGTCGATTACTTCGATTTTTTTTGTGCAGGCGGTCTGTATCGTAGTGGCCACGTCGCCGAACTGATGCCCCGCTTCGACGAGTATCTCGCCGTCTTTGGGGTTGACAATCGGTTCGACGGCGTACATGTGATCGCGGGCGTCGGCGGGGGAAATCTTCTCGGTCTCGTAGAACAACCTCATGATCGCTTCGGTTGCACCGTATGCTTCATCCATCGCCCGAAGGAAGGTCGTAAGCGGTAACTTGCTGGACTGGTCGATGCGTATAGCAAGGATTTCCTTTTTTGTAACCCCTATTTCGATCCAACTACCACGTTCGGGTATAATTCTCGCCCCGTGCAGCGGACGGTCGGACTCGGCGAACTCGACGGTGAAGTCCACGCCCGGCGAGCGGTGCAGCTGCGAAACGATGACTCGCTCGGCGCCGTTGATAATGAATTCACCTCCGCCGATCATAATGGGCATATCGCCCATGTATATCGATTCTTCCAGAACGTCTTTGATGTCCTTGTGTTTGAGGCGACAGCGAATGCGGAAGGGCCGACCGTAGGTCAGACGCAACTGCCGACACTCTTCTTCCGTATATCTCGGTTCACCGAGTTCGTAATTGACGTATTCCAGAGTGGCCTTACCGTCGTAACTTATGATCGGGAATATCTCCCGCAGCAGGGCTTCGAGACCTTCGTTCTTGCGCCTCTGCGGAGGCGCATCGACCTGGAGAAACCTCTCATAACTGGCGGTCTGTATCTCGACCAGCCCCGGCGGGTCGATTGTATCGCCGACCTTGGAGAAGTCCAGTGTTCTGTCCATTCGCAGCATAGTTTTTACCCTTGATTAATTACGTGCGGCGCCCCAGCCCACAAATAGCCATCCGTAGGCCGGGAACCTTCTTAATCTACCGGGAATTACTCGATTGCCGCAGTAGCGCCGGCTTCGGTAAGTTGCTTGACTGCATCTTCCGCCTCTTCCTTGGGCACGCCTTCCTTGACCGCCTTCGGCGCGCTTTCAACCAACTCCTTGGCCTCTTTCAGACCCAGGCTGGTCATGGCGCGAACGGCCTTGATAACCTGAATCTTCTTGTCCCCTATGTCCTTGAGGACTACGTCGAAGGAGGTTTTTTCCTCTGCTTCTTCGACGGCGGCTCCGGGGGCGGCGGCTACGATTGCTGCTCCTGCCGCCGGTTCGATACCGTGGGCGTCCTTGAGGTAATCAGCCAGTTCCACCGCCTGCTTCAGAGTCAATTGCGCGATCTTGTCGCCTAATTCCTTTGTTGCGGCATCAAATTCTTTGGTCTCTGTTGCTGTCTGTTCGTCTGTCATCTTCTTTACAACTCCCATTGTTGACCGGTCTGATAGGCGAAGCCTCCGCGGCCTCATTTAATCCCGACGAATCGGGCCCAATCCGCAACCGGTATTCTGTTGGTTTAGTATTCGCCGCCTTCGGCGACGGTCAGTTCTCATCCTGCTTTTCGATACCTTTTATTGCTCCTGCCAATCTTCCTCCCGGTCCGAGCAGGCATCCGGCCAGTCGAGCGCCGGCGGTTTTTACCAGCATTACCACGGTACCCAGCGCTTCTTCCCGCGTGGGATACCTACTCAGTTCTTCGATCCTGTCCGCGCCGAAAACCTCGCCTTCCAGCATTGCGCCCTTGACGAGAAGGGCGGGAATATCTTTATTTGCTTCAAACAATCCGCGAACAACGGTAACAACGCCCTCGCCGCCCCACGCCAGCGCACACGGACCGTCAATAAGCCCGCAGGCCGACGACAGGCCGACCTGTTCCAGCGCATACCTGGCTATCGAGTTCTTCACTACAGAAACACTGACGCCCCCGCTGCGGAGTTGCCGACGAAGGCGCTCCGTAGCCACGCCGTCAACACCGGCAAGACTCAAAACAGCCAAAGACCGGACGCCTTCAAGACGACCAATCAAATCTTTCCGTAACAATGTTTTTACAGGTTTGCTCATGGAAGCACCTTTTATTTATACGCTCAGTTCAACTGCGGGGCTCATCGTTGCCGACAGGCACGCCTTTTTTATGTAGGTTCCCTTGCTGGAGGCGGGTTTCATAGCCTTCAAATGCGAAAGGAATGCCTTGATGTTTTCGACCAGTTTTTCCGAGTCAAAACTGATTTTGCCCACGGGTGCGTGGATATTTCCGCCGTCGTCGTTGCGGAACTTTATCTTCCCTGCGGCGTATTCTTTTACCGCCGAGACCACATCATCGACGACCGTACCGGCCTTGGGCGACGGCATCTTACCGACAGGTCCCAGTATGCGCCCCAGGCGGGAGACGCCTCGCATCATCGCCCCTGTTGCTATCGCCACGTCGAAATCCATCCAGCCTTTCTGCACCTTTGCGATAAGGTCGTCGCCACCGACCTCTATCGCGCCGGCGTCGAGGGCGGCCTGAGCTTCGTCGTCACTACAAAACGCCACCACACGCCTTGTTTTTCCGATACCGTTTGGAAGTGACGTAGCTCCGCGAATTGCCTGGTCTGCCTGCTTCGGGTCGATACCTAGCCAGACCACCAACTCAACCGTCTGGTCGAACTTTGTACCGTCAAACTGCTTCAAAAGACCGACGGCTTCGTCTATTGAAACCGGACCGGAAGGTACCTTCTCGATATCAGACTTATAGCGCTTACCGTGTTTCCTGCCCATAAAACTATCCCTTTACAAAGGTCCCACTGTTGTACAAGCCCGTGGTCAGGCCCATGCGTCATTTTTGATTTTCGATTTTTGATTTTCGATTTTGAAGAAACTAACTGCGTTTTGCAGAGGCTGTTTTGCGCGAGGCGGTGATGATCGCTACTAACTCGTTACCTTCTTTAAGCAACGGGCCGACAAGTTCCGCTTTCATCAATCCCGCCTCGATAATCAGTTCCATCCAATAGCAGGATTCGTCCGCTTCTTCTTCAACAATTGCCAATTTCGCCACAAAGTCCGCTTTCGAACGTGCACGGCAGACGGCTCGATAATTAGCGCCGACCGAGGTGGCGCAACGAATCAACTGCTTTCCGATTGTTTCTTTTTCAAAACCTTTACCCAGCGCCCGCACAAGTTTTATCACTCGTAGTGCGAACTGCCTGGTTATTTCCTTCAGATCAGCCTCATTCATATTCTTTGAAATCGAAAATCAAAAATCGAAAATCGAAAATTATTTCTCTACTTCAACGCCCATGCTTCGGGCGGTTCCTTCGATGATGCGACAGGCCGATTCTATATCGGAGGCGTTCAGGTCGTCCATTTTGGTCTCGGCAATCTGACGGATCGCCTCGGCGGTAACCGTTCCGACCTTTTCCTTGTTGGGCACGCCGGAGCCCTGGGCGATACCGGCTGCCTGCTTGAGCAGCACGGCGGCGGGCGGGCTCTTGGTGATAAAGGTAAAACTCCTGTCACCATATACGCTTATCTCGACCGGGATTGTCGTACCGTCGTATTCCTTCGTCCGCTCATTGAACTGCGAGACGAATTGCCCGATATTGACATTATGCTGCCCCAGCGCCGGACCGATCGGAGGGGCGGGCGTAGCCTGTCCACCGGGGGCCTGCAACTTAATCTTCGCTACCACTTCTTTGGCCATAATACTTTCGCCTGATGGCACAGGTCTGTAACCTGTGCTGTTCGATTTATCCTACAATCGGCACGGGTTAAAAATCTGCGCCGCTCACTCTTTTTCCACCTGCCAGTATTCCAGTTCCACCGGGGTCGCTCGCCCGAAGATCGTTACGATCACCCGGATAAGTCCCTTGTCGGCGAGAACTTCGTCCACGACACCGTCGAAGTTCTCGAACGCACCTTCCCTGATCTTGACCGTCTCGCCTTTGGCGAACTCTACAGGCAAGGCCGAGTCTTCATCAGGGCGATCCACCTGCATCAACATCTTTTCGGCATCGGCGTCGCTCATTGCTATGGGCTTGCTGGCCGAACCGATAAAATCGCCGACGCCCGTCGTCTCTTTAATCAGGAACCACGCAGACTCACCAATCGTACCGTTGTCTTCCAGTTCCATTTCAATGAAGACGTATCCGGGATAGAGTTTTCGTTCGACGAATTTTTTCTCGCCGCTTTTACCTCTTGTCGGAGGTCTGGGCCTGCGGTCCATCGGCACCAGGACCCTGCCCACTTTGTCTTCCAGGCCTTCGATCTTCACTTTTCGCTCTAGCGCCTGGCGGACCTGCTCTTCCCTGTTGGAAGCAACTCTCAAAACGTACCATTGTTTGGCCATATGTCCACTCATACGTGCGCTACAGAGAAGTCTAATCTTCCGCTGCTATCTGCAAGACGCCGATCCACCTGAAAAAGTGAAGAAAACCCAGGTCAACCACATATAATATCGATGCAAGGAGAAACGTAGTTGCAATGACGACTTTTGTCCCGCCTACGATCTCCCGTCTGCTCGACCAGGAAACTTTTTTCATTTCGCCTTCGGTGGCGATCATGAAATCAGCGCTGCGTTGCCGGTTCACCGCCAGGTACACCACAACCACTACACCGGCAAAGACCAACAGGGGAATACCATAGACCAGATACAGACCTACGGGACCGACGGAAGTATTCCAGTAGCTCAGGTCCGAACCGTCCAGATGCTTCCACACATAGTGCCCAACAAGCGCGCCGATCAGCGCCCCGATGGCAAACGTAGCCGCCCGGGTGTATTTTCCCTGTCCTCGCTTGTATATCTTCAACGCCATCTTACACCCATGCCCGCTCAGAAAAATCCTCTAAAGGTTATATTTTTAAAACCCTGCCTAGTACTCCGTCATTACTAAATCTATGAACAATTTCGGGTGTTGTTTATTCGACACAGAGGAACAGAGATATAGAAAAACACAGGTCTTTATTACATTCTCTGAATCTCTGCGTCTCTGTGTCGCATAACCATGCTGACAGATTTAAGGTTGACATAGTACTATCCTGTTTGTCGCTTCCATAAGCCCCTTTTATTTACGCTTTACCACGGCAGGAGGGACTTGAACCCCCAACCTGCGGTTTTGGAAACCGCTGCTCTGCCAATTGAGCTACTGCCGTAGGTTTTCCCTTGGGGCGTTCAAAAACATTTACTCGACGCCGGTAATCCAATTCCGCAAACCTCGCCTTCGCCCGCCCGACAGGGCTGGCGTTTTCACTTGCGCTTAATTTTGTGTTCGGTATGCTTTCTCTCCGCCCGGCAGAATTTTTTCAGGGATAATTTCGGCGTACCGCCGGCCACTCGCACTTCCGTGCGGTAATTCAGCGCGTTACATTCGGTACACTGCAACCAGACATATTCTCTGGCCTTGGATTTGGCCATTGGATTACTCCAGAATTTTCGTTACCACACCGGCGCCGACGGTCCTTCCGCCTTCGCGAATTGCGAACCGCAATTGCTCTGCCATTGCAATCTTGGTATTCAGCAGATTCACTTCGATAGTAATGTTGTCGCCGGGCATGCACATCTCCGCCCCACCGAGTAGATTAATCGTACCGGTAACATCCGTAGTGCGGAAATAGAACTGCGGGCGGTAACCGTTGAAAAACGGGCTGTGGCGACCACCTTCTTCTTTCGTCAGAACGTACACCTCCGCCTCGAATTTGTTGTGCGGCGTAATCGAACCGGGCTGGGCAAGAACCTGTCCTCGCTCCAGATCGTCCTTTTCGATACCACGAAGCAGGCATCCGACGTTGTCGCCGGCCTCGCCTTCTTCCATCGTCTTGTTGAACATTTCCACGCCGGTAATCGTCGTCTCGCGCGTCTCGCCCAGACCGACGATCTCGACCTTGTCGCCGACCTTGACTTTGCCCTGCTCGACCCTTCCGGTGCCGACCGTACCTCTGCCCTTGATCGAGAAAACGTCTTCGACAGGCATCAGGAACGGCTTATCGACCTCGCGGACAGGTTCTGGAATGGAGGTATCCAATGCTTCAATCAGGTCCTGGATGGGTTTGGCGGCTTCGGGGTTTTCCGGATTCGCCAGTGCCATGGTGGCCGAACCAATAATCACGGGTACGTCGTCGCCGGGGTACTCGTACTTGCTCAGCAGGTCGCGGACTTCCATCTCCACCAGTTCGATCAGTTCCGGGTCGTCCACCAGGTCGGCCTTGTTGAGGAAGACCACCAGCGCCGGGACGTTGACCTGCCTGGCCAGAAGGACGTGTTCGCGCGTTTGCGGCATAGGACCGTCGGCGGCGGAGACAACAAGAATCGCCCCGTCCATCTGTGCTGCGCCGGTAATCATGTTCTTGACGTAATCAGCGTGCCCGGGGCAGTCCACGTGGGCATAGTGGCGAGTGGCCGACTCGTACTCCACGTGCGCCGTGGCGATGGTCAAAATCTTTGTCGCGTCGCGTCGCCCCTGGGATTCGGAGGCCTTGGCGATGTCATCGTAACTCTTGTACTTCGACAGGCCCTGTTTCTCCAGCACCATCGTCATCGCCGCCGTCAGCGTGGTCTTCCCGTGGTCCACGTGCCCGATGGTTCCAACGTTCACGTGCGGCTTGGTTCGTTTGTAAACTTCCTTAGCCATTATTCCGTACTCCTATTTAAATACCGTAATGCCAATTTGCAACGGTCGTTATATATAACTCTCTACAATCAGCCGCCTCAAGCAAATTTTACAAATCCGAAACAAATTTCGAATGACTAAAACCCTGATTCTCAAAACGCCGCCCAGGCGTCTTGGCGAAATTATTTTGAAATTTGGAATTTCTGATTTAGAATTTGTTTCGTATTTCGATATTCGTATTTCGATACTTTGAACCCGACATCGCCGGACCATTTGACGCCGACAACTGCAACAGCTGCTGAAGGGGGTTGAACCCTTGACCTCGTCCTTACCAAGGACGCGCTCTACCACTGAGCTACAGCAGCACCGCACGAACACGCCCGGACGCCAATGCCCGAACGCCCCGCAACAGGCTGTTTATAGACACACCTCGACCTATCGTCCTTGGGCGAATCGTCGAATATACTACAAAACCACCCGGACATGTCAAACTATTTTTTACGACCTGTTGAAACTTTTTTCAACTCTAAAAAGACTATCCGCCTGACCGAAACCGGAAGCAAGTTATATTATTTTTCTGATTACCGACCACAGTGTAACCGGATACTACCTCTTATACAGCGGGCGATGGGGATCGAACCCACATAGTCGGCTTGGAAGGCCGATGCTCTACCATTGAGCTACGCCCGCTTTTCCAACCTTCTTACGCAGATTCTACATCCCCTGCAACCGATTGGCAAGACCCTCTACCGGAACCGATAGCGTAACACGTTGCCGCCGGACTTTCTAAAAACTGTTGATTCTGGTATAAAATAGTAATGAAGAATATCCGCGAAGCGGTCCATGATGTTATCGCCCAACGGGTCCTGCCGTGGATTGAACGCGACGGCATCAGCAAACTGCTCCTGCCGGAGCAGATCACCCAGGCCCACT
>JAXHSV010000109.1:0-9925 GCA_034190305.1 Planctomycetota bacterium | reverse complement strand
TTAAGGAACGCATCCGCCGGGTGGACCTGGAATTGAGGCAAGAATATTTTCGCAGGCAGGCGTTCGGCGTCCGCGGGGGGTATCTGCTAACCGCCGGGCTGGCGGTGCTTTTAATTTCAGTGGGTCTGGCCGCCGGTTGCCGCAAGTCCGTTCCGATGCCCGCCCCGCCGTCAAATCAGGAACGCGCCGAGGTGCGGTCGTCGGTTCTTTCCCGCTGGTTTGTGGCGGCGGGGGGTCTGGTTCTCCTGGCCGGTGCGTCGATTGTGGCGGTTATCGCACCGGTGGAGGGATTTCCCGTCGAAAAACCCGCCCCGCAGGTCGCCCTTTTTCCCTCGGCTGAAGAGACAGCGAGGAACTGGCCTGGTTTTCGCGGGCCCGGCGGGGCGGGAATATCGGCATATACCAACGCGCCGACGAAATGGAACGGAAAGACGGGCGAGGGAATCCTCTGGAAGACGCCCGTGCCCCTGCCGGGGAAAAATTCACCGGTCGTCTGGGGTAACAGGGTTTTCCTGACCGGCGCGACAAAGGACGAACGGCAGGTGTATCGCTTCGACGCCGATTCGGGAGAACTGCTTTGGAAGCGGGATGTAATCAACGTTCCCCTCAGCGGCGCCACTGCCCCACGAGTTGATGCGGAGACCGGCTATGCCGCTCCTACGATGGTCGCCGACGGCAGGCGGGTATATGCGATATTCGCCAACGGCGACCTGATCTGCTTCGATTTCGACGGAAAGCGCCTCTGGGCGATGAATCTCGGCCTGCCGGACAACACCTACGGCTACGCCGCTTCGCTTGCGATGTGGGGAAAGACGGTGCTGGTGCAGTTCGACCAGAGATCGGTCGAACAGGACAAGTCGGAAATCATCGCGATGGACTGCCTGACCGGCAGGGAGATCTGGTCGAAGCGGCGTCCCGTACCCGATTCCTGGTCTTCGCCGATTGTTATCAATGCGGCGGGGCGCGACCAGATAATCACCTGCGGTAATCCGTGGGTGATTTCCTACAATCCCGCCGACGGTGCGGAACTGTGGCGCGCCGGGTGCCTCGGCGGGGACGTAGCGCCGTCTCCGATCTGCGCCGGCGGATTTGTTTTCGCCGTCAACTCCGGCGCGAATCTCTCTGCCATCAGGCCCGACGGCGCCGGCGACGTAACAAAAACCCACATCGCGTGGACTGCTATCGACGGCCTGCCGGACATCTGCTCTCCCGTCAGCGACGGGAAACTTCTCTGGCTGATGGAGACCTACGGGATACTGACCTGCTACGACGTCAAAACCGGTAAGATGGTATGGGAAAAGGACCTGGACGACTCTTTCAACGCCTCACCGGCTCTGGCCGGCGAGCGGGTATATGTTGTAAGCACCAAAGGCGTAACGATAATTATCGAAGCGGCGGAAAAATTTAAGGAAATCGCCCGCAGCGAACTGGGCGAGAAGGTTTATGCGTCTCCCGCCTTTATGGACGGACGAATCTATATACGAGGTGAGAAGAACCTGTTTTGCATAGGACGGTGATGTTGCTTTTCTGACAAGGAGTAAATCTGTGAAATGCCTAATGCCTCTAATGACCAATGCCCAATGAAAGTCTAATGACGAATGACTAAGAGAAACCGAAAAACGGTCCTCATGGAAAAAGTTGGTTGGAAAATGCCTGGCGTAGAAAGTGGTTAGACATTGAACATTGGCCATTGATTGGTCATTGGACATTTGTCATTAGGCATTTTATCGGTTTACAAGTAATGACTGAATTTGAGTTATCATTCGTGGATAGTATCGTCAGGCAACTGGGTCGCAGCCCCGACGTGGTAATCCCGATCCTCCAGGCGATCCAAAAGCACTATCGTTACCTGCCGGGCGAAGCGCTTCAACGAGTCTGCGAGATTACCGAGATTACCCCGGCGCGAATCACCGGCGTAGCGACGTTCTATACGCAGTTTCGCCATCGCCCCGCCGGTCTGCATACAATTCGCGTGTGCATGGGGACTGCCTGCCACGTTCAGGGCGCCTCGGCGGTCTATGACGGTTTATGCCGACACCTCGATATCCCCGATGATTCCGAGAGGCTCCAAACGCCTGATACGGCGCTTGGAGACATCGACACCGATGCCGACGGAATCTTCACAATCGAAAAGGTCGCCTGCCTGGGATGCTGCTCACTCGCGCCGGTAATGCAGATTGACGATGTGACCTTCGGCCACCTGACGGGCGATACTACCGGCGAGGCTGTACGCGATTTTTTGAGGTTGCAGGAGCGTCGAAAGGCGGATCGAAAGGCGCCTCGTCCTATCCCCGCCGGTGCGGAGGCCGGACAGATACGCATCAGTCTGGACACCTGCTGCATCGCCCGAGGATGCGGGGACGTCTATACGGCATTGCAGGATGCTCTGGTCGAGACGGGCGCAAAGGCGGAGATAAAACGAGTCGGATGCACCGGAATGAGTTACATGAACCCGCTGATAACCGTCGCCATGCCGGGTCGTCCCGACGCCCTTTATGCCCGCGTCAAGCCCGAAGACGCAAAGGCAATCGTCCTTCGCCACTTCAGGCCTGGGCGAATCACGCGGAAGATCAAATCGGCTGCTTCGCGCATCCTCGAAAACATACTGACCGACGAGGCCTGGCCGCCGGTTACGCGATATTTGACGGACGTTCAAGACCCGATAATTTCCCTCTTCGCGGACCCGCAGAAGCGGATCGCCACCGAGCACAGCGGACAGGCAGACCCGACCGACCTGGATGAATATCTCGCCGGCGGCGGGTTCGAGGCGCTGAAAAAGTGCCTCGGCGAACTGACGAGCGAACAGGTCATAGATGAAATCCGTCGCAGCGGGCTTAGAGGAAGGGGCGGAGCGGGTTATCTGACCGGACTGAAGTGGCTTCACGTCCGGCAGGCGGGCGGCGAAAAAAAATACGTCGTCTGCAACGGTGACGAAGGCGACCCGGGCGCGTTCATGGACCGAATGCTGCTGGAGTCCCAGCCTTATCGTGTTATCGAAGGCGTGGCGATCGCCGCTTACGCCGCAGGGGCAGACGAGGGATATCTCTACATACGCGACGAATACCCCATGGCGGTGGGGCGTATATCCGAGGCGATTCGGCAATGCCGGCAGCGGGGCTTTCTTGGCGACGATTCCTGCCGGACGGGTAAAAGTCTGCATCTTCACGTAGTCCGGGGCGCCGGCGCGTTCGTCTGCGGTGAGGAGACCGCCCTTCTGGCGTCCATCGAGGGTCGGCGGGGAATGCCACGCCCTCGTCCGCCGTACCCCGCCCGGAGCGGTCTGTGGGGAAGGCCCACACTCGTCAACAACGCCGAAACTTTCTCGCTGGTGCCCTGGATAATGCGCAACGGAGCAGATGCCTTCGCATCGCTGGGTACGGGAGGCAGCAAGGGCGCCAAGGTCTTCGCCCTTGCCGGAAAGATCGTCCGCGGCGGGCTGGTAGAGTTGCCGATGGGCATTACCATTCGCAGAATAGTTGAGGAAATCGGAGGGGGGATCATCGACGGGAAGCGTTTCAAGGCGGTACAGATCGGCGGACCGTCCGGCGGGTGCATACCCGCCGAACTTGCAGATACGCCAATCGACTACGAATCGCTGACCGACGTCGGAGCGTTCATGGGTTCGGGGGGGATGGTTGTCCTGGACGAGAGCGACTGCATGGTCGATATCGCACGCTATTTCCTGGAATTCACGCAGGACCAGTCCTGTGGCCGGTGCTCTTTCTGCCGGATCGGGACGCGTAGAATGCTGGATATACTCAACCGCATATGCGCCGGCGACGGGCAGGCCGGCGACCTGGAAAAACTGGAGCACCTTGCAGCCGCGGTGACCAAGTCAAGTCTCTGCGGACTCGGAAAAAGCGCGCCCAATCCGGTCATATCCACGTTGCGATACTTCCGCGACGAGTACGAGGCGCACCTGGCGGGTTCATGCCCTGCCGGGGTGTGCAGGGACCTGATAAAATACGTCATTACCGACGACTGTATCGGATGCACGCTCTGCGCCCAGCACTGTCCCGCCGACGCCATTACGATGAAACCGCACGAGAAACATGAAATCGACGCTGAAAAGTGCATCCGCTGCGGAACCTGCATGCGCGTATGCCGGTCCGACGCGATAAAGGTTGAATAGACAAAAAATCAAACCACAAAGAACACAAAGGACACAAAGAACAAAAATTAAGATTTGATTTTTTCTTCTCTTTGTGCCTTTCGTGTTCTTTGTGGTTCATTCTTTCGGACGCCGCGAATATGCCGACGCTGACAATAGACAATCGTCGAGTCGATATCCCCTCCGGCGGGACAGTCCTGGACGCCGCCTGGAAACTCCGGATAGATATCCCCACGATGTGCTTTCTCGAAGGCGTCGGTCCGAATGTTTCGTGCATGCTCTGCGTGGTGAAGGTTGAAGGAAGAGCCGGGCTTGTCCCCGCCTGCGCGACGCCGGCTGAAGACGGAATGCGGATCCGAACCGACACCGAAGAGGTCCGACAGGCCCGGACCGATGCGCTGGAACTGCTGCTGAGCGATCACCTCGGCGACTGCGAAGGACCTTGCCGACTCGCCTGCCCTTTCGGTATTAACATCCCGCTAGTGCTGCGGCAGATAGCCTCCGGAAAAATTTCAGCCGCCCCAAGCCCAGACGTCGCTCCGGAAATTCCCTGCGATGATTGTCCCGCCCCGTGCCGGCGCGCCTGCCGACGGCGCCTGTACGATGCGCCCGTTGCAATCCCGCAACTGATGCGATATGCAGCCGGTGCAGGCCTGGCGGTCCTGCCTTCTAAGTCAGACGTGCGCCGAAGGTTTTCTGTCCACATCGGCCGACTGCTCGAAGGTGAAATCGAGCAGTTCATCTCCGGTGCAAGCCGAACTGGGCGAGTCGCCCCGACCACCGCAGACCTGACCGCCGGCCAGGCGCGCGACGAGGCGATTCGCTGTCTTCATTGCGATTGCCGAAAGTCCGATACCTGCAAACTCCGCAACTATTCCGAGATGTACGGCGCAAAGGCCGGACGATATAAGGGGCAGCGGAAGCAGTTCGAGCGAAGAACCGACCATCCCGACATTATTTTTGAGCCGGGAAAGTGCATATCCTGTGGCCTGTGCGTTGCAATCGCCGAAGCCGCCGGCGAGGAACTGGGCCTGACTTTCGTCGGTCGCGGTTTCGACGTCCACGTGGCTGTGCCGTTCGACCGCTTCCTCGCCGACGCACTCAAAAAGTCAGCCCGCCGGTGCGCCGAAGCCTGCCCCACCGGGGCACTGTCTTTAAAAGATGAATAACGAATATCGAACACGGAATTTCGAATAATGAAGTAAAAAACATTGTAAACGTTCAGGCGTTTTTGTTTTGTAACAGGCCCCCGCTTTAGCGGGGTACGTGTTTATCCTGAATATTGCATGAGTTTTGAGGAATTATTATAGCGCGATGGCCTTACTGATTGTACAATAGGAACTTATACAAAAACCTGTTCTCAAAAAGAAAGGCCATCGACATGACAGAGTGTAACTCACAACCGCTGCTGTTCGCCAGCCTCAAAGGAAAAATAATCCAAGCGGATTTCAACGGCGGACACCTGACCTCCGACGCCGGGGCAGCACTCCTACGGGAAGTCGATAAACGCATCGGCCTGATCGACGCGATCACCAATTGTATCGGCGATCCGCTTCTGCAAATTGTCACAGATCGCGGCATGAACGAGCATCAGCCACTGGCTTCGGCGTCCACGCTCTGCCGATTCGAGAACCGCATGGACCGCAAGACGCTCTCGAAGATGGCAAGTTGCAGGTTTTGGATGGTAAGGACGAGGTTGGATTAATCACCCAGGTTTGTCCTGGTGCCATTGTTGTTGCTCGTATCACCACGTCCGGATGGGATGCAGCCCTTGGGACGATCCACGGACTAATCACATCAAAAGGCAATGAAGGCTCGCATCCTGCCATTCGTTCCCGGGAATTGCAAATCCCCGCTGTCGTGAGGGTGGCCAATGCGACTGAATTGCTCAGACGCTATGATAGGCAGGTTGTGACACTGGATTCATCACGTAGAGTACTCTTTATTGGCACTATGCCGATCCGCGAACAAGTGCGTTCTTTGGCTCTTTGGCGTGATCTCTCGCAACCCCAAGAGAAAAGCAGAGCGACTGACCAGAACATTGCTAACGATCCAGTTCGGCCTGCCAATACAATCTGCGACTTTGAAGGGCAATGGTTTCCTTGCAGTCCGTGGCGAAAGTCGCTTTTCCGGCTGTGGTCACGCCACTTGGCGAAGGGCTGAACGATACGACCGAATGGCCGCCACTTGGCGATGAGGACCATTCCAGGCTCCCCCAAGCCCGTACAGGCCGATCAGGTGTTTCACAATCACCGCAAAACGTTGCAATAGCAGCCCGGCGACGCCTGCAAACGCCCGCGGCTGGTTTGCGCGAATGATAAAGTCCATCCGCTTTGCTCGACATCGAACGAAAACCTCATAGATATCCGACTCGCGGTCAGCCACGTACGTCCACCTGCTTTGCGGGCCCGGACCGTCGATGTCGTGAAAGACTTCCGCCCAACGCTGAGATTCTCGCGGACGCAGCAACCGATCCCGCTTCTTCTCTTGCCTGCAACGAATTGATTCCGGACGCGCCCAACAACTCTGACCGAGCAGTCCCAATACCGTTACTTCCGGCTCCTGCCGGTCGTTCCATCGCTCCACACGAAGTGCAAGAGTCGAATGAACGAACAGTCCCTGTCCACCATCGTCACCGATTCTTCCAAGGTTCTCAGCGGCGAGGTGGGATGTAAAATCCAGTTGCGTTGTATCCTCGACCAGCAGATATTCTCCTGGTTGTCGGCAGGCGCTGCACATAGCCGTACGGGAGTGCGTTGTGCCTGGTGACCTCTCCGAGCGTCAGCATACGGGACCGGAGCCACGAATCCGTCCCGCGGTCGACATCGACGTCTAAGCACTGTGTCTCGACGCTGTTGACGATTCCTATGAAATCGACCGGCTGGGTCCGACAGAAGTATTTGTCCAGGCTGAACGACTTCTCATAGGTTTCCTGCATCGGCGATATTTGTTGAAGCAGGTAGGTATAAGCGGTAACCTCGTCCATCCCCAGCGCCGCCGGGACGATTCCCACCCACCAGCCGTCGCGCTCGTCCAGCGGGTGGGAGAAGGTCGCGTGCGAAAATCCCTGGGCGCAGAGCCCCGCGTTTTTGCCTTCGCCGCAGAAGCCGCGGAGAATCCTGCAAATTTCGCTCATATAGACTTCCGGCGGGTGGAAGTCGGTCTCGTGAAAGGTGTAGTACGGATCGGTCATCAGTCCGTCAATCCCCTCGACCATTGACATAAGATCGACCGCGCTGACCCATGGATTAAGAGAAGTGCAGCACGTAGCGTTGCACAGGTGTACCGCTCGGACGCGGTGGTGTTCGTTCAGGGCGACTTTCATCTCGGCGTGAACCTCGTTCCAGCGGCGAATCCGCCAAAGCGTGAATTGCCTTTTCGCCTCGGCGTTGCCGAAAGGCGGCCTGGGTATCTCGCCGCCGAACTCGGCCCGCCAGGCCTCTCGGCAGACCGGACAGTAGCACCCCAGTCGATCGACATAGAAACCAAGAAGCGCCTCATCGTTAATCCAGACCTCGGTCAGGTTCGGCACCCGGCCGATGGTTCGCAGGGAATTCAGGCGCCGCTGCCGGAAGGCAGGATTGAAAGGGCAGCCCCAGTTGATCTCCAACTTGTCATGGTCGGTAACGTCGGCGTCGGTATTGAGGATCATCCGCTGATCCGGGTGGTCTTTTAGATACGCCTCCTGGTATTTCATAAATCCTGTAAAAGTTAACACTTCTAGTACGTGCCTTCCGGCTTGAAGCACCTTGGCCGCTTGTGCGGCGTGGAGGAAAACAGGCGTAGCGATATAAACGGCGTTGGTCGATCCGCCAATGGGTCAAGAAGTTTCGCGCTTCAGGACGAGTTCCCTTCGCTGCGCTGCAAGAACTCGCCCTGACGGGTAATGGAAAGTGTTACCAATGTGCCCGGTCTAAAGTGTTACCTATGTTCCCGGTTGCACAGGAGAATGGTTATATCGAATCGTTTAACGGAAAACTTAGGGACGAGCGCCTTGACGGCGAGTTGTTTTTGTGCCTGGCCAAAGCGAGATACATTGTAGAAAGTCGGCGGCTGGATTATAATCATCATCGGCCGCATAGCATATTGGATTGGATGACGCCGGCGGCGTTCGCCAAGACGGGCGACCGTATGGTAGTTGCGTCATGCCTTGCAGGTGGGTGATCGTATGTTCGGCAGGCTTCGGTTGCGCCTCAGCACACAGAACACACGGATGAAAACATGGCTCCGACTATCACAGAAGTTGGTACATAATTCGTGGGCAGGTCAATTGTGCTGTCGAGGTATTCAATATGATGTGCTAAAGGGGATATACATGAATCACATAAAGGCAATAGTTATGGGAGGGATTACCGTCTGTCTGTTGCTGGCAGGATGCGCAACAGAGCCGAACTCAAGCACTTCGTACATTCCCGGTGCTGTTAACCGGGCGGCTGATGATTCGGGCGGTTCGGTCCCGGCGGCGGCGAAACTCCCCGACTTGAAGGCCGGCGTCGAACTTCCGGACCTGCTCGCCTATGCGGCGCTGAAAAATCCGGGACTGGAAGCGGCTTTTGACCGCTGGAAGGCTTCCCTGGAGCGCGTGCCGCAGGCCAAGTCGCTTCCTGACCCGCGATTCACCTATCGGTACTTCATCGAGGAAGTGGAGACCCGCGTCGGGGCCCAGCGACAGAGTTTCGGTATTGCCCAAACGTTTCCCTGGTTCGGCAAGCTGGAACTTCGCGGCGATGCGGCATCGGAGGCGGCGAACGCGGAGCGCCAGCGATACGAATCGGCCAAGTTGGAACTCTTCTACCAGGTGAAGGACGCTTACTATGAATACTACTACCTATGGCGCACCATCGCGGTCACACAGGAGAACATGACGCTGCTGAAGCACATCGAAGGCGTGGCCCGCGCGCGATACAAGGCGGCGACAGCCGAACATGCCGACGTGATCCGCGCACAGGTGGAACTTGGCAAACTCGATGATCGCCTACGCACTCTCCGGAGCCTGCGAGGTCCGATTGTCGCAAAACTAAATGCGGCTTTGAACAGGCCGGCGGCTGATCCGCTCGCTTGGCCGGGCAAATTGCGGGAAGAGAAGGTGTCGGTAACGGACGAGCAAATCCTTGACCTGCTGGAGCGGAACAATCCTGAACTAAAGGAATTGGAATTTGAATCAGCCATGCAGAGGTTGAAGATTGACCTGGCAAAGAAGAACTATTTTCCCGATGTTACAGTCGGCGTGGACTATATAGATACGGCGGATTCGACCGGCGGAAGGCGTCCGGGTGACGACGGAAAAGATCCGGTGGTGGCCATGGTGTCGGTGAATCTGCCGATCTGGCGGGACAAACTGGACGCCGGTGTCCGACAGGCTCGGTATCGCTATTGGGAGGCTTTGCGCAACAAGGAGCAAAGGAAAAATTCCCTTCGCGCCGAGATTAAGATGGTCCTCTATCGCTTCAGGGATGCCGAGCGAAAGATGAATTTATACCGTGACACCCTTTTACCCAAGGCACGGGAATCTCTGAAGGCAACAGAGGCTTCCTTCCGGGCAGGCAAAGGCGGCTTCGTCGATCTGATTGATGCGCAGCGGATATTACTGGAGTTTGAACTGGCCCTTGAGCGCGCACTGGTGAATCATGCCCAGCGCCTGGCAGAACTGGAAATGCTCGTGGGAAGGGAGTTGCCCCGTGTAGCGGCGACTGACAATCCGTCAAAGGAGTAATTACGATGAAGCCAAGGACAAAATACATACTCGTGCTGATTCCAATCGTCCTGATTACCTTTGCCATAGGAGGCTTTGTCGGTTGGGGGATTAGTCCGGCA
>JAXHSV010000108.1:0-9983 GCA_034190305.1 Planctomycetota bacterium | reverse complement strand
CAAGCGGATCGAGATCGGCGGCGGATACGCAACGACGCTGGTGGTCGGAGACGTCGGCTCGGTAAAAGCAGCCGTCGAGGCCGGCGCTGCCGCCGCCGGCAAGGTCGGTGAACTCGTGGCATCGCACGTTATCCCGGCGCCGCACGAATCACTCAAAGGCGTATTTGTATAGCATTCAGCGGTCAGTAACTGATTGCTGAACGCTGAACGCTGATTACCAACAATGAAGATTCTTGTCAGTAATATCGGTTCGACGAGTTTCAAGTTCCGCCTGTTTGAGATGGGCGAAGGATTTGAGTGCGAACTTGCCTCCGGTTCGGTCGATCGCATCGGCGCCGGCGGCGGTACGGTCAGTTTCCGCCTCGGCGGCGGCGAGGTCTCGCAGCAGCACAATTACGCCGATCACGGCGAAGCGATAAGGTCCGTTCTCGCCAAACTCTCGGAGGAAGGCGCACCAGGCGAAACGTGCGAACTCGACGCGGTCGCGTTCAAAGCCGTCATGGCCGGCGATTACGAACCGGTGGCGCTGGTGGACGATGAATTGCTCGAACAGATGGAGTATTTCTGCCCCGTCGCCCCCGCTCACAACCCTGCATACATATCAGCCATGCGGATGTTCCGGGATGTTCTTCCCTCCACGCCGCTTGTCGCAGCCTTCGAACCGGGGTTCCACCGCACCATTCCCGACCGGCGGCGTTATTACGCCGTGCCGCTGGAGTGGGCCGAAGATTACGGCGTGAAACGTTACGGCTTCCATGGCGCATCTCATCGCTACATCGCAACTCGCACAGCCGAATTGATGGGGCCGGAAAACGCTCGCAGGATTATCTCCTGCCACCTCGGCGGTTCGTCAAGCATCTGTGCGATTCGCGACGGCGAATCCGTGGCGACGAGTTTCGGCCTGTCGCCGCAGTCGGGCCTGCCGCAAGTCAACCGCTCCGGCGAGTTCGACCCGTTCGCATTCTCGCTTTTAAAAGAACGGGCGGGTATGGACGCCGAGACGGTCCTTGCCGAACTCGGTAAATCCGCGGGGCTTGCCGCATTGAGCAAAACAAGCGGCGACATGCGGGATATCCGCGAAGCCGCCGATGCAGGTAACGAACATGCTAAACTGGCGATGGAAATCTTCATTACTGCTGTTCGGGACTACGTCGGTGCGTACCTGGTCGAACTGGGCGGGGCAGACGCATTGGTCTTTACCGGCGGGATCGGACTGAACCATCCGCCCATCCGCAGAGATGTCTGCAAGGGGATGGAATTTATCGGAATTGTACTGGATGAGGACAGGAACGCCGGCGCTTCCGGCGAAACCCGCATTGACGCGAGTAAATCCGCCACAGCCGTCTGGTCAATGCCGACAAACGAGGAAATTATCGTCGCCCGACAGGCGGCGGAATTATTGAAACAACAAACAAACAGCGATTAACGCAAGATTGGGAGAAATAGCGATGCTTGAACAAGCGATTGGAATGATTGAGACAAAAGGTCTGGCGCCGGTAATCGAGGCGACCGACGCGATGCTCAAGGCCGCCCGTGTCAGTTACGTCGGCATGCGTAAACTTGGCGGCGGTTACGTCTGCGTGCTGGTATCAGGCGACGTGGCTGCATGCAAGGCAGCCACAGACGCCGGAGCCGCCGCCGCAGGAAGGGTCGGAGAGGTCGTCTCCGTCCACGTGATTCCGCGTCCTCACGGCGACCTGGAAAAGATAATGCCGGAAAAATAACGAGTCTTCACACGACAAAGGGAGACAATCATGTTTATTGCCAAGGTTACAGGCAACGTCGTAACCACGCAGAAGGTCGCGAAGATGGCCGGGGCCAAACTGCTGATTATCGAGCCTCTGTGCGTGAATGAAAACGACAAGACCTTCGCGCCGACAAAGCGGTCATTCGTAGCCATTGATGCGGTGGGCGCAGGGGCAGGTGAAATGGTGCTTGTTACGCAAGGCTCCAGCGCACGAATGACGGATATGACCTCCGACGCTCCGGTCGATTGCGTGATAATCGGCATCATCGACTCGGTCAACGTGCCCGGCGGCGTGGTATATGAGAAATGATTGCGGAATGCGGATTGCAGATTGCGGATTTCCAAAATTCGAGCAATCAGTGTAATCCGTAGGCTGATTGAGGTATCGAGGCTATGACACAGATAGACGAACAATTAGTCAGCGAAATGGTCCGGAAGGTGCTGGATCACGTTCAAACCGGCTGGGGCGCGGATATCTCACCGATGCCGGGGCAGGATGCCCCGCCGCCGATAACCTCGCCTTCGACGGCGCCGACGGCGGCAGGTCGGGAGAATCACTTCGGTCAATTTACAGACGTCAACAAAGCGGTAGAAGCGGCCAAAACCGCACAGCGGGCGCTTGGAAGGCGGTCGCTTGCGCAGCGGGAAAT
Source organism: Planctomycetota bacterium (assembly GCA_034190305.1). GTDB lineage: Bacteria > Planctomycetota > Phycisphaerae > SM23-33 > SM23-33 > JAUWNJ01. Next base: position 7,586 of record JAXHSV010000108.1, on the reverse strand, counting down.
CGCCTGCGACCTGATCCGGAAAATCTGTATCAATCAGGCCGATCGCCTCGGAGAAATGGAGTACGACGAGACTCGTATAGGTCATCGACCCCACAAGGCGGAGAAACTCGTCATGGCCGCCAACGCCGCCGAGGGTGTCGCAGGTCTGCGGACCGAATGTTTCAGCGGCGACCACGGTATCACGCTGGAAGAACACGCGCCGTGGGGCGTCATCGGCGTCATAACGCCGGTAACACACTCGCTTCCGACGCTTGCGATTAACGCCGTCAACATGATCGCCGCCGGTAATTCACTGGTTTGCAACCCACACCCGGGCGGAAAAAACATCGCCGCATACGGCGCCAAAATTTTCAACCAGGCTATTTACGAAAAACTCGGAATCGACAACATTATCTGTGTCATCACCGCCCCGACGCTGGAGACTGCCCGGCAGATATTCACGCATCCGGACATCCGCCTGCTGACGATAACCGGCGGTCCCGGCGTTGTGGCGGCGGCATTGAAATCCGGAAAACGGGCAATCTGCGCCGGACCCGGAAACCCCCCTGTCGTCGTGGACTCCTCATCCGACCTGGACAACGCCGCTCGCTGCATCATCGAAGGCGCATCTTACGACAACAACCTCCTGTGTCTCGCCGAGAAGGAGGTGTTCGTCGTAGCCGAGGTCTTCGATGCAATGATGGAGGCGATGGCGCGGGCGGGAGCGTTTCGCCTCGACATTCGTCAGATGGATGAACTGGCGAAAATCTGCATCCAGCCGGGCGCCGACGGCGGACATCCGGTCGCCAATAAGAAATTCGTCGGCGCCGAACCGCAGACAATTGCCGGGCAGATCGGCGCTAACGTCCCGCCCGACTGCCGGATGCTCTACGGCCAAACCGATCCGGATAACCCGTTCGTCCAGGCAGAGCAGATGATGCCGGTCCTTCCGTTCGTGCGGTGCGAGAGTTTCGAGCAGGCTGTCGAGTTTGCCCGCCAGGCGGAGCACGGATTCGGACACACCGCTATTATTCACTCGAAGTTGGTGGACAATATGACCTACATGGGCAAGGCGATGGATACGACGCTCTATATAAAGAACGGCCCGTCGGCTGCGGGCAACGGCGCCGGCGGAGAGGGATATGGAAATTTCTCCATCGCCTGCACTACCGGTGAAGGTGTCGCAACGCCGATGACATTTACCCGCCTTCGCAGGTGCACAATGGTTGATAACCTCAGGATTCTTTAGGTAACACGGGCGTCTTGCCCGTGAAAAATATATTCATGGCCGAGATGGCCATGCCATGACTGGTAAAAAATGTTCATAGCAACGGTTGAAGGAAATGCGGTTTCGACTGTCAAGCATCCCTCGATGCAGGGATGGCGGCTTCTGGTGGTCCAGCCGATTGATTTGGCGGGCGGACCCGACGGCGATCCGTTGCTGGCGATTGACTCACTCGGCGCCGGCTACGGCAGCAGAATCCTTATCAGCAACGACGGGAAAGGTGCTCGCGAAATGGTCGGCGACAACAATTCGCCCGTCCGCTGGTCCGTTATCGGAATAGTTGATCATCAGGAATGAAACGAGTGGACGCCGAACTTGTCAATAAAGTCGTCGAGCATGTAATAGAAGCCCTTGGGCGACAAGGGAATGCGACGCAACCGGAAGCTTCGCCGATCGACACCCCAAAACTGACGGAACGCAATCCGTCGGTTTGTTTCCCCTCGGAAGACAAGCCGACGGATAGCTATCCGTCGGCTTTAGGAATCCGTCCGCCGCCGAAAGTTTTCATAACGGCAGAGGTGCTTCAGCAACGATTGACCGGAAGCAAAGGCGGAGTAATCGAACTGGCAGCCAACGAATTTCTCACTCCCGCCGCCGCCGATCTGGCAGATACAAAAAATCTTACAATCTCCAAAGCAGACCCGCCTTCTCCAGGGCCTCTTCAGGAAGGCCTGAAGACCGAAATACCGGAAGAACCGAAGGCGGATTCCAGCCAAACGCCGAACTCGACCACAGTCGGGCTTGTTATCAACCGGCCCGGTGAAAAGACCGACAGCGTCGTCTATTCGCTGGCAGGCAGCGGGATTAAATTCTCACGCTTCGACGAATCGTCATGCTGGATGGAAAACCTCCGGTCGATGTGCCGGAATGTCGCATCAGGCGCACTGACGGGCGGAGTTGCGGTCATGCCGTATGCAGCCGATGCGATGGTGCTGGCCAACAAGATCGACGGTATCCGCGCCGTTCAGGGCACGCGTATTGAAAGCGTCAAGGCCGGCCTCAGACGATTCGGCGCCAATGTCCTTATACTCGAACACGTCTTCTCGACGTTCCACGAGATGTGCACGATGATTCGCGCTTTCACGAACGGACGGGGCGACCGGGCTGTGTCAGGCCTGCTGCTGGAAGCGATCGGCAGGGAGGAGACGTCATAAATGCGTATCGCCAGGGTGATAGGCAAGGTAACAATGAACAGGACGATGGACGAGGTCGTGCCGGGCAGTTTCCTGATAGTTCGGACCTGCAATCGCGGAACGCTCGTCGGCGCCAACGAAGGCAACGACGAAACGCTCGTTATGTACGATTGCCTCGGTGCGGGCATCGGCGACATGGTCGGACTGGTCGAAGGCAGGGAGGCAACCGCGCCGTTCTATCCGAAAAAAGTCCCGTACGACGCCTATAACGCCTGCATTCTGGACACCGTCAACTTTCGACCCGTTCTCGGGGTGGAGGATAAATGATGGTCAATGAATGGAAAATCAAGCAGCAGATATGCGACATAGGTCGGCGAATGTATGACCACGGCTTCATCGCCGCAAATGACGGGAATATATCCTTCCGACTCGGCAACGGGCGATTCCTGTGCACGCCGACCGGCGTATCCAAAGGCTTTCTGAAACCCGCCGACATCGCCGTGGTGGATGAGAAGGGCAAACAACTGGCGGGCCCAAAGCCGAGGACCTCCGAGATACTGCTGCACCTGGAGATATACAGGGAGATGCCGGAGATAAAAGCCGTCTGCCACGCCCATCCTCCATACGCGACCGCCTTTGCGGTCGCCGGCGTAGACCTGCCATCAGGCATACTTCCGGAGGTGGAAATATTTATCGGGCATGTGCCCATAGCCGAATACGACACCCCCGGCAGCAAAAGCCTCGCCGAAACCATCCTTCCACACCTGAAAAACAACGCAAACACGATCATCCTCGCCAATCACGGAGTGGTAACCTGTGACAAGAACCTAGAGCAGGCATATTTCCACATTGAAACGCTGGAGATGTACTGCAATATCCTCCTGTTGACCAGGCAAATCGGAAAGATTCGCTCGCTACCCGATACCAAGGTCCGCGAGTTGCTCGACATAAAACAATCCATGGAAATTCCCGATCCCCGGCTGGAATGTCTGCGAACCCACCAAAGCAATCCGGAAGCGTGCGTATTGGCCGGTAGCGATGAATTTCTGCGGGGCTTTTCAACGGTCGCCATCCCGCAGCACACCCCTGACGCCAACGGACACGGACGCGGAAACGGCATTGCAGGGACGCCATCGCAGGCCGGTACACCCCAGCCGACGCCGACTTCGGCAAAACCGTTTCCCGCAACAGTCGCCGGCCGGAAAATCTCCAGCCCGGAAGTCCTCGGATCGAGTTCCGAAACCGTCCGCCGGCGGGCAATGGAAGACGAAATCGAACGCCTCGTACAGGTAATAACCGATAAGATTCAGCAATCGGCAACCGAAGAGAACCCGCCGATTGCTAAACGCTGAAGGCTGCTTATGAAATCGCTGGATAAAAAACTCGCAGAGATTCATTCGTACCCGAACTCCAATGCGTTCATACTAGCCGACGCCAAGGATGCGGACATGGCCTTCGGTATCGCAGCACCGGGTAAAAGCCCCGAACACGCCGAAGGACGGTTCCGCTCGCTGGCGGAATACCGCGATCACATCCGACGAAACGTACGCCAGGGACTGGTCGATATCATGCTCATGTCGGTCTCGTCCAACGAGATACTGACCATCCGTGAGCGAATTTTCGACGGTTCGGACGTAACTCCCGCCATCCGCGCCAACGACACCACCGACATCCACGTCGCTCGCGGAGCGTCCTACCCGCAGGTGCCGGCAAGACCTTTCCGAACCGCCCTGCTGGACCATGCACAGTGCGGACAGACAAACTGCGATATTTCGGACCGGTGCCTCGGCGCGAACCTGGGCCTGTTCAGCATGACCTTCAACAACGACGTCAACCTCGACCGCGAGATGCTCGAGGCGTACAAGGCGTTTCGCATCGAGGCGGAGCAGCGCGGATTTCGCCATTTCCTGGAGGTTTTCACGCCCAATGCGATGGTCAATCCCATCCCCCCCGAAAAGTTAGGCGGTTTTCTCAACGACATGATAGCCCGCACGCTGGCCGGCGTACCGTCCTCGGCCAGGCCTTTGTTCCTGAAAATCCCATATACGGGACCGGCGGCTATGGAGGAACTGGCCAAGTACGATCCGCACCTCGTACCGGGAATTCTCGGCGGATCGGCCGGAACAACCTATGACGCTTTCAAACTGCTCAGCGAAGCCAAAAAGTACGGCGCCCGCGCCGCATTGTTCGGGCGAAAAATCAACAACGCCGAACATCAACTCTCCTTCATCCAGTTCCTCCGATGGATTGCCGACGGCGAGATCCAGCCGGAAGAAGCAACCAAGGCCTACCACGGCGTTCTGGCTGGACTGGGAATCCGTCCGCATCGGTCTCTCGAGGAAGATATGCAACTAACCGGCGGAATAACGAGTTACGGTTCCTCCAGCAGGACGATAAGCATTCCGAACTCGCCTGATAGCACTTTCGCAACTGCTGCGGCGTCTCCGTCTAGCGTTCGCGTGAAAAAGCCGTCAGATGAGCATAGCGACTTTGCCGGAAACGCATCGCGCGATGTGAACATCTCCTGGCCAACCCGCCCTGACGGCCTGCCGGACTTCGCGAAGATGACGCCGAAACAACGCCTTGCCTATCACCAGACCCGCCTAAGCGACACTATCGAATGATACGAACGGCAGTTAATTAATGCGCTCGCGTATAGTTGTCACGGCGAACAGATTGGGTGGGGACAGCGTTGCATACGGGTGTTTCTACTATTGAATGCCATCGGCAATACACCGCCGAGCGCATTAATTAATTGCCGCCGGTATGACGCCAGTGGCACCCGATTGAGCACCCTATCGGGTCCGTATAGTTTCCAACTGGCGCGAACGTGGCGAGGTTCTCTGTCAATCACGCGCTGATGGCGGCATTCAGCAAATCTTTTGTCTTTGCATGGGTCAGGCAAACATCTCGAGAGATACATCCGTTGAGGAAGAGGCGCTTTAGGGACTGGTCCAGCGTAATCATTCCCATTGCCGAGTTCGTCTGGATAATGTTGGGGATCTCAAAGATGCGGTTTTCCCGTATGCACGCCCGCGCGGCGCTATTACAAACGAGCACCTCGGTGGCGGGGATCATTCCCTTGCGATCCGACCGTTTTAAGAGTGTCTGCGAGATGACGGCCTGGAGCGTGTTGGCGAGCATTGCGCGTATCTGGTTTTGCTGGTCGGATGGGTATATGTCAATGATTCGTTCAACGGTCTGCGATGCCGACTGCGTGTGCAGAGTGGAGAGAACCAGGTGCCCGGTCTCGGCGGCTGTGATTGCGGCGCTGGTAGTCTCAAGGTCGCGCATTTCGCCGACCATGATGACGTCCGGGTCCTGTCGGAGAACGTGCCTCAAACCGGCGGCGAACGACGTAACGTCGCTTCCAAGCTCGCGCTGCTCAATGAGACACTTGTTGTGACGGAGCGTGTATTCGACCGGGTCTTCCAGCGTAATGACGTGGAGTGCATGCCGATAGTTGATTTCCTGGATCATGGCCGCCAGTGTGGTGCTTTTTCCCGAGCCGGTTTCGCCCGTCACCAGGACCAGTCCTCGCGGAAGGTCGGTGAAACCGCTGACAACCGGAGGCAGGTTCAAGTCGCCCAGCGGCGGGACCTTGTTGGGGATCGCCCTGAAGGCAATTCCGATCGTATCCCGCTGGAAGTGCGCGTTGACGCGAAATCGGGCCCGGTCCTTAACGAAAGTGGAAAAGTCAAAATCCCGCCGACGGAGAAACTGGGCGTATCTGCGGTCACCCAGCATTTCCCGCACCAAAACGGAAACGATTTCGTCGGTTACAACGGGAAAACCCGAATCCACCAACTCCGTATTAATGCGAAATATCGGGCTCTGTCCGGTAACAACGTGAATGTCAGAAGCTCCTTGCTCAATAGATTTCTCCAACAACTCCTGAAGGGTCATTGTTCTCTCCTGCTTATGGCCCGTTACGTTTCGGTTACTCGGGCGATTTCCTCCACGGTGGTCAGACCGGCTGCGACTTTCTGCAAACCGTCTTCCACCAGCGTTCTCATCCCGTGGACCTTGCATGCACGGCGAAGGTCCATCAAAGAAGGATTGGATGTAATCAGATCCCGCATTTCATCATCAACTTCGATCATTTCGTAGATACCGAGCCTGCCCTTGTATCCTGTATTACGGCACTTGTCACAACCGGTGCCGTGGTATATTTGCGAGATGTCGGCTTTATGCTTGGTGAGGTATCGCGCGATGGCCCCATCTTTCTTTGTTTCAGGCGTTTTGCAGTTTTCGCAAATTCGTCGGATAAGCCGCTGGGCCAGGATGGCATTTACGCTGGCGGCGATAAGGTACGGTTCGATACCGATGTTAATCATCCGGGTAATGGACGAGGACGCATCGTTTGTGTGAAGGGTCGATAGCACCAGGTGTCCTGTCAGCGACGCCTGTACCGCGATACGAGCGGTCTCCTCGTCACGTATTTCACCCAGCATGATGATGTCGGGGTCCTGCCGCAGCAGGCTTCGCAAAGCGGCGGCGAAAGTCAGACCTATGTGCTCGCGGACGTTGATCTGATTGGCGAAACTGAGTTGGTATTCTACTGGATCCTCGACAGTCGAAATATTCAGTGTGTCCCCGTCCATTACCCTAAGGGCCGAATACAGGGTGGTTGTCTTTCCGCTTCCTGTCGGTCCGGTTACCAGTACTATCCCGTGCGGCTGGGTAATCTGGTGGTGGAAACTTTCGAGCGTATCATCCCACATGCCGAGATGTTCCAGCCCGATAAGGATCGACTTACTGTCGAGGATACGAATAACGCATTTTTCACCGTTTGTTGTCGGGAGCGTGCTGACTCGAAGGTCCACTCGCTGATTGTGAATCATCGCTTTGATTCGCCCATCCTGCGGCAGGCGGTGCTCGGCAATATCTAGGTTCGCCATGATTTTCAGTCGCGAGATGATGGCTGCATGCATTGTTAACGGCGGCACCGATTGGGCGAACAGCAGCCCGTCAACCCGGTATCGGACGCGAAGCGAACGTTCGCCGGGCTCGATATGAATATCCGAGACGCCGTCCTGAACGGCCTTGGTAATCAGGAAGTTCACATATCGGATTACGGGGCTTTCGCTGGCAATTTTCTCCAGGTCGGTTACTTCATCGGTCTTGGTATCAACTACTTCTACGTCATCCTCGTTAATACCCTGGATGATCTCGTCAACGCCCTGGAG
>JAXHSV010000107.1:0-9993 GCA_034190305.1 Planctomycetota bacterium | reverse complement strand
GCGACGAGTCCTGTGGCATCATCGATTTTTCCCCAAGTCGGGGTTTTCGGCACGAGTTCAAGAAATATGGAACGCCGTCTGTTACACGCTTTCGGCAGCTGCATAAATGGCTAAAGTGCACAAATTATAAAAAACGGAATTTTCTTTATCGCGAATCATCAGACGATCCCATCCGTCAAGAATACCGATAACATCCTTGTCCTACTTTTGTATAAATCCATCCATGGCGTTCTCCTGAGGCTGAAGATTTTGGCTATCAATTCCTTTCTTGCCTCTGGAGTAACGCCGTTTTTACAATAAGGTTACTGACTACTGACTACTTTGGTTGTGGCCGAAGGCAACGCCGTGCTCTTTGTGGTTCATTCTGCGTGTGTATCACAAAACGGGACAAAGACAAACAGAGAAAATTCTCGCTCACTGTCGAAGAAATAGTAGAATACCCGAAAGCGTCATAGCAATCATCTGTCAGCAATCAGCAAAGGACAAAAAACGCTGAATGCTGATTGCTGACTGCTGAACGCTGAATGCTGAACGCTAATAATATGATTATCGATTGTCACACACGGATATGGGCGGCTCCGAGTCAACTTGGCCTGGGTGCTGCCGGATGGCTGGCGCGTAACGGCGGGCGGGAGAACCTTTCCGCCGATCCCGGCGAGCATGCAGCCGCTGCGCGCGACGTTACAAAAACGCTCGTGTGGGGCTTTCGCAGCGCCGTGATGAAGGCGGAGGTTCCCAACGCATTCCTGGCTGAATATGTCGCCCGGCACAGCGCCAGGACTGTCGGTATTGCCGGGGTTGACCCGTCCGATCAGGACGTGATGGAGCGTCTGGGCAACATTTACGGTCGGCCTGAATTCGCCGGTATTACCATAAGCCCGGCAGCACAGGGTTTTCATCCCGCCGATACACGAGCCTATAAGGTGTACGCCTTCTGCGCCGAGCAGTCCATTCCGGTGTTCGTGGAGGGAAGGGCGGACCTGGCGCCGCAGGCGGTTCTGGAATTTGCCCGACCGCACCTGTTTGACGAGATAGCGCGGGCATTTCCATCGTTGACAATCGTCATCGCCGGAATGGGCAGCCCGTGGACAGAAGAAACCGTCGCGCTGCTGGCAAAGCAGCCGAGAGTCTATGCCGACATTGCCGCTTTGCTTCGCAGCCCCTGGCAGGCGTACCAGGCGCTGCTGGCGGCACACCACTCCGGCGTATCGGGAAAACTCCTGTTCGGGAGCGATTTTCCGTTTTCCACAGCGGCAGAAGCCATCGAACGGATGTACCGCATCAACGAGATAACCCACGGTACACACCTGCCGACAGTGCCCAGAGAAATACTCCGAAGCATCGTCGAACGCGATGCCCTGACGGAATTACAGATAGGGATCAGGGACTAGGTTTTAGTGACCGGGAAAAAAGCAAATAAACAGAAATACTCCAAATACGAAACCAATCCACACAATAGGAGCATGAAGATGAAGCGACTGATAATAGTTCTTGCGGTAACAGTAACGTTTTTAGCGCTTGGATGCGAGAAAAGGGCGGGCCGGTCGGCCGAAGCAGACAGATACGATGCGAAGATTGACGGCCCGGTCTGTGTGTTGACTGCCGGCGCCGATGAGAACCTGCTGTCCGACCAGAAGGCGTTATCCCGCCAGACCGAACTTGATGCAGCCGCAGTTTCCGAAAACAAAGAGAAGACCATCGATGAGGACACAGAGCGAGAGGATACAAACCCTGCGCCCACAGCAGGTCCGGCAGGGGCAGTCCGGCAGGTGATGGTTGACTTGATCGCAAACTTCAAGGCAGAGCGGATGGACCGACTTGCCGATGTGCTGCCGAGCGCAGAAGCAGCCGCGCTTCGCAGATCTTTCAAAGATTTCAACAAATTGAACCAAAAGGAAGTATCTCTTGTGCAACTGTTCAGGACTAAACTGAAGATGGAGCCGCCCCCGGACGTCAAACCGGAATTGAAAAAGGATGCAACGAAGATGTTAGTCTATGCAATTTTCGGAGTCAACTTCAGCCAGGTTTCGCTGGATGATCTCAGCATCAAGCAAGACGGAGAAACCGTCGTTATTTCCGGTCCAAACGTTAGAAAAGTTACGTTTTCTAAGGACGAACAGGTATGGAAGATACAAGTCAGTCCTGACGCACGCCGACTTGTGGAACTGTTAGAAGAGGCTGTCACAATATCAGAGAGAATGACAGATGAACTTATTTCCGGAATCAACAACGGCTCCGTAACGAAAGACAATCACCGAGCCAAAATGGACGAAATCGAGCAAAGGCACGGCGCGGTTATGGGAGCTAAGATTAGAGCATTGATGTCGAAGCTGTTGATTCCCTGGATGATGCCGGCGCCTACAATGTCGCCGCCGACATCAAATACTCCTGTCGCCGAACCTACCGTCGGCATCGAGCGCCACCGGGGTAATGAACGAGAAATATTCGAACGCAGTCGTAATCTGTCACGTCCTCGCAGATAAATAATCTGTGGATTGAGCGCCTGACCACATGGAGCCGCTTCATGCACATAGCCGGGCCGAGGCCCGAATGTACCTGATGGTTACGCCATGCCCGAACTGCTCGGACGGGCCTTGGGAAATTACCGCAGAACAAGCCAACGTCGAAACAGGCCAGCCAAACCGAATGCTCCTCGCCAGGTGCGTTCACTGCCGGGCTGAAAAAAAGTTCCTGTTCGACTGGTCTCAATCCGATCAGGCCGAAGAGCGATCTGATGAACCGCCGATTTCTTCATTGGAACTGATTAACTCTTCGCCCGACACCAGCCGGATTATTGATGTGGGTCAGTGGCTGAGCCTGTTTTACATGTTGGTAGAGAAGGCCTCCGTCGCGAAGGACGTCGATACCCGCCGGGTCGGTTTCCATGCGGCACAATGCCTCGATGAAGCCTTGAAATTCTATACCGAAGACGACGAACTACCCCCGAAATCGGCGTTCTTTGTAGCCTCGTCACGCCAGGCCTTTGCCGAACACCCCGAAAAGTTTGCGCGACAACGACTGCGGGATATGCGAAGCAAACTTCCCAATCTGCAGGTAATGGTCAGAAGAATCATGCTTGACGAAACCAAAGGCCCGAAAAAAAAATGGTGGCAGTTTTGGAAAAGGTGAAAAAATAGCGATCAGCGTTCAGCAATCAGCGTTCAGAAATTAGCGTTCAGTAACCAACAAACTTATCTGTTTTTTACTGACTGCTGATAGCTGATTGCTGACAGCTTAAAAAATGTTTTGACCTGCCGGAGAAAATATTATAAATGATGCGGAGTTTAAATCTCGTGTATGTAGAATTTATGTAAGGAGTGCACTTTATGGCATATGTAATTAGTGATGCCTGCACAGGCTGCGGAACTTGCGTGGAGACCTGTCCCGTTGAGGCAATCAGCGAAGGCGACCCGATTTATAAAATCGACCCGGACACGTGCATCGATTGTGGTCAGTGCGCCGACGCATGCCCGGTCGAAGCGATTAACCCCGAATAAGACCGCTTCACATGAAGCAATTTCTCCTCACTCCGTCTGCCGGCAAGCGGCTGATCGGCAAAGCGTCAGTTGCGCATCCCACCGTTCGGGCGGTGCTCGAAAAAGGCACGCTGGTCATTATCGCCGGCACAACCAACGGCTACGTTGCCGAGGAGATCCTCGCCTCCATCGGTCAGTCTGACGGGTTTTCGCGAAAGGGATTTCGACGCGGGATTACTGTTCCGATCAGGTCGGAAAACGCCGCCAGCCAGGTGGATTTTTCCAACGACGTCGTCATAGTTAATGGGGTTCGACAGGAAGACAAAACGATCTTCGATGTGGTCGATGACCTTACCGCCGCCGACGTAATCCTCAAGGGCGCCAACGCGGTGGACCTCCACCGCCGGGCGGCGGTTCTGATAGGCGATCCTCATGGCGGAACAGCCGCTGCCGCCATCCGGGCGGTGGTCGGGCGGCGGGTGCGAATGATTATCCCGGTGGGCCTGGAAAAACGCGTCAATGAGGATGTCACTGACATCGCTGCTGTTCTGAACGCTCCGGGGTCCCAGGGGCCTCGAATGCTGCCGCTTCCGGGGGAGGTATTTACCGAATTGGATGCAATTTCCATAATGACCGGTGCGTCGGCCCGACTTGTGGCCGCCGGCGGGGTCTGCGGCGCAGAAGGCGCCTGCTGGATCGCCGTCACCGGCTCGAAAGAGCAAATCTCCGCCGCTGAAGAACTCATCCATTCAGTCGCCGACGAACCGCTGTTTCAACCGGGATCATAGAAGTTCAAAATGATTGCTGACGGACGCCAGCACGTAAAGCCCGCCGCAAAGAAGCATAATCACACGGCACCAGCGTCGCCACAGGCTGGCGACGAACACCGCAAAGACAACCTGTCCGGTTTTTCCCAGCACTGTACCGGCTACGGGACCCAGGATATGGGCCATTAGACAGATAACAGGGTGCACTTCTGCGCCCGCTCCATACTTTCGCATAAATACGATAGTGGTTACGGCATCAAGGGTCGCCCCGACGAGAAGAAACAACAACTCCCAGCGATAAATGCGGACGAAAATCCTCGGCCTGCGCGTTAGCACCCGTAAATTTGACTTGAACCTTCTGCGTTTCATCCAACGGAGAGTTTATACGCTCCCGCAGCCAAAAACAATCGACCCGGTGTCCAATGATTAAGTTTCGCGTCATAGGTCCGCTAACGTCGGCCACAGAGGATAAGAACAAGGTCGTTCGCCCGGCGGCGGGCGAATCGCTGCGGTAATTGAACGAAAAATCAGGGGAACCCTTAAATCGTTGAAACAAGGGGAAAAATACGTTTTTTATTTCGATACGGTTAATGTTTTCCGCTAGCCTTACCGGCCTTGCGAACGCAGAAAGTATCTGTCCGCAATTTAATAATGAGCAAAGGAAGGCAACCATGGCCAGGAATGTTTTTTCCATGAATCTTAACAGTTATGGCTGGGGAAGTTTCGACGTAGCCGAGTGCCTTGGGCAGATCAAGCAGACGCCCATACGCTTGCTGGAATTGCCGGCGGAGCAGCGAAGGCCCAATTCGCTCATCCCCGAATTGATGGTTGATGAATCCATGGATGGAAGGTGGCAATTCAGCCTGACCGACCTGAAGACCCTGCTGGCTGAAGACGGTTTCGGCGTGGAAAGCCTGAATGTCTTCGGCGAACTCTACTATCCCAAGGGAGCGAAAATAATCGAACGGCGGATCGATTTCGCACGCGATCTCGGAGCGTCCGTCATTGTTCTTGGCTGCGGCCATAAACTGGATGAACAAACCCGCTGCTTCACTTATCGAATGCTGAAGGAACTCGGCGAGCGAGCCGGCTCCATGGGGATAAAAATCGCCCTGGAAGTCCACCCCGGCGTGGCGGCCAACGCCGCTGAAGCCTTGCGGACGATGAAGGAAGTGAATTGCGAAAACGTCGGGATAAACTTCGATACTGCCAATATAATCTACGGCAATCCTGACTGCGACCCGGCTGAAGAATTGTCGGCTATGGCCGAGCATGTCTTTCACGTACACCTCAAAGACATCAAACCGGGCAGGACCAGGGCGGAGCATATCCTTCCTCCGCTTGGTGAAGGGATGGTCGATTTTCCCAGGGTCTTCGACATCCTGCACGGGGTTGGTTTTACCTGCCCATTCAGTTTCGAGATCGAATCCTTCCACGGTATGACAAAGTCGCAGGACATCCGGGATTACCAGAAATACGTGCTGGCCTCCATCGAATACATCAGTTTCATCGGTCAGATGTGAGCGGAACCGACGATATCCCTCGAGTAACGGTTAACATGATTTTGTAGCGGATCGTTTTGACAATCCCAATGCCGGAACTCCGCTTGCTACTCTGCGAAGTGGTTCGCTACGTAACACGAGTTGCTCCTTCCCGCTCTACCTATTTCTTCCTAAAGCCAATGTGTTTTGCCACCGATACGAAAACACAGCGTAATGGTACGCGTAAAGGAAGAAAGGATTGAAATCATGAAAAGTAAAGTCATTTGGTTTACAGTCGGGATTGTTGTCGGTATCGGTTCGTTATTGATCGCGATTCAGATGCTGCCGGAAATCAGTCCCGCCCAGGCCGGCGCTGCACAAAGTCCAACGCAGTTGCTGATCGAAACCAAACAAATCCGGCTGATTAAGAACATGAATGCGTCTCTAAAAGAACTTAATGCTTGCATAAAACAGGTTAATGGCAATTTCACCGAGCCTTCGTCCGACGCTAAAAAGGCGGCGTTAAAAAGCGACCTCCAGACTCTCCGCAGCCAGTTGGAGTTGTACAAAATCCAACATCAGAACAAAGCCCCGCACCTGGATGAGAACGGGAAGTTGGACACAGCCAATTTCGTCGCGCGTTTTGTCAGCATGACCGACAAGAACGGAAAAATCATTAATCAGGGAAGTTCGGTCTCCTACGGTCCGTATCTTGCGAAGTTCCCCGCCAACCCGTTCGTATATAAAAATGGAGATAGCGTCTCCTTCGGCACACAAGACCCGGCGACCGGCGACGGAAAGACGGGCTGGTACTTCAATATAAATACCGGCAAGCTCTCAGCCAACGATTCAGAACATAACGGTCTGTAGGAATCGAAAAATCTCTAATTTCCCTTTTCCGTTCAAAATAAATAGCATTCGCTGACTTCTCCGGTGAGTTGTTGGGGGGCATTCCGTTTCCACTCCGGTTCTGCTTTCGTTTGACGTGCAATTTTTACAGTCTTTGCATACAATTGCCCCGAATTACGCCAAACAAAAGGAGTGCGCTATGAAAATTGTTGTCCTTGATGGAAAGACGCTCAACCCCGGAGACAACCCGTGGGATGCGGTCGAGAAACTCGGCGAACTGACGGTCTATGACCGGACGGCTGACGATGAGATTCTCCAGCGCGCAGCCGGGGCTGAAGTGCTTCTGACGAACAAGACTCCGCTGTCGGCTGAGACCCTCGAACAACTGGACAGCCTGCGATTTATTTCTGTTCTGGCGACGGGGTATAACGTCGTCGATGTCGAAGCCGCAGGCAGGCGGGGTGTGGTGGTCTCGAACGTTCCGATATACGCGACCGACTCGGTCGCGCAGTTCACCTTCGCCATGCTGCTGGAACTTTGTCATCACGTCGGTTCGCACGATTCAGCCGTCAAGGCCGGCAGGTGGGCAGAGAGCGGCAATTTTTGCTTCTGGGATTTTCCGCTGGTGGAACTGGCGGGCAAGAAAATGGGTATCGTCGGCTTCGGGCGCATCGGCAGGCGCGTCGGCGAACTGGCGCACGCCTTCGGCATGGAGGTCCTGGCTGCCGATGTCAACCAGGTCAACCCGCCGGAATACGAACCGTTCCAGTGGGTCGAGGTTGAGGAGTTGTTCACAACCGCCGACGTCGTCAGTCTGCATTGTCCGCAGACGTCTGATAACGTCGGCATGGTCAATCGTGAATTACTGGGACGGATGAAAGCCGGCGCTTTTTTAATTAATACTTCCCGCGGCGGGCTTATTGTCGAAGCCGATCTTGCCGGCGCGCTCAATGCCGGACAGATTGCCGGTGCGGCACTGGACGTGGTATCCACCGAGCCGATCAAGCCCGACAACCCGCTGCTTTCTGCCCAAAACTGCCTGATTACGCCGCATATCGCATGGGCTGCACTGGCTGCGAGGCGACGACTGATGGCGACGACCGCTGAAAATATCGCAGCCTTCGTTGCGGGCAAACCGATAAATGTCGTATCGTAGAAAAATATTTTACTAATACACTTGACGAGCGAAAACAGTGGTGTTAGAGTAATAGATGAAACATCTTTGATAAATGTGATGATGGGGGTATAGTTGTAGTGTGCCCCTGTAAAGGTGGTACCCCCCAAGCCGATAGGGTTTGGCGGGGAATGCTCTTTGACAAGTGAACAGTGTAATCGTCACGAGGATGTGACAGGTTTGGCGGCAGTTGTCACGATTACCGTCGGGCCTGAAGATTTTGCAAAAGGTCCTGCCGCTCTTACTTTCGGCGGGACCGGACTCAAAATCCTCGTGATGCTTATTAAGCCAGATATGCAGGATTTTGAGTTAGGCCTGTTCTGTCGCGATCCTTCGGGATGGCGCCGGACGGACCGACCGGACCTGAGAAGGTCCGGCGTTTCCAGAATCACCTTCCATCGACCGAAGCCCGTTTTACGGGCGCGGATCCGGGCAAACAAGTCCCTATGGGATGGTGCCCCCCCAAGCCGGTTAGAGGACGGCAGGATCCCGCCCATTTCGGGTAGGACGATAAATCAAGTGAAGGGTTTGATCCTGGCTCAGAACGAACGCTGGCGGCGTGGCTAACCCATGCAAGTCGAGCGCGAAAGTTCCCTTCGGGGAGCAATTAGCGCGGCGAAAGGGTGAGTAACACATAGGTAACGTACCTTGAGCACGAGGATAGTCCATCGAAAGATGGAGCAATACTCGATGAAGTCGCATGAATTCAGATTCGAGCGATCAAAGGGCGGGGATTCCTTTATCGGGACCTGCCGGCTCGGGATCGGCCTATGTCCCATCAGCTTGTTGGTAGGGTAAAGGCCTACCAAGGCAACGACGGGTAGCCGGACTGAGAGGTTGACCGGCCTCATTGGGACTGAGACACTGCCCAGACTCCTACGGGAGGCTGCAGGGATGAATATTCCGCAATGGGCGAAAGCCTGACGGAGCGACGCCGCGTGTGGGAAGAAGCTCTTCGGAGTGTAAACCACCGTCAGGGGTTACCAAGCAAATCCCTTTAATAGAGGGAGGCGTTGAGGAGCCCCAGAGGAAGCCACGGCTAACTTCGTGCCAGCAGCCGCGGTAAGACGAAGGTGGCAAGCGTTGTTCGGAATCACTGGGCTTAAAGAGCACGTAGGCGGCCCGTTAAGCGTTTTGTGAAATCCCTCGGCTCAACCGAGGAATTGCTTGGCGAACTGGCGGGCTTGAGGCAGGTAGAGGCGCGCGGAACTCTTGGTGGAGCGGTGAAATGCGTAGATATCAAGAGGAACGCCAGCGGCGAAAGCGGTGCGCTGGGCCTGATTGAGGTTTCAGATCCTATTCGTAGGATTCGGAGTCTCTTCTGACGCTGAGGTGCGAAAGCCAGGGGAGCGAACGGGATTAGATACCCCGGTAGTCCTGGCCGTAAACGATGTCCACTGGGTTGGAGGTTCTTTGACGGATTCCCAACCGCAGCAAAAGCGTTAAGTGGACCGCCTGGGGAGTACGGTCGCAAGGCTAAAACTCAAAGGAATTGACGGGGGCTCACACAAGCGGTGGAGCATGTTGCTCAATTCGATGCAACGCGAAGAACCTTATCCTGGGTTTGAAAAGCACGGATACGTCCTCTGAAAGGAGTGCCGTTGCCCTTCGGGGTGAAACGTGTACAGGTGCTGCATGGCTGTCGTCAGCTCGTGTCGTGAGATGTTGGGTTAAGTCCCGTAACGAGCGAAACCCTTGTCGTTAGTTGCCAGCGCGTCCTTCGGGATGGCGGGGACTCTAGCGAGACTGCCGGTGTCAAACCGGAGGAAGGTGGGGATGACGTCAAGTCCTCATGGCCTTTATACCCAGGGCTGCAAACGTGCTACAATGGCCGGTACAAACCGACGCGATGTCGCGAGGCGGAGCAAACCGGAAAAAACCGGCCCCAGTTCGGATTGGAGTCTGCAACTCGACTCCATGAAGTTGGAATCGCTAGTAATCGCAGATCAGATACGCTGCGGTGAATATGTTCCTGAGCCTTGTACACACCGCCCGTCAAGTCATGGAAGCCGGTAGCACCCGAAGTCGCCCCGTTACAGGGGTGCCGAAGGTGAGATTGGTGACTGGGACTAAGTCGTAACAAGGTAGCCGTAGGGGAACCTGCGGCTGGATCACCTCCTTTCTAGAGGATAATCTAGACGCCGGGAAAAATAGCAATCAGCAATCAGCAGTCAGTAAAAAACTGATCGCTGAAAGCCGACCGCTGAACGCTTTTCCAACAGAGCGATCTGCCCGGTAGAATAAGT
>JAXHSV010000106.1:0-10028 GCA_034190305.1 Planctomycetota bacterium | reverse complement strand
TCAATAGATATAAATTTGTACACAACCGATATATTATGAAGATGGTGAGTGCTGTGAAGATTTTCAGGCATATTTGTTCAGCGGTCTTTGGCGTCATGGTTGTGGGCGTGGTGACTTGCGCTGCCAGGACCGACCTGCCGGCGCTGACGCCCGACCAGCAGGTCGAACTGAAGACACTTATTGCCCAACTGTCCGACCCGGAGCGAACAGCCAGGACTAGGGGCGAAGCGGCGTTACTTCTGCTGACGCGAACCTATCCCCAAGCCGGTATCGCCCTGTGCGATTTTCTGGCGGATGCTTCGAACCGACCGGCCCAGATCGCCGTCGCCGGAGCCATTGTCAAGTCGGGACGGGCCGACAAGAAGTTTGTCAAGCCGCTTGTGGCGATGCTCACTTCCGACGAACCGGCGGTTCGGTCTCCCGCAGCCGACGCCCTGGCGACGTGCAAGGATTGCGGGGGGCTTGAAGAACTGATTCACATCCTTTCGGACCGACAAACCGACCGTGACATACGCCTGGTGATAATTTCGTCAATGCAGCGGATTCTGGACAAAAAGGCCGTCGATGCCCTGGTATCTCTTCTGAACGACAAGGACGAATCGATCAGCCGCGCCGCCTGCGACGCCCTTGCCAACCTGACAAGCATCCGCGCGTTCGGCCAGGATACGGAGCAATGGAAGAATTGGTGGTTGAAAAACAGGAATAAACGCCGTTCGGACTGGTTGGCGGACCTGGCCGAGAGCCTCGCCGGGGCGAACCGGAATCTGGAGCGCCGAAACGCCGAACTTCGCCGCCGCCTGGCATCGGCAATGAACGACCTGTACACCGCTACTCCGCCGGAAGGGCGAGATGCTTTGTTGGCTGATATGCTGGACGACCCGCTGGCGGAAGTGCGCCTGGTCTCCGTCAAACTTATCCAGCAGCGACTGGCAACAAGCAAGAAGCCCGACGAATCCTTGAGGGTGCAGATCCGGGCGAGAGTAATGGATACGGACCCTGCCGTCAGGGCGGTCGCCGTCGTTCTTCTGGCGAATATCGCTGATAAACAGGCATCCAAACTTCTCACGAACCGGCTTAAAGTCGAACAGTCCGATGAAGTTCGTAGGGCAATATATCAGGGACTGGGGCTTCTGGGTGATGTTTCCGTGTGGGAGCAGATTCTTTCCGGTATTTCCGAACCTGACAGGCGGGTTGCATCGGCGGCTGCAGGAGCGTTGGCTCGGATAGTCGGCAAGAACAGCCTTTCCGACGATCAACGGGCTGAGGCGTCGTCGGCGCTGACGAAACGCTATAAGACCGGCGCCGACAATGGTTCAACCGATCTGCGCGAAGCGCTGCTGGAGGCGATGGGTGTGCTTAAGGATGAACGTTTGGCCGGACTGCTGACGTCTGCCCTCAAAGACCCTTCGGCTGCGGTCCGCCTCAGTGGAATCAAGGCCCTTCAGCGCCTTCGGCTTTCCGAGAGCGCATCGGCGGTGGCGCCGCTTGTGCGCGACCCTGACCGTGGCGTGCGTCTTGCAGCCATAGCGGCTATCGGTTCGCTTGGGCAGGCAGAGCACATTGAGAAAATCCTCGCTCGCACCGACGCTAAAATCGAGCCGGATGCATCTGTTCGAGAACAGGCATGGTCGGTCGTAATGAGCCTGTTGGTCAAGGCTGAAACTGCAAAGTTGCAGTATCTGGCGGAGACACTCGCCCGACGCAACGGCGCAGGCGAATACCTCATTGACGTGCTGAAACTCTGGTCCGCCAGGATACCGGCCGAGCAGACTGGCGGGTGGATTCCGGTTCGTTTGCGTCTGGGGCGTGCGCTTATGAAAGCTGACCGACCTGCCGAAGCAGCCGGCGAACTATCCGCCGTTCACCTCGCAATGGTCGAGGTCAAAGACCCGCAAGCGCCGAAGGTGTGGCAAGAATGGATCAAAGCGCTGCTGGTGGCGGGGGATGCCTCTGCCGTTGCCAAAATCGCCGAGGTTAAAGATGACGCTCAGTTCGCATGGGCAGTAGCGGCGCTTCAAAAACACCTGGATACTCTCACTGTATCCAAAGACTGGGATGCGTTGGTTCGCCTGGCCGGCAGCGCACTTCAGCGACTGACGGATCGCCTGAAGGCGCCACAGAAGGAAGCGATTGAAAAGGCCCTCATTCATGGACGGGCCCAGCAGAGCCTTGCCGACCGCCAGCGGGTGGCGACGCTCGTTGTCAGACTGACCGGAGCAGACCAAGCCGCCAGTCAGGCAGCCGCCAGAGAACTGGCGACGATGAAGGATCGTGCGACAGGTCCGCTCATTGAACAATTACGAAAAACAATCTCGTCGGAGAAGCCCGACCCCGTTGCCGAAAAGAGCATTCTTGGCGTCCTTTCGACGCTGGCGCCGCAGTTGAAAGGTTACGACCCCCAAGCCGGTCCCGCCGAACGTTTAAAGACGCTGGATGAGTGGATTAAGAGCCTCTAAAAAAACCGAACCACAAAGAGCACAAAGGACACAAAGAACAGAAAAATAGAAATTTTTCTTTGTGCTCTTTGTGTTCTTTGTGGTTCTTATTTTTCATTGAAAGGCTTATCGAATGGCAAAGGTTTGCGTCGGTATCGATTTGGGCGGGACGTTTATCAAGTACGCCCTGCTGGATGAAAACATGTCCGTTATCGGTTCGCTTCAACTGCCGACGCCTGCCGACGCCGGTCCCGACAGTGTGATCGAGACGATGGTCTCCGGGGCGACCGAACTACTCGCTCGTGAGGGAATATTGACCGGTGATGTAGTTGGCGCAGGCATCGGCTCTCCGGGTCCGCTGGACCTTGCTGCCGGCGTGGTCATCGGCATGCCGAATATTCCCGGTTTCGTCAATATTCGGCTTCGCGATCGTATCGGTGACGGGCTGGGTGTTCAGGCCGTGCTGGAAAACGACGCAAACGTCGCAGCCCTGGGCGAATATCTCTGCGGGTCCGGCAAGGGTACCGGCGTGATGGTCATGCTGACGCTGGGGACGGGCATTGGCGGCGGGATAGTTATCGCCGGACAACTGATTCGCGGCGCACATGGAATCGGCGCTGAAGCCGGACACATGATCATTGAGTCGGACGGCCAACCGTGCCCCTGCGGACAGCGGGGATGTCTGGAGCAATACGCATCGGCATCGGCAATGGCGAGGTACGCTCGCCGACTCATTGAACAGGAGCAGCGCAAGAGCAGCCTGAGCGACCTGCTAGCCCAAAAAGGCGACATCGATGCATCGGATATAAACAAAGCCCGACGCGCCGGTGACGCTCTGGCCGAAGAGGTCTGGGACCGAACTGTCCGTTACCTTGCCGTCGGTTGCGTCAGTATAACCCGCCTGATTGACCCGGACCTGATTGTCCTGGGCGGAGGTCTGGCAAAGGCAGGAGACGACCTGCTGGAACCACTGCGCCGTCATTTCAGCCGATTAAACTGGACGATCGACGAGCAGAAGACATCGCTGATATTGGCGTCGCTTGGTAACGATGCGGGCGTTATCGGCGCTGCCGGGACGGCATGGAAACATTTCGGAAATTGAGCCGAACGTCAGAAGCCGTCTCATAACCTTTGTGCACCCTTCTTATAATTTCGCGTTTTCACCCGGGTGGAAAAATGCTATATTTGTGGGAGGCCTGTTATGGGAATCATTGATATTTATTGTAAAATGGAAAGGGGTTTGAAATGGTGCTTCATGTTATTCGCGTAATCTTTGTCCTTGTGGTTCTTGGTATTGCCATTAGTTACGCTCTGACTACCGAGGTTCGGGGCACACCGGAAGCCGGCGAGGAAATGATGTTCTGGAGAATGACGCTGGTGATGGTCGCCCCTGTGATCCTGGCCGTTATGCTGATACTCGCAGATATGGGCTTTCGTCGAAAGAGCCTCGGCGGGATCAGCGGGTTGTTCTTCGGCGTTGTCGCAGGCGTGTTCCTGGCGTACGTGTTAGGGATGGTTGTTGACCTGGCTGCGTCGGTTTTTGTGACCGCCGGCGCGAAGGTCGCATTGGTGAGCATGATCAAATTGTTCGTGGGGGCCTGTACGATTTATCTTTGCGTATCCTTCGTAATGCAGACGAAGGACGATTTCAGGTTCATTATTCCGTACGTGGAGTTTTCCCGGCAGAGCAAGGGTTCGCATTCGCTTGTGCTGGATACTTCCGTCATTATCGACGGGCGGATTGCCGACATTGCCGAGACGCAAATCCTGGAGGGCACTCTGGTTATTCCTCGCTTCGTTGTCGAGGAAACCCAGAACATCGCCGATTCGTCGGACAAACTCAGGCGAAGCCGAGGCCGGCGGGGGCTGGATATGCTCAACCGGCTCCGGAACAACGACAATATCGAAATCCGCCTGACCGATGCGCGTATCCCCGCCGTCGAGGAGGCGTCCGAGGTGGACCATAAACTGGTTGCTTTGGCCGAGCACCTCGACGCCCGTATCGTTACGAACGATTACAACCTCAACAAAGTCGCCCAGCTCCGCGGAGTGAAAGTCATTAATATCAACGATCTTGCCAACGCGCTGAAACCCGTCGTCCTTCCGGGAGAGACCGTTACGGTCAAGATCGTCAAGCCGGGTGAAGAAGCAGGTCAGGGCGTCGGATACCTCGACGACGGAACCATGGTCGTTGTCGAGCAGGGGCGAAGCCGCATCGGCGAGGATCTGACGGTCGTGGTTACATCTGCCCTCCAAACGTCAGCCGGAAGGATGATCTTCGGTAAAACCGGTAACAACGCCTGATTGTGGCCATACGGCCGGGCGTCTGCCCGAATTGCGCTTGCTTCCCACAGATGGGCGGGGATTCCTTTTCCCGATCCCTGTCTCACGGTTCTTTTATCGATGCGACGGCTGATGCGATCGCGTGTGTCGCTATGTGGCTTATCGAGATGATAATCTCGGTAAGTTTTTTTTCTTCGGCTATTTCCAGACACCGTCCGGTGAGTGTAACTTTTGGCTGACCTGACGGTTCGTTAACGACTTCTATGTCGAGCCAGTTAACTCCCTTCCGCAGTCCCGTACCCAGCACTTTCATAACGGCCTCTTTTGCGGCGAAACGTCCGGCTAGGTGTTCGATCCGCCTCTTGCGCCCCTGGCAGTATTCCAGTTCCGCCGGCGTGAAAACGCGTCCCAAAAACCTGTTGCCGTAACGGTCGATCATCTCGCCGAGGCGTTCGCAATCGACCATGTCGATACCATGTGCCGCAATTGTCATAGCCCAGATAATAATAACCGCCCAAAGCAGTATCAAGTTTTCCGACCCGCAGGTCCGATAATTCTCTATGGCGGAGGGCGATTACGCATGCGCATCGACGATTCGCTGTGTAATAGCTGAAAGGACGCAACTTGTGACTAGTTTGCCGAGCCGCCGAAAAAACCGGCAGGATGATCGAACGGACCAACTGGAGGCTCAGGTCCGTTCACTCCAGGAGCAACTGGTCTGCGCCCAGCGTCTGGCGACGATGGGAACCATGTCTGCGATGGTGGCGCACGAGTTCAACAATATATTGACGCCGATATACAATTACGCTCGCCTGGCCGCCGGCGGTGATGAGAAGATGCGGGACAAGGCAATCCGCCACGCCCTGGAAGGTTCGACACGGGCTGCGGCAATCTGCCGGGCGCTGCTTGATTTGACCAGAACCGAAGCCCAAACGCCTCGTAAAGTCTCGCTGGCGGAACTGCTGAATGAGACGCTCGCGGCAATGGCAAGGGATTTCAGCAAGGACGGGATTCGCCTGGTTACGAAAGTGCCGTCGCGCCTGACAGTAACCACCCGCCCCGCCGAACTGAAACAGGTGCTGCTTAACCTCCTTCTGAACGCCCGCGCCGCCGTAATGGACAAAGGAAGGGGGCAAAGCATTTCCATCTCCGCCGACCGGTCAAACGGATCGGTCATTCTTCGAGTGGCCGACACCGGCGTAGGGATACCGCCGGAGATAAAGAAACGCATCTTCGAACCGTTCTTCACCACCCGCAACGGGACCGGTAGCGGTCTGGGCCTGGCTGTCTGCCGGCAGATTATCAGGTCGATGAAAGGCCGGCTGACTGTCCGAAGCCAGCAGGGAAAAGGAACCGTCTTCACCGTCTCCCTACCGAGCAAGCCCGGTGTTGCCAAGGCTGCTCAATCCCACCGAATCACCCGCAAGCCCGTCACCCAAATCGCGTAAAAATAGCAGGGATGCGAAATGAATGTAATCGATCGGACTTTTCAGCAACTCTACGGGCAACTTTGTTGGGGTGTGCATTATGACCGTCAATTGAACCTTTCGATGAATTTTGGCGACCCCCATTTGAAAATACGCGAACTTGACCGGGCGAAGTCGAAGTCGGTACTCCTTGGTCTGTACGATTCTCGACGATTGATTACCGTTCGTGGCCGATGGTGGCTGTGGATTTACTGCTCCTACTGGAAAATTTCATACAAGGGCAAGTTGGTTGTAACCGGTGCGTCCTCCATCCGTCGGATACTTCAGGCCGCCGAGGAATTGAAGGGACAGAAATTGGTCCAGGTAGATGTGAATAAAGACACCGGCGCTACGCGTTTCGTATTCGATCTTGGTGGAGTCCTCGACGTTAGGAGATTTGAGCGGAACAGCAAAGATGAAATCTGGATTCTGTACAAACCAAATGGATACGTCTTGTCTGTTAGTGGCAATGGAACCTACGATCATGGGGCCGGAACCATCAAGCGCCCGATGGTAAAACGTTCACTGTTCGATCTTTGATATTCGGCGCAGATTCAGTTTTTTCTTATCCCTTGTATCCCCTGCATCCCTGCTGTTTTTATCGCTGATAAATCGGCAGTTGGCGATAACTGACGGAAAGGGCAAGGACGCCCATCGCTGTTGAGTAGCACGTTCCCGCGGCGGCTTCGTTTGATGAGCCTTGAGGCCAGGAACCGTCTTTGGCTTGAAACTTGAGCATCATCGCGTACATCTGCGGCGCGTATTGCCGCCAGTGCTTTCCGCCCAACTGGAACATAGCCTGTGCGGAATAATACAGGCCGTAGTAGAAGAAAGAACTTCCATAATTCCTGACCGGGTGCGCCAGGATCCAGTCTCCGCCTGCCAGTGATTCGTCGCTGTGGTGTTTTCCGCACAGTTCCAGACACAGAACGGCAGTGGCCGTTCGCGCCGCTCCCGGCGATCCGCCGGGCTGGTATCCGAAGCCTGCCCCGCCGGCGGGTCTGGCGGTTTCGCTCTTGTATCGGCATCGGAGGACGAACTTAACAGCCTCGTCGATTACCTTTGCGGGGACGGCGGCGCCGTTGCCCCTGGCAGACCGAAGCGACATCATCGCCCATCCGGTGCAGGAAATATCGCTGTCTTTGCTGGTCGGCTGATAACGCCACCCGCCCTGGTGAGACGGGTGCTTTTTGACCTTCTGGGCCGACAGGATCAGCCTCAGCGCCTTAGGCAGGACATCGTCCAGTTTTTTTTGACGATCGGCATCCAACATCCCGGAGACCTCCGAAAGCATCAGCGTCGAGATGGTGTGGCTGTACCAAGGCCCGTGAGATGAATTGCCCGTCAACATTCCGTTGGCCCGTTGGCTTGCCATTACAAAGTCGATTCCCTTGTTGATAACCGCTCCGTAAGGTCCGCATCCGGGCGTGTATCCTGCGCCGAGGAACGCCATGACCGACAATGAAGTAACAGCGGTGTTTTTTCCGATCCCGCTCGGCCAGTAACCTTCGGCGTGCTGGTGCTTCGCCAGATAATCAAGCGCCTTTGCAACAGCCTGTTCGATGGGTTTGTCATACTGTGCCGGTACAGGCGCCTCCTGGTCGGCGCTGGTGCTCTCCGGCGGAATCACCGTTATCGCCATCACACAGCAGCAGAGCAACAAAGTACCGATGCGTCTCATTTTGTTTCCTCCTTCCGGCTGGAGTTTTTTTCGGCGGCTTTTTTGGCAAGCGCCCGGAAGTAACGTTTGATGAGTATTCGATATTCTTCAGGACCGCTTTTGCCGGCGGCCTGGAGGACCTGGTCTCGCAGTCGGCCCGGCAGCCGCGCCCAGTCGTCCGCCGAGATGCCCAATTCGATCAGTTCACCGGCCCGCAGGTCCGTCCCCGCCGCTCCGATGCGGGCGTCGGAATCCAGCGACGAACCCCTCATCATTCCCACCCCCTGCATACCCATCGCGCCGGGCATCATCCCCATCGCCCTGGCCTGCTGGAGCGCTTGTTTTGCAAGTGCAGCCAGCAGACGTGCGGCTTTAGCGGCCTGACCGGCTGATTGACTCTGTGCCGCCGACTGTGTGGCGTCGTATGCTTGGGCCAATTGCCCGGGTGTTTCATCGGTGTTCTCACCAGCGGGGGCGGGAGGATTTTTCGCCGCCTGGGCGGCGAACTGCCTGCCCAGATGGGCGAGTGCTCCGGCGGCCTGGGCGAGCGACCGGGCGCTTGACTGTTGGGACGGGATGGACTGTCCGGGCCGGCCCGACGACATTGCCCGACGGGCCTGACCCTGATCGGCGGAAGCCTGCCGGAGAGATTTTGTCGCAGACTGGGCCAGTTTTCCAGCCTGGGCGTCAGGGAGCAGTTCGGCGATATGCTCTTCGAGCAGTTCGACGTCTTCGGACGTCTTTTTGGTTTGCTCTGCGATTTGCCCCTGTCTGCCGGCGAGGACCTGCGACATCTTTTCGGCGGCGAGGTCGGCGATTTGTCTGCCGACCTGTCGCTGCCTCTGGGCGAGATCACCGGCCCTTCCGGCAAGGTTTTCTCTACGCTCGGCAGCGGTCGGAGACGGGTTTGGTGGCACAGGTTTCAAACCTGTGCCACCGAGTCGGCCTGCCAGTTCGCTCAGTTCGCCTCCGGCCTTGTCGGCGGATTTCGCTGCCTCGGATAGACGGTTATCAGCCAATTGCTTTGCCGCCTGGGCGGCAGATCGTGCGGAATGGGTATCGATGCGATCGCCCTGCGGCGCCTGGGATTTAACGTCGTCGGACAATGCGGCTGCCTGTCGAGCGATTTGCTGCTGCTCGGCGCGGAGGCGAGCCAGTTCCTGTTCGCGCCGCTGTCTCTGTGCCCGGGCGAGATTGCCCGTCAGTTCGGCTGTCCGTCGCCGGAGTTGCTCCTGCTGCTGTGCGAGTTCGCCGGCGCCGGCGGCGATATTTCCGGCTGGGGTTGGCGAAGAGGATTTTGAGCCTGCGCGTGCCGCCTTGGCGAGCTGCCGAAGTTGCTCGGTTGCGTCTGTCTGAGGCCCGGTCGCCCGGTCGGGCCGATCGGCTCGGAGCCGGTTCGCAGCGGTCTGCATGTTTCCCGACGGGTCGTTCCGGGACATTGCGGCAGCGGCCTGTTGAGTGGCCTGTTTGGCAAGTTCCTTCAGTTGTCCGACCTGTTTGGCCAGTCCGGTTTGGTCCTTGGCGATGTCCTGAATTTTTCCGGATGCTTTTTCTGCGGCTGACTGTCGTGCGGTCTCGGCCTGAGCCTGGAACCGGCGGGCGGTCTCGGAGCGTTTTGCAAGGTCTTGCTGTTTACCGGCCAGTGCTTCGGCGGCGGCTGCAAGTTGTTCTGCAGCTGCCTGCCGTGCGGTCTGCTCAAGCGCCTTGACGGCGTCGACCTGGTGGGGCAGCGCCGATGCAGGCTGGGTTGTAGTCAGGGCCTTGGCTGCCTGATCGGTTGCCCTGGAAGCCTCTGTCGCCGAAGGTCTCGTCGGTGCGTCCTTGGGACTCTGCCGGGCCAACTGTGAGGTTTTCCGCGCCAGTTCGGCCTGTTCGGCGGCGAGTTGACGCAGCTGCTCTTTCATCTCGTCGATACCCTGCTCATCGGCGGTGCTTTTTGCCAGGGCTTGCTGGGACATCTGGAGTTGCCTGGCGGCTTGGGCAAGGTCGGTCGTTTGTTTTCCATGTGTCTTGAGGGCCTCGTGCATCGCCCGCGGTGTCTGGCGGACCATCTGGGCGGCATCTGCAGCCACCTGTCGCTGCGCCTGTTGCCATTGCCGGTCTGAAAGTTCGCGAAGCCCTTCGGCGCCGGGCTGGGTGGTCGGCGTTTTGGGGCCCCCAAATCGCGACGTATTGCGATTTGGG
>JAXHSV010000105.1:0-10078 GCA_034190305.1 Planctomycetota bacterium | reverse complement strand
CCTTCGGCGGAAGCGAAGACCACACCTCCATGCTCTGCTGCAAACCGGGCATGCTCTCGCAATTCTCGTTCGCCCCTTCGGTCTTCGAGCGGGAGATTCCCTTCCCGTCCGGCATGGATATTGTCATCGCGTCTTCAGGCGTTGAAGCGGCCAAGACAGGACCAGCCCTGGAGAAATATAACCGCGCATCAATCCGCGCCCGCAAGGCCACCGATGCCTATAACCGCGCCGGCGGCACACAGTGCAGAAACCTCCGTGACATAGCCGTTCAAGTCGGAGCCGACGGACTGACCGAGGCGATGGAGACCATTCGCCGCGGCGCTACCGACAAGGATGAGAAACTGAACCTCCCCGAACGGTTCGAGCAGTTCTACCGCGAGGACCAGCAGATAATCCCCGCCGTCGGCGATGCGCTGGTGGACGGTGATGTCCGGAAAATCGGCGAACTGGTCGATGCCTCGCACGCCGGCGCTCGGACAGGGCTGGAAAACCTTATCCCGGAAACCGACTTCCTCCAGCAATCTGCCCGGCAACTGGGGGCAATCGCTGCCTCATATTTCGGCGCTGGCTTCGGCGGGTCCGTATGGGCGATGGTTGCCAAAGAGCAGACAGAGCAGTTCCGAATCGCATGGGAACAAACGTATAAACAACATTTCCCCGAACCTGCAAGACGAGCGGAGTTCTTCATTAGCGAACCGGGCGCACCGGCACACGTAGTAGATAGTCAGTAGTCGGTAGCCGGTCGAAAAAGAATGTATATTTAACGGCTCCAGGTTTCCGTTTCTTTTCCACGCTACTGATTACAGGATACCGGCTATTAATTTAATAGCGTTCGATTACGAAAACGGTTAGTATATTCAGGGTACAGTTCTCGGAAGTGTTCCCTGAATACCTGAAAGGAAATATAAACAGTGTCAGATAATGTCAAATACCCGCTCCAGGACGTGGACGAGCCGAACCTCTACCGCGATATTTTTCCGTACACCCAATTGCCGCGGACGCCGTTCGACGGACAGACCGTTCCGATGGACCGTGCTGCGGCGGTCTGGATAACCGATACGACTTTCCGCGACGGTCAGCAGGCCCGCCCGCCCTACACCGTCGAGCAGATTGTCGATATATACTCGCTACTGCACAAACTTGACGGCGACAGCGGGCTTATCCGCGCAAGTGAATTCTTCCTGTACTCCAAACGCGACCGCCAGGCCGTCGATAAGTGTCGGGAACTGGGGTTCAAGTTCCCGCAAGTTACCGGATGGATCCGCGCCGTCAAAAGCGACTTCAAACTCGTCAAGGACATGGGGCTGGACGAGACGGGAATTCTCGTCTCGTGCAGCGATTATCACATCTTCCTGAAACTCAAAAAGACGCGCAAACAGGCGATGGACACATATCTGGACGTCATCAAGGCCGCTCTGGACGCCGGTATCACACCGCGATGTCACTTCGAGGACATCACGCGGGCGGACTTTTACGGCTTCGTCGTTCCGTTCGCCGTCGAGTTGATGAAACTGCGCGAACAGTACGGAAAGAACGTTAAAATACGCCTGTGCGATACGCTGGGCTTCGGCGTCCCCTGGCCCGAAGCCGCACTGCCAAGAAGCGTACCGAAACTCGTGTCCGGACTGATTCACGAAGCCGGCGTTCCGGGCGAACTGATGGAATGGCACGGGCATAATGACTTTCACAAAGTCCTCGTAAATCCGGTTACCGCGTGGCTGTACGGATGCGCCGGATGCAACGGCGCACTGCTGGGTACCGGTGAGCGCACCGGAAACACGCCGGTCGAGGCAATGGTCGTCGAAGCCGCTCAATTCAACGGCGAACATACGCCCGGCGTCGATTATACCGTCATCACCGAAATCGCCGAATACTTCGCCAACCATGTCGGCCATACACTCCCGCACAACTACCCGCTGGTCGGACGCGACTTCAACGTTACCCGCGCAGGCGTCCACGCCGACGGGCTGCTCAAGAGCGAAGAAATCTACAACTGCTTCGACACGCAGAAACTTCTGGCTCGCCCGGTAAGCGTCGCAATCACCGACAAAAGCGGCGGCGCCGGGATCAAGCACTGGATCGAACAGCATTGCAACCTGGACGTCGCCAAGGACGACTCAAGACTGCTGGCGATACGCGACCGCGTCGATGCCGAATACGAGGCCGGAAGAACCACCGCCATCAGCGACGACGAAATGCTCGAGTGGTACAACGAGGCATTCGGCAATTCGTAATCTCCTTTTGTGGGGCGTTAATCGAAAGGTGATTCAATGAGTTTCTGCACTGCCATTAACTGCATGGACGGCAGGGTTCAACTGCCGGTGATTCACTTCCTGAAAGAGCGTTTCGACGCCGAATACGTGGACGCTGTTACCGAACCGGGACCTAACTTCATCCTCTCCGAACAGACCGACCCGCAGGCTGTCGAATCCATACTGCATCGCGTCGGGATTTCGGTTAACAAACACGGATCGAAGGGCATAGCCGTCGTGGGGCACTATGATTGCGCCAGAAATCCCGCCGGCAAGGATGAGCAGTTTTCGCACACCCGCACAGCCGTCGCATTCCTGAAGGAACACTGCCCCGACACTAAAATCATCGCACTATGGGTCGATGAAAACTGGCAAGTAAGCGAAATGCCTTAAAATCCGTAAGCGTAGCAACTTCGTAACCGACGGACAGCAATCCGTCGGCTTTGTCTGCTCGCTAAAACTATCGCGAGTTTCTGTTTTTCAGAAAATACTCGTGTAATTCCCGACTTCGCCAAGGCTACGACGTGGCAAGCGTGCAATTCGGGACTATTTCATCTTGTTCGCGTGGTTCGTGGCTTATATAAGGAGCGGTATGGAAGGAGTCGCGGAATGAGAGCATTGGTTCTGGAACCGGATTTGAAACTGAATCTTCGGGAAATTGAGATTGACGAGAATCTCGGCCCGAGGGATGTGCGAATACAAATATACACCGTCGGCATCTGCGGAAGCGACGTGCATTACTGCAAACATGGACGGATGGGCCAGTTAGTGGTCGAATCGCCGATGGTGCTCGGGCACGAAGCCTCCGGCGTGGTCATAGAAACCGGCACGGAGGTCAGACGCCTGAAGGTCGGCGACCGAGTCTGCATGGAGCCGGGCGTGCCCGATCCCAACAGCAAGGCGTCGCGCCTGGGCAAGTACAACCTCGACCCGACGATGCGTTTCTGGGCGACCCCGCCGACCCACGGCTGCCTCCGCCCGACCGTTGTCCACCCGGAAGATTACACCTTCGCTCTGCCTGAGAACGTCGGTTTCGCCGCCGGTGCGATGGTCGAACCGCTGGCGATCGGCTTGCACGCAGCCGCTCAGGCGAGGATCAGGCCCGGCGATGTGGCGGTGGTGCTCGGGGCAGGGACAATCGGCGCAATGACGGCCTTGTCTGCCCTGGCGGGCGGATGCAGCCGAGTTGTCATTACAGACGTCCGGCAGGCGAAACTCGACCTTATATCCGGTCTGGGTCCGATAACGCCCGTCAACGTTGCCGCCGACAACGTGGCTGACGTAATTATGGAAATGACCGACGGATGGGGCGCCGATATTGTCTTCGAATGCAGCGGAAACGAAAAGGCGATTGCAACCATGCTGGAACCGGTCTGTCCCGGTGGGCGGGCTGTTCTGGTCGGCATACCGCCCCGGATGCCCACGTTCGACATTTTCACCGCACGGGTTAAGGAAGTTACCATAGAGAACGTCCGCCGTTACGCCCACGTCTTCGACCGCGCTCTGGCGCTGATGGCCGGGGGAAAGATAGACGTAAAACCCTTCCTGACCGATACTTTCGACTTCGAGGACTCCGTCCGGGCCTTCGAGTGGGCATCCGAGATGCCCGAAACGTCCGTCAAGGCGCAAATTAACCTGCCTCAAAAAGGATGAAGCAAATGTCAGGTTCACGCAAGATGGTTTTTCAACGTTTAGGGCGATGCCGGCACCTGAAAATCGCAACGCCGGAGGACTTGGCGCATATCCTGGAGCTGGACGAGGCGCACTGGGTCGCCACCGGCGCTCCGATCGAGACGATTAACTGCGACCGGACGTTCCTGAAACTGATGGACACCGACAACAACGACCGGCTTATGTGCTTCGAAGTCAGGGACGCCATTGCCTGGCTGATGAAAAATCTTCGCGACAGAAGTGGCATGACGTCCGGGAGCACCTCGCTTCTGCTGGATGCAATAAATATCGACCAGGCCGAGGGTGGACAAATCCGAGAATCCGCCTCCAAAATCCTCGCCGGCCTGGATCTTTCGGGCGCCGATGAGATAACGCTTGAGCAGGTTCGCCGAGCAAAGGTGACCGCCGAAAACAGACCGGTGTCCGAAACAGGCGTTGTTTTGCCCGACGCATCCGAGGACGACGAACTCCGGCAGTTCATTACCGACATTATCGCCACGGTCGGAGGGGCAGCACATCCATGTGGTAAATCAGGCGTGGATCGGAAGCAGTTGGGCCAATTCCTCTCACAGGTCAAGGTCTGTCTGGAGCAGAAGGGAACCGAACAGGTCGGTGAAGGTCAGACCGAATCGCCCGTCATGCCGCTCGGCGCTGAAAAATTGAATAAATATCTGGATGAGAGGTTTCGTAACGGCGTCAAGTCGTTGATTGCCGGAAGCGCCGAGACCGCCTCTGTGATGAACGATGTCCGCCGGGTGGAGAAACTGATTCTCTACCAGGCTCATTTGCTGAGGTTGGCGAATAATTTTGTCAGTTTCCCTCATTTATACGACCCCGCCAGCCGGGCGATGTTCGAGATGGGTACGCTGGTAATGGACGGAAGGCGGTTCAATTTCAGTGCGAGGGTAAAAGACCGCCCTGCCCATAGTGAGATCGCCCGACAAGGCAACATGTACGTCCTGTACGCCGAGATCGTTCCCATCGACGGTCATAAATATGAAATCGCAACAGCCGTCACCTCCGGCGGGAAGGGAAACCTGTTCATTGGAAAGCGCGGTGTATTTGAAGATGTTGCGGGGCGCGAATCGGACGCTCGGATAGTCGAGATAATTGAAAATCCGATTAGTTTGAATGAGGCGCTGGTTTCGCCGTTCAAGCGATTAGGTCGGGCGCTGACGGGCAAGATCGAAGCAATGACAACCTCGGCTGAAAAGAAACTCGATACGATAACCACGCAGGAGAAGGCCCCTTCCGCTCCATCGGCCGGAACGAATCGTGGACTGCTGGCCGGCGGTCTGCTTATGGGCGGCGGCGTAGCCGTCGCGGCGCTTGGCTCGGCGTTCGCCTATATCTCCAAGACGCTCGCCGGCATTGAACCATGGAAGATTTTTTTGGGTATCGGGATTGCGATACTGGCTGTAATGCTTCCGACAATTATTGTAGCGATGCTCAAGTTGCGCCGTCGCGACCTCAGCGCGATTCTCGAAGGGGCCGGATGGGCGATTAATGCGCGAATGCGCCTGACACGACGACAAAGCCGCTTCTTCACCCGGAAGCCGCACCTGCCATAAAATCAATTTTGTGCTTCGAGATCAGTCCCCGCTCTGACATGGCCGATCGGATTTCCGCAATCAATACGCCAATTTCAAAAGGCTTCGAAAGACAAACTCTGGCTCCGGATTCGAGGATGCGTCGCTCTGCCTGCTCCGAAGGATATGCCGTCATCGCTATGACGGCTGTTTCCTTTGTCTGTTCTCTCGACTTGATACGGCGGCAAACTTCGAACCCGTCAACCCCCGGTATTCGAAGATCTAGAACAACCACGTCAGGTTTGAACGAGGCGACGATCTCTCCTGCCGAAAAACCGTCATGTGCTTCGAGCACCTCAAAATCAGGATGCTCGATATTGATCTCTTTAGTAATCCACTTCGTGATGGAAACTTCATCATCCACGACAAGCACTCGAGGCGGAGAAACCTTCAGTTCCGGAGGTATCGGAAGTTTCTGACGCTGCAGGAATGCGATCAGTTCTTCCCTTGCTACTCGCCTGTGACCGCCGGGAGTCCGACCGGCCCTGAGTTGTCCGGCATCGACCCACTTGGAAATCGATGCCACGCTTACGCCCAAAAGGCGGGCGATGGTGACTGTTGAAAGAGTATTTTTCAAAGTTGCCCCGACCCATTCATTCGGCCCGCGAAACCGTTTCGCGCGCCATACCGTATATTTATATTGATTTAATCGTTAGTCGGCAACACTTTCTTCAATTTTCGTTTCCGAAATCGCACTCGCCAGATTGTAAATAAGCAAAGAGACTCTCTTCTAAACATCACAGTTACCCATTATAACAAGAGACGCCAAATGGTTAACCGGCTAATAAGCAATGATTCGGTCGAGTTAAACCCATTATGTCAAGCCTACCGCTTCGCTCTGACAGGATCGCTTCAGTTCGTCCAGTTCTTCCCGAAGGTGAAGAATCCGCAAGGCGCTTCGAAGATGAATCTCCAGGTCCATTGGGTCAAACGGCTTTATCAGGTAGTCATCCGCGCCACAGACCAGAACCTGCATCATGTCCTCTTTCTTTTTTTTACTGCTGGTAATCATAAGGACGTATGCGTCCTTGCCGGACTCCTCATTACGGATCGTCCTGGCCACTTCAAAACCGTCCATTTCCGGCATTTCCCAGTCGAGGATCACCAGATGCGGCGGATTCTCTCGCCTCATTGCTTCCATGGCTTCGACGCCGTTAACAGCCGACACAACTTCGAAGTTCCATTTCGTCAACAGCCCCTCCAACAGGCTCCGGTATGTGGGATCGTCATCCGCTACTAAGACTCGCATGCCTGTCTCTCCTTGATTAGATCGTTCAGATGCGTTTGAAGCGAGATTATTTCCTTTTCCAGTGCTGCTACATTGTTGGAGACTCGGTTCCAGTCTCCTTTGCCTCCGGCAGATTCAATGTCTTCGGCCAAGGCCCGACCACGCTCAGCGCCAAGAAGCGCCAGCGAACCCTTCAACCTGTGCCCCATCCTCTGCAAACCTTCGGAATCTCTTCTTTCGAAGGCCAAACGAATATCCGCCACGACACTGGGAAAATTTGCGAGAAAAGATTTGGCAAGGCGAATCAGGACATCCTGATCGCCGGCAACGTGCTGAAGAGCCTGATCGACATCCCATACAGAATCGGACGATTGCTCCGGCGTGTTTTTTTCGTCTTTCAGGCAAATAACCCCGCGCGCGGCCCGGCCGCTACATCGCTCTATTACCTCATCGATAGTCTTTTTAAGCGCTTCGGCGGACATCGGTTTTGAGACATAACCATCCATGCCCGCAGCAAGACATACCTGACGAGCATCGCTCATGGCGTTTGCTGTCATCGCTATGATGGGTACATGCCGATTCGTGTCCCTTTCGCTGTCGCGTATAGCGGCTGTCGCTTCCAATCCGTCCATTTCAGGCATCTGCATGTCCATCAGGATTATGTCGAACAACTCGGACGATTGCCTGGCAACGGCTGCGGTTCCCGTTCCGACACAGACGACTTTGTGTCCCCATTTTTCCAAAAGTATCGTCGCGTGTTCGCGGTTAACGAAATCGTCCTCCGCCAGGAGGATCTTTATATGCCGCCTGCCCTCACGAATCGTGTGGCGAGTGATCAGTTCCGGAGAGCGGGACGACAACACCGCGGTTATCATCTCCTGTAGCTGGGACTTTTCAAACGGTTTCGTCATGTATGCCGCGATGCCTGACTCCCGGCATCGGTCGGCATCGCCGCGCACACCGATGGGAGAAACCATGATAATCGCTGTATGGGCGGGACCGGCCACCTCCTGAATCCTGACGGCCACTTCAAAACCAAGCATGTCTGGAAGGTCCGAATCGAGCAGCACGAGACGGTAAGGACTTCCCGCCTTAGCGGCGCGCTCCATCTCTGCGATTGCGTCTCTGCCCTTTGAAAAACGCCTCGGCTCCATGCCCAGGCCGGCCAATGTCTCCTTCATGAAGACTATATCACGTTCGCTTGAGGACACAATCATGGTGCGCAGACCACGAATAGTCACCGGAGCCTTCCTGTTCACTGTTTCCGTCGCTTCTCTGCTCGGTTTCCTGAATCCGGCTGTAAATCGAAACGTACTGCCTTGTCCTTCCTTGCTTTCCACTGAAATCCGACCGCCCATCATTTCCACCAATTGGGCTGATATTGCCAACCCCAGGCCCGTTCCGCCATATCTGCGGGTAGTTGAACCGTCCACCTGTTCGAAGGGTTTAAAGATGACTTCTCGCTTCTCGGGCGGTATGCCGATACCGGTGTCGGTAACGGCGAATGACAGACGAGTCTCTTTCGCATCATCCGAATCCACGCGGACACTCACTGTAATCGAGCCACGCTTCGTAAATTTGACGGCATTGCCGAGAAGGTTGGTTATGATCTGTCGAAGCCGGCCGGGGTCGCCAATCAACAGATTCGGGACATCAGGGTGAATCCGCAGCACCAGCGCTACCCCCTTGTCTTCGGTCTGATGCTCGAATGGCCCAAGCGTATCCCGCAGGCAATACCGCAAATTAAATGGCGCGCAGGACAATTCCAATTTGCCCGCTTCGATCCTGGAGATGTCCAGAATATCATTGATGACGGTAAGCAGAGAGTCTGCCGAACACTTTGCAAGTTCCAGGTATTTTCGTTGCTTGTCTGTCAGGTCCGTCTCAAGGGCCAACTCCGTCATCCCAAGGACTCCATTCATGGGAGTGCGAATCTCATGACTCATCCTTGCGAGAAATTCACTCTTGGCGCGACTGGCGGATTCGGCGGTGAGTCTTCGTTGCTTCTCCAATTGGATACGAGCATTGTCGCTTCGATACACCATGTATCCGGTGGCAAAGTACAAGAGGGCCAATGCCCCGATGAGCGTGTACGTTACACGCTCATGGGCATTTAAAGGAACAGAAACACTCGACTTGCTAACACCGACAACCAGTCCGTAGCGTCTGTCGCCCAGAAGGACCGGACTGAATGCTATGAGTGTCTGTTTGGCGCCTTCGCCGACCTGTAACGTCCCCCTTCGACCGAGCCGAACGCATTGCCGCTCAACCTGATCGACTATTTGGTTCTTGTCTCCGGCACGCAAAGACCCTCGATGAAGCCCGGCGGTCTCCGGTCTGCTCTCGGCTTCGGCCATTCCCAAACCGATACCTGTAATAATTCCTTCCCCCCCATCGGTCATCCAGCACAGGTTGTACGGAATTCCTCTCGTACCGGCGACGCATTTCATGAACAGCCTGCTTATGTCAATATCGCAGCCGGCAACAGCCTCGATCCGACCGGCAGATCGAATCGGTGTGATCACCTGAACTACTTTATCTTCTCCGGGAAACATATATCGGACGTGATCATAAGCAACGGACGCATCGGCCCACTCTGCACTCGCCGGCAGTTGGAGGCTCCCTGTTGCGGACGCCTCATTAGTTGCGGGTAACTGCCAGATGATTCTCCCGTTGAGGTCCGCTACGAAAACGCGGTTCAGGATGTCTTTGTGGTTTTCCAGATACGCGACAATTACCGGCAAAGAACCGGTTTTACGGGTGCGGATCTCGGGATAATTGCTGACTATGATCAGGCCTTTGACAGCTTCGGAAAACCCTGACTCCAGGGTACCGGCCAAACTGTTCACTGCGGCTGACCGATGCCTTTGAAACGTGTCAACCATATCCGCCCTGAATTTGTCGTTGTGCCACCTGATCAGAAGCGTAAAAGCGACCGCAGCGGCACACGCCAGCAGTATCCCCTTAAGGGCGCCAAACCTGAAAAGACTCGCCCCCCGGGTACATCGGCGTTCTAGTGCCCGCCCGGAACCTGATTTCCAACTTGAATTCCTTTCTTTACTCATATGCTGTATTTACCTGATTCCAATTGTGACGGAGATTCAAACGCGGCATCCGGTTGAAATCGCAATTCCGTCAGGTCAAATGGCTTGCCGGTGTATCCGTCATCCCAAAAGCAGAATGCTTCCTTTCCGTTTGCCTGTCATTACTGACCTATAATCACAGAAGTCGGATAATTCATATAAAGGCTTTAGTTGAGAATAGTATTATTATGTAATATTCCCAAAGTACTGATTATTGAGATTTTCGTTATTGTCCTTATAGGTTTGACCGATAAT
>JAXHSV010000104.1:0-10085 GCA_034190305.1 Planctomycetota bacterium | reverse complement strand
GAAAACGGATACACCTACACCAACGAGTTTTTCTCCGATGGCGTTCGACCCACTGGACCAGCAGTGGCGCTCGACATTCTGAAGAGGGCCTTCAAGATATGTGCGATAGATGATGTGAATTTAAAACAACTCAAAGGTTAGAAATATCCAACAACCCAATCCCTTGTACTAACAAAGCTGTTGCCCCATCTCTCGATGAATATCTCTAGTTTGTAGATCGGGCATACTTGCCCGACCTACAAACTGTACATAAGGATTTTTCATTTTATTTTCGCAATTCGTGGCCTGCTTTTTCCTAACGCCCAGGGCCGGATGGTGGCGTCCAGCAGCGGCGTGAGCGTGTTGCAAATCAATACGGCGGCGTATGCGGGAATGGGAATCGGCAGATACATCCTTAACAATATCGCTCCGGCTCCGCACAGAAATCCAAAGACTGCCTGCGCCGGGGCCGTTACGGGGCGTGAGGTCATCTCGCCGGCAAGGAAAAACCCCGCCAGCAGCAACTCGCCGCAGAGGAGATGGTAAGCAACGTAAGTGAACCCGACGTCAAGCCCTTCGCTTACGATTGGCAGCCATTGCCACGACGTGCCGTCGCCGGTGCGGATCGGCGCGATAGCGGCTGTGGCGGCGGCGGCGAGGATGAACATTCCCGGCAGGTGTCCTCTGACGTAGTTGCGGTATATCAGGTACAGACCGGCGATGATAATGGCGATGGCGCAGGTTTCCCCGATTCCCCCGCCGTGCGCCCCGCTGATAAGGTCCCACGCCGGCGGCATATGCCGCAGGGTCGAGGAAATTGACGCAGGCGGCCGGCCGGTCGGCAGCGTCAGTTCTCTCAACCGGCGTTGGGGGCGGGGCAATGCGAAAGCGTCTGCTCCGGGCGGCGCCGGCGTTCCGCGCCACTGACGGTATGTGCTTGGTGTTTTGAGGCTGTGGGCGTCCCCCATGACGATCCTGTCGGGCCCAAGCAATGGCCAGGTCGGTGGGCTGGCGAGGTTTGCGCTGAACAGCGGCGGCGCGAAGATAACCGTTACCGCCAGTCGTCCCACAATCGCCGGCTGCCAGAGGAAATGTCCGACCCCGCCGAAAATCGCCTTTCCGACGATGATTGCAAATGCCGCGCCTGTCAGCGGGACGTACCACGGCGCGCTCGCCGGAAGCGTCAGCGCCAGCAGCAGACCCGTAACGGCTGCGTGCATCCTGCCCATAAGAGAGGGCGTTCGCGTAACGCGGTAATACGCCGACTCGGTCGCAACACAACCTGCGACACTCAAAAACGTCACCAGCAGCGCGCGCCAGCCGAAAAATACGACACCGGCTCCCAACGGCACGCACGCCGCCACGAAGATCGTTACAAAAATACCCCTGCTGGTCTCGGGAGCGTGAAGGAAGGGCGCCGGCGACATCGGCTTGCCCGACGCCGTCGTGTTGTTTCCATTATCTGACTGCATTAGACATTTCCTGTCCAATAGCCTGTTTCAGTAGTCTGACCCGTTGCATCAGCGGCAGTCTGGCCGGGCATACGTAACTGCAAATTGCACATTCAATGCATGCCATTGCGCCGTGTCGGCGTGCGGCGGCGGTCCGCCCCAGTTCAAAATCGTCGTTCAGCGCCGAGACGTTCAGCCGGGCGGGGCAATTGTCGCTGCACCACCCGCAGCGGATACAGGGCGTCGGTATCGGCTGGTGGTCGTCTTCCAGCGCCAGCAGGGCGTTTGCCGACGGGCCTGTAACCGCACCGTCCGCGACCTGCCTGCCCGTCATCGCCGAACCGAAGACGCACTTGCCTTCGCCCCTGGTCCCTGCCAGGTCAAGAACCTCCGAAACATCGGCGCCGAATGGCACAAACATATTAGCGGGGCTGTTAATTCGCTGCCCGGAGACCGTAATGACGCGAGCGGTGGGCAATTCGCCGCACGCCACCCAGCGGTACGCTGCGTGGCATGTGGCTGCATCGGTTACTGCGACGCCGACGGCAAGACCGTCGGCGCCGGGCGGCGCCCGCCGGCGAGTCAGAACCTTTATAAGCATGGCGACGGCGCCGATTGGGTACTTATGAGCAAGGGCGATGGAACTGATTCCATAAAGCCTTGCCGGTGCGACGGTTGTGCGGTAGGCGTCGGTGTGGCGATGGTCCACCGCAAGTATCACATCGGATGCCCCGACAGCGCGCGCCAGGATCGCCAGGCCGCGAACGACTTCCAAACCCCGTTCAGCCAGCAGGCGATGATCGGCGGTGATGAAGGGAGTGTTCTCCATTACATTGGCGATGAGCGTATCGACCTTTGCCTGCCTGGATGAATCGATATACCTAGAGAGGGACACGACAGGCTCGTAGAAGGTTGTCAGTCCGCCTTCGGCGATACGCAGGCGGATGGACTTTTCGTCGGCTGCGAGCCAGTCGTAATTTTCTCTCAGCGGTCCGATGCCGGCGGGGATGTCCAAATCTGCAAGTTCGACTGCCCGGCAACGCCGCCATCCGGTCGGATGCGACGGGACGGAAACGTTGCAGAATCCTGTTACCCGTCCGGCAAGGGGCGCAAAGACATCCACCTGCTCGGCGCACGTCGCCTCGCCCAGCCTCTCTCCGCGGGAGACGTACTGCCCGATGCGAACCGCCGGCCTGGCGGCGTCGGCCTGAACAGGCGCGAGCGGAACACCAAGCCGGTTGAGCCGGCCTGCCGGCGCTATGGCCGAATTTATGGTCGCATCCTTGGCGTCAGGCAGGTCAATCCCACCGGTAAATGTCCCGAATTGGGGTCTTGTCATGGCTGGATGATAACCGAAAACCCGCCTCGGTTCACACTTTCCGGAGGCGGATGATTGCGTAGTGGGTTATCTCGGGCACCGCCAATTCGACCCAATCGCCGTCCTGTGTGAAATCAAGGGTCTGGGCGCCGCCTTCGATATCCGGCGTAAGCAGGTCGGCCCCCCTGACGCGGTCAGGCATCCTGACCCGCAGGCGGACGTTTCGGTCCGGCCTGATAAACAATTGAGTCAGACGCATGTTCACGTGTAAGTTGACCATGTGTACAAGAATCTCGGTGTCGCTTTCAGTAAGGTTGATCGCCGTTGAGACCCGCGCGTTCGTTTCAAGCATTGGCGGCGTGGCGTGTTTCCGAATGGTTTGAGCCAACTTTCCGCCGGATTCGGCGAACCGGCAGAAGTAGTCAGGACCGACTATCCTGTCGTTGGCGTGTTCCTTCTCTTCGCATCCGCCTACATAAAATAGATTTTTGTGCTCCGGTCGGCGTTCGCGCCTCTGCATCGTCTCATCAAAGCATAAGGCCTCGTCGCCGGTGGCGACGATCTTTCCGCCGGCGTCCAGATAAGCCAGGTACGTCGCCATCTCCGTATCGGAAACAAGACCCATGTTTGGCAGGATCAGCAGTGTGTACTTACCGAGGCGCTTGGCGTCCAGACCGTTTTCAGCCGGCAGCAACTCGAACGGTACGTGCATGTCCGTCAGCAATACACCCATGTACTCGGCGGCGGCATGCCGACGTTGCCAATAAAATATATCCGAGGTTAGCGACTGGATGACGGCAACGTTTGCCAGGTCGGTCTGGGCGGCCAGCATTTCCTCGTGCTCGGTAAAAAATTCGTTGTACTGCCGCACGGCCTCGACAAGTTCGTCTGATTCGTGGATGTAGAAACCCCACGGCGTGAAGTACCCGCCGAAGGCAACGCCCTCGGCCAGGGCCGATTTCAGCATCGCGACGGTGGGAATGCCTTCTGCGACGCGGGTTACAACCAGCGGAGCCGCCCCCGGCATGACGGCGCATCCGACCTTGTAGGGATAGACCAGGCTGTTCGGCGGATAGTTGAGACCTTCCTCAAAATATACCCCGTCCAGCACGCCGGCGCTCCGTAGGTAGCAGTATAAGTATTCAGGCCGATTGGAGTGGGAGTTCGTCAGCAGCACCGGACGCCGGCCGGTGCTGCTGCTCGACCTTCTCACGCACCTGCCGGAAGAAATCGACGTAGGTTCCCAGCCGCCATTTAAGGTAGTCCCGGTAAGCCTTGTCGGAAAAGTCGATCCGCTCCCTCGAGTCCTCATCTTCGTCGCTGGTCTGGTCCAGCGCGACTTCTGAGAAGGCCGGCAGCGGCATGGACTTCAGGTCGAGACCGAGTTCCTTCTTCAGCCTGCCGCAGCAGTGCTTGCATACGCAGTGATTCAACGGAACGGTAACGTCAAGGAAGATGCCTTCGGAGCGGCCTTCTTCCATTTGTACGACGGCGTCGTTTGCGACTTCGTCGATCCAGTCGGGGTTGTTGTAGCAGGCGCGAACGTAGTCTTTGACTTGCTCGACCCAGGCTGCCGGCGGACCGGCGAACTCACCCTTGAACTTTTCATCGGAGGCGGGTTCGTGCAACCGCCGGTCGAATCCTCCGATCCACATGTAGGTTGTCACGTGCACGCCGAAGTCCGTCAGGGTCCTGACCTGCCCGGCAAGTTTGGCGATCATCTCTCGCCGAATTGCCACGGTTTTCTTGCCTGCCCCATCCGGATTGGGTAAAAACGCCCCGTAGTGTGAGTTGAAACCGGCGTTGCGGACCATGTCAATGTCGCAGAATCGTTCCGTTCCACTGAAGTATTCCGTACATGAGAGCATCCGCGACCGGCCTCGGGTTAATCATGGAATATCCATTTTATTTTTCCTTAACTTCAGACATTGCCATATCGACAGCCGCTGTTGCGTGTAAAATAGTAGTGTTGAACAGCGGAACATTAACGTCGCATGGCCTGATGAGCAGCGGTAGTTCCGTACAGCCAAGAATAATACCCTCGGCGCCCTGCTTGGCTAGCCTGCCGATAATCTCGACGCATCTTTTTCGTGCGTCCGGCTCAAACCTTCCCTGGCAGAGATCATCGAAGATGATATTGTGAACGAAGTCGGCGTCTTCGTCATTCGGCGTGATGACGTTCAGACCGAAGCGATTACGGAGCCTTTCGCGGTAGAAGCCCTCGTCCATAACGAAACGTGTTCCCAGCAGCCCGACGGTCTTCAGGCCCGCCCGTCGGATTGCCTCGCCGGTTACGTCGGCAATATGCAACAGGGGCAGGGCGGCGCCTTCGGCCACTTCGTCGGCGACTTTGTGCATCGTATTTGTGCATATCAGCAGGAAATCGGCGCCGGCGTGCTTCAGCGCTTTGCCGGCTTCGGTAAGCATCGCAGCCATGTCGTTCCATCGATCCTCGCGCTGGGCGCGTCCTATCTCATCGAATTCCAGGCTGAAAAGGATTACACGAGCGGAATGCAGGCCTCCAAGCCTGTCAGCCACCAATGTGTTGATGTGTGTGTAGTATTCTGCAGACGATTTCCAACTCATTCCGCCGATAAGTCCGATACATTTCATTGTGAACTACGCTCCATTTTGTTTTTGTCTCCGCCGATGCTCTGACGGTAAATATCCATTATCGTGAATACGTCTTTTGGCGTCTCATCCGTTCGGTCGTAAAGATAGAATACTACGTATTCGAGATTCCCCGCCAGCGGGCTGCGGAATGTAAATTCCGACTTGCCCACGTCGTCCTTTGTAACGGTAACTGGGTGCGTGTGATACTTGCCGCTGACGCATCCTATCATCCGCCACTTTCCCGGATACATAGCCCATCATAGCCCAGATCGTATCGTCGTCGATAATCGGGTCAAGCAACATGTGGCTGGTTGTCGGCGGGGCGATCCACTCCGTTGTTTTCTTACCGGAAAGGCCCTTGAGCGAGTCAAAGGCATAGTCCCCGCCGCCGCCGGCATCGGGGCAGATGATGATGCGGCTTTCTCCGTGCATGCCCACCATCGTCAGATGACTGACGGACGTCAGTTCCACCCAGGGCTTTCCGCCGAGCAGTCGCCACCTGCCTACCCTGTCGCCGAGTCCTTTCGGAAGTTTGACGGAATACTCAACGACGGCCTCTGTCGGGCTGTTCCTCAACACTTGTACGTAATTTGTCTTTCTGTGGTAGTATCCCTTCTCTTTCGTACTAAAACCGGTTTTAATCGCGGCAGGGACAGGTTTGGTTGCAGGTTCCTTGTCGATAGCATAACTGCGCGACGAAAGGGCTGCAAATATAACGACCGCACTCGACAATACGTTTATTATTTGCCTCGTT
Source organism: Planctomycetota bacterium (assembly GCA_034190305.1). Taxonomy (GTDB): domain Bacteria; phylum Planctomycetota; class Phycisphaerae; order SM23-33; family SM23-33; genus JAUWNJ01. The sequence continues at coordinate 3,970 of JAXHSV010000104.1, read as the reverse complement.
AGCATTTCTATTTCCTCTTTTAAAATCCACGGATAAGCCTTTACTAAACAGGGCAGAGGCAACAGGGTTTCCGTGTTAAAAGGCGAGGTGTTCAGGCCTGGAGTGTAAGTCCCGCTCCGACCTCGCTAAAGTCGTCCCCGTACTCGTTTCTGAACATCTGCATAGCCTCTTCGCCGGTGCAGAGGCACAGGCCGGTGCGTTTCACGCCCAGGCTGCGGAACGCCTTTAAGGCCTCGAGCACTTCGTCTTCCATCCGGCAGGCAAGATGAAGCCCGCCGATTACCATGTCAATCGGTTCGTCCAGATGTTCCCGGATGTTCTGTAGAATAGACGCGATGCTTGGCTGGCCGCAACCGGTCAGCACAACCAGTCCCGATTCGCCGTGAATTACCAGCGCCTGCTCGCGCGTCGGGTATGGCCCGGTCGCATAGATGCCGTCCGACAATTCCGTGAACTCATCGACCAGCACAAGTCGGTCGCCCGCCTTCCGGCGCACGTTGTCAAGGAAGGCATGCGGGAATTTCGAATGCAGATAGACTTTGGCTTGAGGGGTTTGATCCAATAGGCCGATCAGCCCGCCCGCGCTATATACATCCGCGTGGGAGACCGCCACGGACGCCAGCGGTGTCGGCTTGATGCCCATTTTGACCATATTTTCCAGCAGCAAAGGCGCCTTTTCGCCGGTGTTGAAAAGCAGACCGTCGCCGACCAGGCAGGAGAAGCCCCAATCGGAGCCTACGCCGTCGGCAAGGCTTCTGTTGTCGTAAAGGATTTTCAGTTCCAAAGGAAATCTCCCTCATGTCTCTATTTCTATCGTAAGGCCCGCACCTACATCGAGGAAATCATCCCCGTATTGTTCCCTGAATACCTGGATGGCTTTGGGACCTGTGCAGTGGCAGGCCCCTGCCCGCCTGACGCCGAAACCGCGGAAGGCCTCTATTGTCTTAAGCGTCTCGTCCTTCGTCTGATTCAGGAGATGGAAGCCGCCGAAAACCAAATCTATCGGGCCGGCCATATTGTCGTGTATGTTCCGGAGTATCTCCACGATGTCGGGATGCGCGCAGCCTGTTACAACGACAAGCCCGGCCTTGGAGCGGATCACCAAAGCCTGTTCGCGCGTAGGGTAGGGCCCGGTTACGTGAATTCCGGGCGACAGTTCGGTAAAGGTCTCCGTCAATGTCATCTTTGCGCCGCAGTTGCGCATATGCGTAATGACATCGGGAGGAAAAGCGGTATGCAGCACCACACGAATCGACGGATTCCGCTCCACCAACGCCGCCAACCCGCCGGTGTGATCCCCGTCCCCGTGAGAGACCGCCACCATCTTGATATCTTCAGGCCGGACTCCGGCCTGCTGAAGATTGTGGAACAGCACCGCTTCGCTTTCCCCCGTGTCGAACAACAGATCCTCGCCGATCATGCAGGCGAAGCCCCATGCGGGCCTGAACCCTTCGACGGCGACCTCGTTGTCGCAAATCACCTGAAGTTTCATGTTATATTCCTTTACTCGAATTCGCGTATCGCTACAGTCAATGGTATGCCGTTGGCGGCGCGGGCTTACAGGCAGGCGGAAATCGCCTCACGGACGTTTGCAATGGCTTCGTTTTCGGTAGCAACCCGAGAAACACACCCCGGGATCGAAAAGCACTCTGTTACAATCATGCCGCTCTCGTCGCGCTAAAGAATTACGATTAGTTTCATGATTTGCCTTGCCGTGATTGTAGATGCCTGCCCGCCAACCGGTCAAGAACGAGATAAACAGTGTTAATCATGAGCGCCAAAACAGAATACAAACAGCGGTTATGATCCAGAATATCACGCCGAGGATTCTAAAAGCCGCGGCTGGCGAGGTTTCCGTCACCCACCCGTACTCGCCCCATATCACAAACTCTAAGTTCTCGGCAAAGAAAAACGACAATGAACCGAAAAATGCTAATATCGGGGCGGCGTCTTTCCCAGGACCGGCGCCAAAGTGCCACGACAGGAATGCCGCCAGGACACTAACGGCAATCACTCCGAGGAATTTAAGCCCGATGCGTAACATAGTATCGACGAGTAGGATTTACCCTACGACCTTTTTCGCTTGAGTGATTTTAGTATATCCCCGTCCCACGTGAGTTTGAGCCTCGGTCGGGCCGGGGCGGGGTGGCGGTTGAAGATGTAAGCGGCAAGGAGGGGAAGTGAAACGCTCGGTTCGACCCAGGCCATGGCGAAGTCGGCCTTCTTTTTTATTTTACCCCACGATCGCGCTTCGCCCAGCGTCGAACCCGAAAGCCCGCCGTCCTGGACAACGGCAGTGGTAACCTGGACGGCGTAATCGTGCCCGCGATTGATCCCGAAGATGTAACCCATTACCACCGAATCGTTGATGTAGTTTTTCGGCACGCCTCCGGCGACGTAGATCGCGGCAGTGGCGCCGCTTTGAACGGTAATCTGCGTCAGTTCGTAGTTGTCGCGGATCGAGTCGATTGCGATACCGGCCTTGCCGTCGCGTTTGCAGCGGTGGCGATGCTCCGTCAGCCCGATACCGATGGATGAATCGTTCAATGCCGGCGAAAACATCGGAACGCCAAGCCTGTGGCACTGATAGACAATGGACTCGGTGTCGGTCAGTTTCGAGCCGACGAAGTCGAGATATGCCCGGCTGGAGTAGTTTCCGGCCTCCAGTTCGTCGGCGATCCGCCCGCACCAGACGTCCGTGTCTAAGAATTTCTCTTCATCGACGTAAGTATCGTAGATGCGGTCGATGTACAGGTCTCGCAGTGTAGGGTCGTCGGCGTTTGGCGTGCCTCGGTAGTGCCGGTGTCCCCTCGCCTGATAGATGTCCTGATACAGGATTGCGCCGGTTGATACGACGACGTCCACGTATCCCCCGACGACAAGGTCGCGGATAACGCGGCGAAGCCCTGCGGCTATAAGCGGTCCTGCCAGGCCCAGCATTACCGTCGGTCGGCGTTTGTCGTTGTAGAGGTTGGTAAGGACCTCGGCGCATTGTCCGAGGTTGCGGGCCTGGATGCTCATTCCGGACATGTCGGCCACAAGGTCCGCAGCCGTCGTTTTGCGCCCGATGCGAACCTGGCGGATTTCATCGGACAGGAGTTTTTTCCGCCGGCGAATCTGCGCGGCGTTCAGGGGTGCGTACGTCCAGATGTCGTCGTAGGCAACTTCGGTTTTGCTCTTCCGGTTGCGGGACTTGCTCACAGTGGTTTCCCCATTTGCTTAGACCGGGAGGTTGCGCTTCTTGCGGAAGGCGCGTTCGAACCGGCTTTTTTCCTTGCCCCTGTGGGGTTTGACGCCGTGATTGGCCTTTTTATTGCGCCATCCAAGTTTTCCATTGCTCCGTTTATGTCCCATCTTTTTCCTTCAGATTGCGCCGCAGAGACATAGATGTCGCAGAGAAAAATATCAAATCAACTCCGCGCTCTCTGTGCCTCTGCGGCTGATTTTCTTTTTAAATCAGTTCAAATATAGACTGAGTTTTGATGAGTGTCAACTCATCGGGGAAGGCGTGGTATGCGAATACGTGCAGATGTCCGGGCTTGGCGTCGTAGTCGATGTGGGTGAACGGCTCCGGCGCGCCGGCCTGCACCCATTCGGAAAATGACAGAAACAACCCACCTTGTGAAGCCTGCTCGGTCATGTCCGCGTGGACTCGCTCATACAGCCTGGGGCTCATCGTCTCAACCTGGAAACTTATCATGTGGCGGATGGGACCGGCGTCGATTTCGTGGTCCTTTTCGCCGCGAAGGCGCAGAGACGCCACCCTCCCATGTTTCGGGAGCATCGCCGAAGCGTCGGCGATTAACTGGGTAACAGTGGCCTTGCCGCGGTGAAACGAGATCAGATGGCTTAGACCTGTTATCCAAATCTGGGCCTCATAGCCTTCTTTGACGATGCGGTGATCGTGGTATATATCGAAGAGTTCAGGGTGCACAGACCTGCTGAACAGAAGAAGGCGCAACTGCGAGAT
>JAXHSV010000103.1:0-10244 GCA_034190305.1 Planctomycetota bacterium | reverse complement strand
TGCGAATCTATTCCATCGCAGCCTGTGCCTTTTCTATTTCATCGGCTGCCGTGGCGAACTCGTCCATGATCGGACGCAACACATCCTCTGCGTGTTGTTTCTGCTTCTGCAGGTTGCCCATCATGGCGTGGTAGCCTCGGCCATTGTCCCATGTCGTGAACGGACGCAACAGGCGATCGATGTTCTTGTATCGTTCGCCGGCCGATTGGAGATGCTCGCCCGCCTTGGGTGTGAAATGCGAAGCCCACTTCGGGAGGGCCACGGACGCTGCTGCCGCACCTTCGCACACGCTGGCCGCACAATCCCGCGCGCATGTCCATCCGCGAGCGCGATCCGGGTCAGGCGCAGACTCAACGCATGCTTCGCAGAACGGGACATGATCCATTTTCTTCATCCAGGCGTCCATGGCAACCAGCCCGTAGGCCATGCGCTCGTTTGGCTCAAAAGGAGGCTTCTCAGCACGGATGCGGCGAACGGCAAATTCTAACGAGGCGCGTTCTGCCTCCATATCGCCCATGTCTGCCTCGCCCGCCGACAATGCCCAGCAACGCCCCAGGTCTGCGATGTGATTGTCATGTTGGCCATTCAGGGTCGCTCCGAGGATCGTCCCGTCGTCCCGCACTTCCTCAACCATACCGAACCACATCCAAGACACAAACGGTCCGCCCTTCGGGGAGGCCCAACCGTTCTCAATGATAACCACGTGTCCATGATGCAAAACATCGCGAAGGATGGGGGCACACTTGGCGAGGTACTCATCCCGATACTTTTCCTGCTCGCGCACGGGATCAATGTCAGTCTCGGGCAATTGCAACACCTCATAGCGAAGCCCGAAATGTTTCGCCAGGATGTCCAGTCCATGCGCCCGCCCGCGCTGGTGCCAGAACGAGGGGCACTGCTCCGGGAGAAAAAACGCCGGAGCAAAGGGATTGGTCGAGAGGGCAAACACCTTTTCATACGGCGCATCTCGCCCAAGCAACTTCGCAGCAGCCACAAACGTCAGTGAAAAAGAATCGTCAGTGTGTCCATTACCTCGTAGCGAGAGTTGGGAATAATCTCTTCTTACTGAATCTTCCCCCGAAGCAGACTCGACATACGCTTTCATCGCGTCCCAGCTCTTGAAGCCGTAATCCATAGCCAGCGCGAACTGGGTTTCGCTAAGGGCCAGGTCGGCTGAGAGGATTTCCTCGTCACTTGCCTTGGCGAAACGCCGCAACAGGCGCAGCGTATCACATGCCTTCGCATTGCCAGCCTTGTGGGCCTTGAGCAACGCCTTTGCTTCTTTCTTGAGATGCTCCAGAGTGGGGCGGGGTGGTAGTGAACGCGTCATGATACACCTTCCTTTCCATTCGCCCGGGGCCTGCATACTCAGGCAGAAAAGAAGGTTAGTTGATATTCTCAAGAAGGCGGCCTTAACCCTTTACGCAGACCAGGAGGCGTCCTTCAATCGCCAAATGGATTATCCACCCGTAGCCATCAGGCTGTCAAGGGCTTTTAGTTAAAAAATCGGTCGGAACGAGCCACGAAGGCCACATCCCAGCCGGGGAGATCTGTGCATGAGAAGAATTGATGTGATGGCTCTGCTTTGTCCAGAAAAAGGTGTTTGACGCCAGCGGGAATGCCGACTATAAGTGAAGCATCATGAAAAGCATTGCGACTCAAATCTCGCGCAGGCAGAGTTTCCCGGGCATGTCCGTATGCCTGTGGATTGCTACGTATGCGCCGCGCGCGAGGAACGGGCCGTGATGACGCATTAGCAACGCAAGGTTTTCCCAAGGCCCGTTCAAGTGAGCGGGCCTTTTTTCATGGGCTTTCAGTGCAGGAAAGGATGCGACGATGGGCAGGTTGACGAAACAACAGGATGCATACGGTCAGGCGATGTGGGATGCCATTGACGATCCACAGGCTGCCTGCGTGATCGAGCGAGAGGATGGCTTTGTCGATGTTGACCACACGCGACACTACATGAGCGAGTTCAAGGACTGGGCCCGGCACGAGCGGCAGGGCCTTAGTCTGGCCCGTGGGCGCGTGCTGGATGTCGGCTGTGGAGCGGGTCGCGTTGGACTCTATCTCCAGGAAAAGGGTCTGGATGTTCTGGGAATCGACAATTCCCCGTCGGCAATCAAAGCCTGCAAACAAAGGGGCCTGAAGAAGGCCAAGGTGATGTCCATTACCCAGGTCAGCCGGAGACTCGGCGTCTTCGATACGATCGTTATGTACGGAAACAACTTCGGGCTTTTCGGCAGTTTCAAGCGGGCGCGCCGGCTGCTACGCCGTTTCCACGCGATGACCAGCCTGCCGGGGCGGATCATCGCCCAGACCAACGACCCGCATCTGCCACCGGGACAAAAGCCACGTTCGGTCGTCGAGAAGTGCCACTTGGCCTACCGCCGCGCCAATGTTCGCCGCGGTCGGATGGCCGGGCAGATCCGCTTTCGCATCCGCTACCACGACCTGTGCACGCCGTACCTGGATTACCTCTTCGTCTCCAGGGACGAAATGCGGGAAATCGTTGACGGCACCGGCTGGAAAATCAGCCGATTCTTCGACTCCAAAGGCTCGGTTTACATCGCCGTTTTGGAAAAGGAGCAATGATGAAACAGCAACCCAAATGGCAATGGGATGAACTGGGACCCATTGGTGCGCTTCACGAGAGCGTCGAAGTGGCCGGCCAGTACGACGACTATCACAAGGGCTTCAGAGACATCGATGCAGAGAATGATTATGCGATGGACCTATTACAGCCCCAAAGCCATCAGACTGTTATCGACATGGGCGCGGGAACGGGCTTCTTCGTGCTGGCTGCTGCGAAGCACTACAACAGAGTCTACGCCGTGGATGTCTCCGCGGCAATGCTGGACCGTGCGCACACCAAGGCAACCGATGCCGGCTTGGACAATATCGAATTCCACCAGGGCGGCTTCCTGACATATCAGCACGAGGCCGAACCGGTTGACGCGATCTATTCGGCCGCAGCTTTGCACCATCTGCCGGACTTCTGGAAATTCGCAGCCCTGAGGCGCATGGCAGAGATGCTGAAGCCCGGCGGGAAACTGTGCCTCAGGGACACGGTCTTTTCCAACGTGCCAAGCGATTACGCTGCCTATCTTGACGAGATAACGACGTCAGAGTCCGGGGCACCGGGAGATGCTCGCACCCGGCACATACGAGAGGAGTTCACGACGACCGACTGGATAATAGAAGGTCTGCTTACCCGGGCCGGCTTTGCGATTGAAAAGGCCGATTACAACGGACCATTCTGGGCAAACTATCTGTGCACGAAGAGGACATCAACATGAAAGCTACGACATATACATCTGGAAGCAAATTTCTGGAAGTCGCCGGTAACTGGTTGGAGAGGCAGGAAGTGGTCAACAATCTTATGCTGGGGTTGGCTACTCGTCTCGCCAACGCAGAGAAACCGGCCGAGCCGCCCCCGGTGATGATGACAGTATCGGGCTCGCAAGGGTTAGAGGGAGCGGCTCTCATGACGCCGCCGCGAGGCGTCGTGTTGTATGCACACACCGACGACACGCAAGAGGCGCTTGATGGCCTGGCCGAAGCGCTTCTCGCCGGTGGCTATCCAGTCCCTGAATGTGTCGGGCCCAGCGTGTCAGCCGGTCTATTCGCGAAGATATGGTCCGATCGTACCGGCCGGGCTGCTGTCAAGAAGACGGCCCAGCGGATATACGAGCTGCGCCAGGTTCGCTTTCCTTGTGGAGTGCCCGGTTCCGCCCGACCGCCTCGAACGGAAGACTTGGATCTCCTGGCCCGTTGGACCCACGAGTTCATCCTCGCTGTCGGCGAACCAGGCGACGCCCAGGCATCCAGAACGTCGGCTGAACGAGCCATTGCCGGCGGCCAATCGTTACTCTGGGAACACGAGGGCCAGCCCGTGTCCATGGCGGCAGCCGTTCGGCCCACGCGGCACGGCATTGCGATTGGCCAGGTGTACACGCCGCCCGAGCATCGCGGGTATGGATTTGCTTCCGCTTGTGTCGCAGAGCTTAGCCAACGGCAACTCAACGCCGACCGACAGTTCTGCTGCCTCTACACCGACCTGGCCAACCCGACCTCCAACAGCATCTATCAGAAGATCGGATACGCGGACGTGGCGGATTCCAGCCATTACCGGTTCTACACAGCGGGGAAGCAGGCTGACCGCTGCGGCAACCCTGCCTAAGGAATAATCAAGGTAAACGCTGCTGGAAGTGGTGAGGCAATCGGCGAAATGACGAAGAAAGTCAAGACCCAGACAGGAGACGTGACAAGATGAACTTACTGGACATAATTGAGCGTTCGCCAGAACCCACCCCGTGGACGGAGGGCGATAATATCCCGTGGCACGACCCGGCCTTCAGTGAAAGGATGATGGCTGAGCACCTGTCGCAATCTCACGACATGGCCAGCCGGCGCGGAGCGACAATCGACAAACACGTTCGATGGATTCACAGTGAGTTGCTTGTCGGACAACCGTCGCGAATCCTGGATCTCGGCTGCGGGCCGGGGCTGTACACAAGCCGTCTGAGCAAACTGGGTCACGATTGCGTGGGAATCGACTACTCACCGGCTTCGATTCGCCATGCCAAAGACCAGGCGAAGCAAGAAAACCTCAGTTGCGAGTACATGCTGCAAGACATCCGAGAGGCTGATTTCGGTTCTGGATTTGACGTAGCCATGATGATCTTCGGTGAGTTCAACGTGTTCCGACCCAGCGATGCCAAAGCAATCCTCGAAAAGGCCCGCGCCGCACTGAATGACAACGGATTGCTCTTGCTTGAGGCCCATGCTCTTGCAGCGATTGAAAAAATCGGCCGTCAGGACCGCTCGTGGTATTCGACCGAGTCCGGGCTTTTCTCGGATAAACCGCATCTTTGCCTTCAGGAAAACTTCTGGGATGCTGACAACAAGACGGCCACAACTCGGTACTTCATAATCGACTCCGCCACCGGCGATGTAACACGCCATGCCGCCACCTACCAAGGCTACAGCGACGAGCAGTATCGCTCGCTGTTGGCCGAGACAGGCTTCGATGATGTAAGGTTCTTTTCTTCGCTCGCAGGCGAGGAAGATGTGACCCAAGCCGATTTAATCGCGATCACGGCGAGAAAAGCACAAGGGAAAGCAAATGGAAAGCCAATATGACGAGTTTGCCATAGACTACGAATGGGTCTTTTCAGACTTTGTTGGAACCGGAGAGCGATACTACGATAACCTCAGGCCCGCCCTGGCAAAACTTCCCCCAAAGCCAAGAATTCTCGATTGTGCCTGCGGAACGGGGATCGCAGCGTTGGCCTTAGAAACTATCTCAAAACACGTTTCAGACGATTAAGGCGGCGGTACCACAACAGGATGCACGCGAGTTTGATTAGGCCGAGATAAACCCATGAGAGCTTGGCATAACGAACCAGGATCGCCCGGCACTTGCTTAACCAACCAAGCGTGCGCTCTACAACCCAGCGACGGGCCGGATACTTCTTCCGCTTCTTCTCGTCCAGTTTTTCTTCGCCAATCCGACGAATGTGGGGCACATAGTCGTGGTCCGCGGCGGCTCCGTGTCCGGTCGGGTTGTCGTATCCCTTGTCCAGGCACAAGTGTTGCGGCGAATCCTCCGACGGTTCGGGACGCTCGACCACGATCGCATCGAGCGTCGCGTCCAACAACTTGGTGTCGTGCACGTTCGCTCCAGCAATCACTGCTGCCAGCGGGCCGCCGTCGGCCGGAAGACATAGGCAGGAATGCTGCTGGAAGTGGCACGATCAGCCGACCTTACTGATTTTCTGATATTCGCATAGAGTAGTGAATTGTCCTTGCCAGTTCCTCAAAGCCGTTTTTTTCGTACACCCGCCGAGCGGCTTTATCGTGGAGCAGCGTGCTGACGCGGGCTATCTTGACTCCCTCCCTGCCGAAATGGTCCAGCACCCACTTATTCATGGCCGATCCTATCCCCCGCCCCTGATACTCCGGGTCCACCGCGTTATCATGGACATGCCCGACTTTGTCTTCGGCGTCTATCGTGAACGAGGCGTATCCGACGACTTTGTCGTCCTCGACGGCGACGATAACGTTTTCCGAAATCCTTCCGAAAAGGGCCTGCACCTCATCGGCTTTTTTTTGTTTCCAGCCTTTTCTGCCGATGGGGCCGTAGCGATCTTCCAGGAGTTTGTACACGGTAACGTCGCCCCAGGCCGATTCGGTAATGGCGACGATTCGCGTCATGTCGCCGGGCTTCATTTGTCTAATGTTCACATGATTACCTCATGTTTGTTTATCAAATTCTAGGCATACACTTTCCACCGGCGATCGGCACATACAATCCGGTAATAAACGCCGACAGGTCCGAGGCAAGGAAGGCGACTGCGTTGGCGACATCCTGATCAGTGCCCCGGCGTTTCAAGGGGACCATGCTGATGTATTCCTTGTTCGCGTTGACATTGGGACCATCGGCTCGCTCCTTTTCGGTGATAACCCAGCCGGGGGCAACCTGATTGACAGTAATATCATGTTCGCCGATCTCTTTGGCAAGGACTCGCAGCACGCCATCCATGCCGCGTTTGCCTGATATGTAGGCAGACTGGTGCGGCGCGCATGCCATCGAACATTCGGTGTTTATACCAATGACACGCCCCCATCCCTTTTTTATCATCGCGGGCACGAACGCCTTGGCCATTAATACATTGTGCAGAATGGAGGATTTGTATTGACTTTCGTAGTCCTCGATTGGCTGCTCCATCACGGTCGCCCATTTGTAGAGGATAACGGAGTTGTTGACGATAATGTCCGGATCGCCCAGGTTCTCGGCGACGAACCGCTGCATCTGCATTACAGATTCGGCGTCTGTAACATCCGCCTGTACTGTGCAGCCACCGACGCCCATTGCCTTAATCTCGGCAAGCAGCTCCTCGGCCTTGGACTTGTTGCGATAATAATGGACGACGACGTTTGCGCCGCATTGGGCGAGTGTCCGTGTCATCACTCGGCCAAGTTGACCTGAAGCGCCTGTTATAAGAGCCGTTTTCCCCGACAAATCAATCTTCATGGTTTTCTCCGATCTTCATTGAATAATGAATTGACTGGGCCAGTTCCTCGAAGTCGTGTGTTTTGTACACACTCCAGGCGGCCTTGGCAAGTGAAAAAGTGATGGGACGGAGATTGAACGCAGGAAAGTTCCGGAAGTCGGGAATCAAAAACTCATAGTGAAAGTATTCATGTATCCAGTATAAATAGACACTCCGTGCCGCAAAATATCCCGCCCCACAAGGCATTCGATATTCTGGCCTTGTAGCGGCACCGCGATTGCGACATCTTCAGCAGTAACGCCGCCGGGGAAAAAAAGACGAACGGAATACGTCATGCAGGAGATATTCGTAGAGGACGGCGTGTTAATCAGAGTCATGCCGACGGGATGCAAACCGAGGCGATGAACAAGGTCTTCTCGCACCACAGTGCCGGTCGCCCCCGTATCAATCATGGCCTGGATTTGTATTGGCGCAGGGACCGTTTCGCTCTTTTACTCCAGAACTTCCTCCAAGGCGGAGCCGACCGCCATTCTGACTTCTACAACAGGTCCTGCTTGCTGGAGGTTAGGCGATTGCGTGGTAAACGACGGCATTTAAACCCCCAGAAGATTAGAAGTAAAGTTCTGCGGAGTCTCAATTTCCAAAATCTCTTTCACAAGAAAAGGTACGTTTCCAAAACGCTCATATCCCTGGCGGACAGCATCGTTTCTCGTTTCAAAAACGTCACACACTTCCTGGTCTTTAATAAGTGCGAACTTCCCTCTTGCTTTGCTAAGCAGATCGGCCTTATGATCCTCGTATGTCCTGAGTTCCTGCTCAAGATTTTCTGTCATGTTCAAATCTCCCCTTTTCTCTATTTCCTATGTTAGCATAAGCAAATTCATCGTTCATTTCAAGTGATGTTTTTTGCTTCTTCCCGCAGTTTTCTTGCCCATTCGAGGTAGGCGGCGATGTGCTTTTCGTAGCCTCGGTCGGTCGGCGTGTAATAATCCTTGTCCACGCCGAGGTAGTCCTGGTCGGGGCTGATGCCGCCTTTATATTTGTGGCTGTACTGGTAGCCTTCCGAGTGGCCGTAGAGTTCCTTCATCTTCGGATGCGGCGCGTTTCGCAGGTGGTAAGGCACGGGGATGGTTCGATTTTCCTTCACGTCCGACATTGCCGACCATATCGCCATGGCAGAAGCGTTGGATTTCGGCGCGCAGGCCATGTATATCGCTGCCTGTGCGAGCGTGAGCTGGCATTCCGGCAGGCCGATGCGATCGGTTATCTCGAAGGCGGCGGCTGCGACGGAAATAGCCCTGGGGTCGGCATTTCCGATGTCCTCGCTGGCGAGGATGGCGATCCGCCGGGCGATGAAGCGGGGGTCTTCGCCGGCGACAATCATTTTTGCAAGCCAATAGACCGTCGCATCCGGATCGCTGCCACGCATTGACTTTATCAATGCGCTGGCGGCATCGTAATGCTCATCCCCCGCCCGGTCGTATCGAATTGCCTTGGTCTGGATGGATTCCTGCGCTGTGTGCAGGTCGAAGATGATTTCTGGTGTAGGGCGGGCAGGCTTGCCCGCGTTTGTTTCGCAGGGACGGGAAGACGCGGGCAAACCTGCCCGCCCTACCAACTGGCTGAGAACACCGATTTCCAGGGCTGTCAGCGCCCGGCGAGCGTCGCCGTCGCTTATCTTCGCTATGTGCGCCAGTGCGTCGTCATCGGCCCGGACGGGATATTTCCCCAGCCCCCGCTGCTCATCGGACAATGCCCGCCGGCACAGGTCGATTATGTCCTGCTCGGTAAGCGGGCTGAATCTAAAGATCGTCGAGCGGCTCAGAAGCGGAGAGTTGATGACGAAGAACGGATTTTCCGTGGTGGCGCCGATAAGGATAATCACGCCGCTTTCGACGTCTTTTAGAAGGACGTCCTGTTGAGCGCGGTTGAATCGGTGCAGTTCGTCGATGAACACGACGGTCCGTTTTCCGGTCGATGCCAGAAGCGCCCTGGCCTTTTGTGAGATTTGGCGAACCTGCGCGACCGACGTGCTTGCTGCGTCCAGGCCATGAAAAGCGTAATCGCATTGTCGAGCGATGACATAGGCAAGCGTAGTTTTTCCGGTCCCCGGCGGCCCGTGAAAAATCAGGCTGGTAAGCCGATCCGACGAGAGCATCCGCCGCAGGAGTTTGCCCGTCGCGAGGAATTCGTCCTGTCCGACGATCTCGTCGATGGTCAGCGGGCGCATCCGCACCGCCAGCGGGGCGTTGCGGGCAATGGCTTCATCCTCGGATGATTTGAATAGGTCCGTCATTGCAGGTTCGGATTCCACAGATGCTTCCATATTACCGCCAGAGCAACTTTTCGACAAGATAGACTGTAATTCGTTGACTCGTGAACTCGTGAATTCGTTGATTCGTGAACTCGTGAATTCGTTGATTCGTTGATTCACAACGGGTACAAACTAATTATGCCTGCGTTGCTTTACACATTGGGAGTCTTTGCCCTGATACTGGTATTGGCCCGTCTTAAAGCGCCGTTGTCGGCGGCGATCGCTGTCGGGGCTGTGGTTATAGGTGCGCTTTTTGGTATGGGCGCGGGCAATATCGCCGGGGAGGTGCTTGCCGGGGCGGTCCGTCCGGGAACTATCGCTTTGGCTGTTATTATCGCCGTGCTGATCGGACTTTCGGAAATCATGCGTGCGTCGGGTCAGTTGGAGAGGATAGTCTCGCTTGCAAAGGCGTTCCTTCGCCGACCGGCGGTGGCTATGGCGGCGCTTCCCGCGCTCATCGGGTTGTTGCCGATGCCCGGCGGGGCGCTGTTTTCAGCGCCGATGGTCGGATCGGCAGCCGGTGATACAAAAGTTTCCGGGGCGCGACTATCGGCCATCAATTACTATTTCCGGCACATATGGGAATGCTGGTGGCCTCTGTATCCGGGGATGATCCTGGCAGTTAGCGTAACGAAACTGGACTTTTTGTCCTTTATACGGTTTCAGTTTCCCTTAAGCATCATAATGGTAGCCTGTGGTTTATTAATCCTGCGGAAGATGCATTCGGACCTGCACATAACCGCTCCGCCGCCTCCAAGGGGGACCAGGCGAAAACTACTGAAGGAAACCTCGTCCATCTGGTTAATCGTGGTTGTTTGGGGCTTGGTGAAATTGCTGCTTTTGGCGTTCCTTTACTGCCCGCCGTCTCCCAAGCCGGGGGAACCGCCCCTGGCCGGGACCGACGCAGTGTT
>JAXHSV010000102.1:0-10592 GCA_034190305.1 Planctomycetota bacterium | reverse complement strand
TAGCGTCAAGTATTTTGTGTAAGTTCCGAAAGCGGACAAACGCAGGTTTTCGCAAAATCGGTCGAAGAGCGGACATTACAGCCCAGCCATGGCTATGGCTGGGCTGGGTCTGGCGTTATAACTTGTTCGTCATTTCTGATGCCGCCGCAAACTTACACAAAATATCTTACGCTATCATGCAGGTGGCATATCGGAAACGCCTCCAGCCCACAGACAGCCGTCTATTGAATGTTGAGCATTCCTTGACTTTGCACCTTCGGTTTTTGGATAATCGCTGTGCGAGTGAAGGGGTTTGTCGATGCAAACACGTGTTATCCGAATAGACGCTCCAAAAGGCAAGGCTGGGCGTTTTGAAGCATCCGCCGTTGGTAGGCAGATCGCCCCAGCCGTACGGGCGTTACGCGCGGGGAAATTGGTGGCGTTTCCCACCGAGACGGTTTATGGGCTGGGAGCCATAGCCACTGACTCCCATGCGGTGGCCCGGCTGAGGAAGGTAAAAAACCGCCCGAAATCGCCTTTCACCGTCCTTATCTCGTCTCCGGATGAAGCGAAACGATATGTCAAAGAAATCCCGATCCCTGCGCGGACGCTTTTACAGAAGGCCTGGCCCGGTCCTGTAACGGTCCTTCTTCCCGTTGCGGGAAAATTCACTCATCGCTCCAGTCAAAACAGGGCGTTGTTTCGTCGAATAGCGCCCGACGGCATGGTGGGGCTGAGATGTCCGGACCATCCCGTGGCGCAGTTGCTTCTGGGGCGCCTTGGTAAGCCCCTCCTGGCGCCCAGCGCGAACCTGGCGGGGAAATCGCCGCCGAGAAGTCCCGAAGACGTCCTTGCCCAACTGGACGGACGGATTGATATGCTTATTGACGCCGGCGGGACGCGATACGCCAAGGCTTCGACGATAGTCTCTTTTAGACCGGGCGGATACAAAGTTGTCCGCGAGGGCGTACTCGACGCAGGCGCAATCGACCGGATGATCCGTCGGCGGATACTGTTCGTCTGCACAGGGAATACGTGCCGAAGCCCCATAGCCTCGGCGCTGGCGAAGAAGATGCTGGCCGACCACCTGGGTTGCAAGCCCGGCGAGTTGGAAAAGTTCGGACAGGAGGTGCTCTCTGCGGGCGTTTTTACCGCCGCCGGCGCCCCGGCGACCGTCAAAGCCGTCAAAGCCGCCTCCGAACTGGGCGGGGACGCAAAAAAACATCGCTCCAAAAAACTAACCAGCGGGTTGATTGATTCGGTGGATTTGATATTCTGTATGGGTCGGAATCATCTGGATGCGGTAGTCCGACAATCGCCGGCGGCGTCAGGAAAGACTTTTCTCCTCGATGAGACCGGCGACATCGAGGATCCGATCGGCGGCGATTCACAGACGTACCTGCGAACCGCCGGACGAATTGAACGAAGTCTGAAAAAAAGGATAAAAGAGAATCTGCTATGAAAATTGCACTTGCCGCCGACCATCGCGGACATGAAATGAAAGAAAGAGTCGCTGCACTGCTGGACGAGCAGGGGCATGAGGTTCTGGACATGGGGACCAACTCGTCGAAGAGCTGCGACTATCCCGACACGGGCTACAAGGCCGCCAGGGCCGTCGCTGACGGCATAGCCGAGAGGGGCATTACACTGTGCGGGACCGGTATAGGCATGAGCATCGTCGCCAACAAAGTTGACGGTGTTCGCGCCGCCATATGCCACGATGAATTGGCTGCGCAGATGTCCCGCCGGCACAACAGCGCAAACGTGCTGTGCCTGGCTACGGACATACTCGGTGAAGAGATGATGCGGCGTATCGTCAAAACCTGGCTGGATACGGAATTTGAAAGTGGCGGTCGTCACGAGCGCAGGGTGCAAAAGATCGCCTACGTCGAGCGAGGTGAAGACCCCGCCGGCTGTGCGGAACTGGCAAAATAAAAAGTAAAGCGGACAGGCCTGCTCGCGACAATTACACACTATCCACCCATACACTGATCAATCGAAGCCCGTCCCGCGCATTAGAGATCATGAGAGGAATAAAGGCGGGATTCCATCCGGAGCCTGCGTCTGTTATCGCACAGGTAGAAAAATGAATATTGAATATCGAATACGGAATACCCAATTTCGAAGTAAAAGAAACAACACGTCTGTGAGGGATTTTTTTTACTTCGTCATTCGAAATTCTCCGTTCAATATTCAATATTCTCTTTGTCGGAATAAAGGCTGGATTCCGTCTGGAGCCTACATATTATACTGGGCGCACAAAGTTTTTGCGCTTGCGAATAGGGACACAATGCACCAAAAGAACGGTTCGCATTACCATGAACGGTGTAGCCGTCAATCATCCTAGCGCCTTAACTTTGTGCGCCCGGTATTATTCTCTCGGAAGTGCCTCGATGGCTTCGTTTGTTCCGACCACCAGCAGCAGGTCGCCCGATTCAATCTTACTGTCGGGCAGTGGCGTATCGATGACGTAAGCGTGCGTCCTGGGGTCCTTTCCCGGCGGGAGGCGGTGGATCGCCACGACGTTGACCTTGAATTTCTTCCGGACGTTCAGTTGTGTGAGGGTCTTTCCGACCCAGGCGGCCGGCGTGCGAATCTGCACCAGCGAGTGCGCCTCGCCCAGGTCGATTTTCTCGGTTACCTGTGGCATGACCATCCGGCTGCACCAACGGTCGGCAGACTCGGCTTCGGGGTTGACGATGTCGTCGGCGCCGATTCGAGAGAGTATTTCGGCTCGCTGCCTGGTTGTCGCCCGGCTGATAACTCGCGGGACGCCGAGGCTCTTGAGGATCGACGTCGCCAGTGCGCTGGCCTCGAACGCCCCGCCCACCCCCACGATTGCAACATCGACCTTGTCGATTCCCTGTGCGACAATAGCCTCCTCGTCGGTGGCGTCCAGCGCTACGGCGAGAGTAACGACATCACGCATCTGCTCGACGAGGGCCTGGCGTTTATCGACGGCGATAACTTCTACGCCCGCCGACGCCAGCCCGCGGGCAAGCCTCATCCCGAAACGCCCAAGACCGATTACCGCAAAACGGTTGGAATTACCCATGTCGTAATTATCTCCATTATTTAGCGATCAGCATTCAGCAGTCAGCAATCAGGTCCGTCGTCTATACTTCTTTTGCTGAATGCTGATTGCTGAACGCTGAAAGCTTTTTATCCCAGAACCACCTCCTCGCTCGGATAGGTATATCGCACAGCCCTCAATCGTACCGTAAGGGCAAGAAGCAACGTCAGAGGGCCGAGTCTTCCGATAAACATGGCCGCTATAATCACGTATTTTGCCGCCGTCGTCAAACTTTCTGTTACACCGCAGGTAAGCCCCACCGTCCCGCAGGCGCTGCACGCCTCGAAGAAAATCTGCATGAACGTCAATCCCCTCGTGCTGAGTGTCAGGCACAACAGCAGCGTAACAGTTACAACCAGAGTCAGGTACAGTCCGGCCAGTGTAACGGCCTTTCTGACGAACGGTTCGGGGATGCTGCGTTTGAAGGCCTCGACGTGATCGCGCCTCCGGAGCATGCACCAGATCGTCATCACCAGTACAGCCAGTGTAGTTGTTTTCATGCCTCCGGCGGTGCTGGCCGGCGAACCGCCGATGATCATCAACAGGCACATCCACAATTTCCCGCCCGTGCTGAGGCGGTTCATGTTGACCGTATTGAACCCTGCTGTGCGGGCGGTTACCGATTGAAACACAGCTTCGCGGACCTGCTCGCCGGCGGGAAGCTGCGCCATCGTATCTTGTTTTTGGACAAGCGGACGAGGATCGTACGTTGTTCCCATCGGCGCACCGAAGGTCTGTCCGGAACCGCCGGAGGTCTCGATCATTAACAGCCCGGCGGCTCCCGCCAGAAGCAGCACAAGCGACATTGACAGCACCATCTTACTGTGCAGCGTCAGGATAGGGCCTCTGGGATGTTCAGGGCGACGGAACAGGCTGCACCATAGCGAGCGGACAAGATCGTAAAGCACCGGAAAGCCAACCCCGCCGAGGAATATAAGCGGCGCCATCACGCCGATAACCTGCCATTTCCCCCGCATTTCCATCAGGCTGGTGGACTGGAGCGAAAAACCGGCGTTGCAGAACGCACTTATGGCGTGAAAAACGCTGCTGAACACGACCGTCGCGTTCAGATGAGACTTATCGCCGAGAAAATCCTTCCACATGGAATACATGACCGCCGCAGCGACAGCCTCGATAAGAAGGGTCGAGATGACCGCGAATTTCACCATCCTGCCAATACGTCCGATCGTACCGTCGGAAAAGGTCTGCCCGGCCATGAGGCTCTCGCGGATGCTCAAACCCCTGCCCGCAAGCAGTGCAAATACCGTCCCGAAGACCATTATTCCCAATCCCCCCAGTTGGATCATCGACAGGATGACTACCTGTCCGAAACGAGCAAATTCCGTACCGGTGTCGCGGACGATAAGCCCCGTAACGCAGGTCGCACTGGTGGCTGTGAAAAGGGCGTCCGAAAAACCCAGTGGATTATCATGAGGCGTGGCTCGGGGAAGCATCAGCAGACCGGCGCCGAACAGGATCACTATGACGAAACTTCCGATAAGGACCCAGATCGGGTGAATACCGGCGCCGGCGACCTTGAACTGAAAGCCGATCGTTCGCACTATCAGCACGACGAGTATATATACCTGCGTGAAGACTACGTATCCCGCCGCTGTTGACAGGAGTCTCCACTGGATTAGCCCCATAATGACAGCCACCGCCACCACAACCGCGACGAACATCAGGAAGAAATCAAACCAGTTCTCGCGGAAAAAACGCCGCCGGTCGCCGACCAGAAGCAGACGCGCAAACCTGTCCAGGACGAACGCGCCGAGCACGCACGCCTGAACAATGTGAAGATAGACAATAGACACCGGCGGAGTGTAAAAACCATACTCCATTGCAAGGGACGTAATCGCCGCAGCCGCTGCAAACGCCATAAGCACGTCGAAAAATAGCAGCATCCGCCGACGAAAAAGAAACGGACTGGCGGGTTGTTCGTCTTTACCGTTCATGTGTCAGCAGTCAGCAGTCAGCGGTCGGCAGTCAGCATTCAGCGGTCGGCAGTCGAGAATATAAGCCTTCTTCTGCCGGCTACTGACTACAGGCTACGGACTGCTTTTTTTCTTATACACGGCTTCGGGGTCGAATATCTTCTCGGCGATTATTTCCCATTGAGTTTCATCGGTAAGTTTGCGATAGAAGCAGGAGCGATAACCTTCGTGGCAAGCGGCTCCATGCTGAATTACTTCGATAAGCAGCGTGTCGGCGTCGCAGTCGGTATAGATGGCGCGGACTTCCTGCGTGTGCCCGGAAGATTCACCCTTCATCCAGTACTTTGACCGGCTTCGGGACCAGAAATGCGTCATGCCGGTCTCTATGGTCCGCCTGAGCGATTCGGCGTTCATGTACGCCACCATAAGTACGCCCTTATTCTCGGCATCGACGATAACCGTAGGTATCAGTCCGGCATCGTCGAATTTCAGTGTACTGATTGCTTCTTTCAGCTTGTCCATGTAACCGTTCTCTTCTGTACGTCCCGGGTGAGCAATATGCTACCGCCGACAACGACGTCGGTCAAAAGCATTCAGCAGTCATCTATCAGCAAAAGATAAAAAAACGGTAACCGCTGATTACTGGTTGCTGACCGCTGACCGCTTGCTACTATCTTCTGGTGAAAAGCGGCGAAAGATATTATGTTATCGCCTTCGATACCGGGAAAGTCCCGGAATGATAATGGAAGGTTTCGATAGTGAGTATTTTGGTGATGAAATTCGGCGGCACTTCCGTGGCGGACGCCGAGAAGATCCGCGCCGCTGCCCGCCGCGTTGTTCAGGCGAGGTCTCAAGGGCGGCAGGTGGTCGTGGTAGTCTCGGCTATGGGCGACACAACCGACCGCCTGACAGATCTGGCCGGACAGATAGCGAGGAATCCCTCCAGACGTGAAATGGACCAACTTCTCGCCACCGGTGAACAGACAACCATTTCGTTGATGGCGATGGCACTGGAGAGCATGAAAGTACCGGCTATTAGTTTCACAGCCAGTCAGATAAGGATCGTTACCGACGAGGTTCATACGCAGGCAAGGATCAGGCACATTAACACTCGGCGAATACACCACGAACTGGACGCCGGAAGGATTGTTATCGTAGCCGGATTTCAGGGCGTAACGGAGGCGGGCGAAATAACAACGCTTGGAAGGGGCGGGTCGAACCTTACACTGGTGGCCCTTGCTGCGGCGATGGATGCGAATGTCTGCGAAAACTATACCGATGTGGACGGAGTATATACAGCCGACCCGAACATCGTGCCAAACGCCAGAAAGATAGAGCGAATCAGTTACGACGAGATGATGGAGATGTCCTCGCTGGGCGCGTCGGTGCTGCATAACCGGGCAGTAGGGTTCGCGAAAAAATATAGCGTTCCGATACACGTCAGGAGCAGTCTTAACAATAGAAAAGGAACGATGATCGTGAAAGAAACAGAAGAAATGGAACGGATTGTCGTCAGTGGTACGGCCCTGAAGAAGAACCTTGCAAGCATTTCTCTGATAAACGTCCCCGACAGGCCCGGTGTCGCAGCCGGGATATTTCATGCCATCGCCGCAGCCAATATCATTGTCGATGATATCATACAGATCGAAACTGCCGCCAAACGCGCGACAATCTCCTTTACTGTCGATCTGCACGCCCTGACGGAGGTCCGCCGATTGTGCCGCCGATTGTGCCGACAGATGGAAGGCGCGACCGTCGAATTCGAGAAGAACCTCGCAAAGGTCTCGGTCGTCGGTCTGGGCATGAGGGTCCACACGGGCGTGGCAGAACGAATGTTCGCCGCACTTGCCGAAGGCGGCGTCAACATCCGAAACATAACGACCAGCGAGATAAAAATCTCCTGCATAATCGACCGGTCCGACGGACCAAAGGCGCTTCGACTGGTACACGACGCCTTCGAACTGGGCAAAAAGAAAAAAACCGCACCCGAAACGGTAAAAAAGAAAAAGACCAAAAAGAAAACCGCTTCCAAAAAAAGATAAAGATAGTTTCGCCGACAGAATCCGCCCACAGCCCGCAGACAGCTGTCTGCGGGCTGTCTTTGAGTCCGGGATTCCATACGAAAGATGTCGAAACACAAACGTTCGGTCAAAATGTCGCGACGACGGCGACGGATACGGCAAACGGCAAGAAAACTTTTCTTCCTGACCGGCGCTGCGGCGGTGGCTGCGGGACTGGTCCTTGCCGATAAGGCCGGATTCTTCGGCATCGCGCCGGAGAGCGACTGGGACAAATATCACACCCGGAAATTCAAGGTTGTCCGAATCATAGACGGCGATACGCTTGACATTGACTGTCCCGACGGGCGATTCAGGCGGACGCGCATCCGCCTGCTGGGCGTGGACACACCCGAAACCGTCAAACCCGATACGCCCGTCGAGTATTTCGGACCTCAGGCCCGCCGGTTCACCGAATCGGCCGTAATGGGCAGAACCGTTACACTTAATCTCGACCGAATGAGAACGCGCGATACGTATCACAGGCTGCTGGCGTATGTAATCGGCCCCGGCGGGACGAACCTGAACGAGCGGATCATCGCCACAGGATGCGGGTACGCCGACCCGCGCTTTCGACACCCGCTCATGCGAAAATTCAAACAGGCGCAAGTCGAAGCAATGAAGGCTCGAACTGGGCTTTGGGAACAGGCAGAAGACGCCGACCTGCCATATTACTACCGCGGAAAACTCAAAATCCCCAGGGCGGAGTAGATTTTTTTTCAAAGTGCGCATTTCAAGTGTGGCTTTTCGCCCCAAATTTCCGATGTAAGTTGTAACGACAATGAATATACCGCCGGGAAAGCGATTTATGGTTTTTACAGGTCAGGAAAACAACAACGGCCAATTTACCCCGCGCCGGACGGGTAGTTCGATCATCGGCTTTGCCCTCTTCACTGCCGCCGGTATGTTCACCCTGGCCTGTGCGACGCTGCTGCCCGAATACGCCGTACTGTCGGACCTTCAGGCCCGGCGGGATGCGGTCGCCCATCAAATAAGATGCGATGAAAAACTCGCCGAATACAACGAACGCATGATCCACGCCACCCGCGACGATCCGGTGCTGATTGCCCGCCTGATGATCCGCCAGAGCAACTACCGACCGGCAGGATGTGAAACCGTCGAGGCCAAAGCCCTCCAATCCGAGCCGTCCGTCCCGAAACGCATCCTGGAAGAAGCCCGGAATCCGCAGCAGCGCGAAGGTCCGCCGTCTCTGACAGTCCGGGCGGGTTTCTGGCTGGCTGATACCACCACCGGAGGGTGCATGATACTTCTGGGACTTGCGATGCTCACCACCGGCGTGGTGCTTTTCCCGCCCGGGGCGCTTCAGCGGGCGGACCAGCGAAGCGTCATTACCCACTTCAGGTAATCAGACTCGATACTCTCCAGTTTGGTCCCGAAGATGTGCTCTAAGGCCTTGACCGCAGCGTCCTGCCCGCGGTGGTTGTTGCGGAAGTGCTTATAAAATTTCTCCAGGAGTTCCCGCTTCTGCATGTACATTACGAAATATCTTGCCTGGGCATAGTTCAAACCCCGTTGCCGACCATAAAAATCGTTGCTCGTTATCAACTCGCGCAGCGGGCTAAGGGTCTTGTCGCGGACCGCCTTCTGCAACGCCGGCAGACGCCAGTTGACCAGGCCGACGATTCGCTCCGGACGCACGCTGCATTGTTCGTGCAGACTCGCCAGACCTTCGTTAAACCACAACGGAACTGCCGGGAAATCATAGACAATTAATGCGTGCGTTAACTCGTGCACCAGCGTACCCGTGCCCGTGGCGATGTTCATCACCAATATTCGGTCGCCGTGCCTGTAATAGCCGAAATAAGGCGGGTCGGCGTCGCCGAAGAGTTTCTTTGCCCAGTGTTTATAGGTCCTGGCGTCCTTGAACAGCAGAATAGTGATAACGTGCTTCGGTTTGTTCTGGAAGTAACTCCGCCACATTGCCTCGGCGGGCGCTACGACGCTGCCGGTTTCCATCGCTCGGATGTCGCCGACCGGCGAATTTCCGATGACCACAAAAGGAGGATTAACGACTACGGCGAAAGACCCATCCAACCGGGCGAGTATTGCCTTCGCTGCTTCCTCTGAAGCGCGAACGAGTTGATCAGAAGGATAAGTCGCCGGCTGGCTTTGTGAGGTCGTCGTTGTCGGGCCGCCTACTCCCCCTGCTGCCAGGATATAGATAAACGCCGCCGCGACCGTCAGGGCAGCAGCAAACACCGCCGATAATTTGACAGGGACAACACATCGTCGCATAAAAAAACTCCCACTCTTTCACGATTATCGAGGAAAAAACACCATAACGTCAACCCTCACGCCACCTGAATCATCCCCAGTTTCCTCCTGTGATTTCCCGGCGTAATTGGTTGGCGAGACGAATCAAGGGCGGCGGGTGGCCGGGGTAAGGAGTGAGTCGTTGATGTTGGGTGGCACCTTCAAGCGCAGCGAAGCGGAGCTTGTGGGTGCCACCCAAAATCAATCTGTCCGTTCACATCCGCGCCCATACGGGCGCCCGTCCGGGCGCTTAAACGTCAACGCGGATTTGGACACTTCGGAAAAATTCTGAAAATATTTTCTCTGCCCGTCGGTTGATGAATCTCCAGGCCGGGACGGGATTTATGGCAGCATTTTAGTGGTTTTTTAGGCCTGGTTCAAAGATGTCAATTTTGGGTAACAGTATTCATTCGTCCCTACGGGACTCAATATCGGTGTTCTTCTCAAGTCCCAGCAATAAATTGCTGGGCTATTTTCACAAAGTCCCTGACGGAACTGCTTTTTGTTATCGCCTTGCCCCGTAGGGGCTTATGATAATAGCCCACCAGTTCACTGGTGGGTCAAAGACGCCAGGCAATCGTCAGTCCCGTAGGGACGGTTGAACTGTTTTTCCGGCGTCATAGAGTGTTACCTCAAATTGAACCAAGCCGTTTTTTACCCGTTTTGGAGCATGTGGCATTTAAAAAACAGAGCCGAACGGCAGAGCCCGCCTCGAGCATTGGCTTGGCCGTTCGGCTCTGTTTTTAACCCGCCATTCGGGACTGGGGTTCCGTGGACAGACCCGCCGCGAGGAATTCGGAATCTCGAATATCGAAGTGAAGAAACAGCGGCGGGGTCTGTCAACGAGCCGCGACCGCAAGGGAGCGGTCATGCCAATGCGAAACTCTTGCTGTCCGCTCCCTTGCGGTCGCGGCTCGCAGGGCACAAACCCTTTGAACACTTTTTCGTTCACGTATGCGCCCATACGGGCGCTTAAACGTCAACGCAAAAAAGGGGGGCGGCGAAAAAAATAAAAAATATTTCTTCCTTGGCGGACAAGCACTTACGTCATTTCGGCGATTTTTTCGTACACATATGCGCGCGCAAACGTGAACACAAATGTTAATACGGGGGGCGATATGGCGCCCCCGGCCTGTCGTGAGTCCCGACGAAAGTCGGGGCCGAACGGTGCGGTTTTGACAAGTGAAGATGAGAAGATAGGTCGTAGGGGAAAACGGAAAGACCGGGACTTGATCGAAGTTCAGAGTTCAGAGTTCGGAGTTCGGAGTTCGAAGT
>JAXHSV010000101.1:0-10603 GCA_034190305.1 Planctomycetota bacterium | reverse complement strand
CCGCGAGTGGAAACGAGCGGGTTTGACTCAACGATGTTGGTCAAACATGACCGCTCCCTTACGGTCGCGGCTCGTTTATCTCCCGCCGGCACACAGGTTATATACGCCGGAATAATTCGTGTAAATTCGTGGACTGATTTTTAAAAACGGGTGAAAAAATGACCTTGGAAGTCGCAACTGCTTGCATGGCAAGGAGTTACAGACTTTTATACGTTCCCATATTTTCTGAAACTTTCCCAATTTTTCCGAAACTTTCCGTTTCGTTCCGATTCGTTCCGAATCGCTTCGAATTGTTCCCAATCGTTCCGAATTGTTCCGGGGAAAGGTCCCTGCATCGCTGAAGCGATCAGGCCAACGAATCCGGTGCGGTTCGGAGCAGATTCGTCTCCGTATGTCCGGAACAGTTTTTTACAAATCGCGCCCCCAAAGTTCGACAGACTCTTAACAAATTATTCTCCACCCCTAAAGAGCAAAGGATGGCAGCCTGGGGGTGTAAGCCCGGTTCATTTTCACGATTTCCTTTTGGTTTATCCGCTTTTTCTTCAGGAACAGCCGCTGGTCTCATCGCGCGTATTCGACGCATCGGACTTCACGAATGAGCGTTACCTTTACCTCGCCGGGATACTGCAACTCTTCCTCGATCCGTTTGGCTATATCATGGGCGACCTTGGCTGAAAGGTGGTCATCGACGTTCTCGGCATCGACAATGACGCGGATTTCCCTGCCGGCCTGTATGGCGTAGGCCTGCTTGATTCCTTCAAAGGCGCGGGCGATACCTTCGAGTTTCTCCAGCCTCTTAATGTATCGCTCGAGGGTCTCGCGCCTTGCACCGGGGCGTGAGGCGCTAACGGCGTCGGCGGCAGAGACTATCGGCGTGTAGATGAATTGCGCTTTGATGTCGCCGTGGTGCCCGGCGGCTGCCTCGATGACTTCGGCGGCTTCGCCGTACCGTTTGCACAGGTCGGCGCCGATTTGCGGGTGCGTACCCTCGACCTCGTGATCGACGGCCTTTCCTATGTCGTGAAACAGCCCGCACCGCTTCGCCATCGTTCCGTCAAATCCGAGCTCCTCGGCAATCATCTGCGAGAGGGAGGCTACTTCCATCGAATGCTGAAGAACGTTCTGCCCATAACTTGTCCGATAATGCAGCCGGCCCAGCAGGTTAATCAATTTGGCGTGTGCCCCGCGGATACCGACATCCACTACCGTCTGCTTGCCCATTTCCTGTATTTTACGATTGATTTCCTTGCGAGTTTCTTCCACAGTCTCTTCTATGCGAGCCGGGTGGATTCGCCCGTCCTGAACAAGTTTTTCCAGCGCAAGGCGCGCCACCTCCCTCCGGGCCAGGTCGAATGCCGAGATGACCACCACTCCGGGTGTGTCGTCCACAATTACGTCAACGCCGGTGGCCGCTTCGAAGGCGCGGATGTTTCTTCCTTCCCGCCCGATAACACGCCCCTTCATCTCGTCTGATGGGATGCTGACCGTCGAAACAGTGGCTTCGCTTGTGTGTTCTGCGGCATAGCGCTGGATCGCCATCGTAACGATTTCTCGAGCCTTCGTCTCTGCGGTTTCTTCAGCCCGTTCCAGCCTGTGCTGAACCAACTGGGCTGCATCCGCCTCAATATCCCTTTCAACTTCGGCCAGGAGAATCTTTTTCGCATCCTCCATCGAAAGATTGGCCACTTTCAGCAACTGGCTTTTCTGCTGTGCAATTAATTCGTTCAGGTGCCGGTCCTTTGCAACGAGGGACTTTTCTCGTTCTTTGACGGCGTTTTCCGCCGCTTCGGTTGACCGCTCCTTAATCGCCAGCGTCTCCATTTTCTGGTTAATAAGCTCTTCACGTTTGGAGATGCGTTTTTCCTCGTCGCGGAGTTCCGCCCGCGCGTTTTTGGTTTCCTGGTCGAACTCGTTTCGTCGAATGATGAATTCGCTTTTTGCCTCCGCCTGGGCCTGCGCTTTGATGCGTTCAGCCTCGGCTTCGGCGGCTGCAAGGCGGGCCTCGATCTCCCGCTCCAGTGCCTTACCCTGCCACCTGACCACGAGATTGCGAATCACACCCCCAATAATGATGCCGACCGCCCCACTGATTACTACTATCAACAACTCACTACCGGTTATCTCCGCCAGAAGCGCATAAATGTGCATCGTCCTACTCCTTTATGCAACCGGCTGGAAGTATTGCGGATATCGCCGCGAAGGTCTTTCACCTTCGGCGTTACATCCGCGGCAGGCGTGTCAAGGCCGCTTATGCGGGAGCACGCGTTGTCCCCGCCCCCTCAGGTCAGAATAATTTCATGCAGCCTCGGATGTACATTAATACATTCTCTTCTATCGTCGCACCATCTGAACACAGGAACTGTATGCCGGCACGGAAAACCCGACCAGCCAGTCGGGTTGCCGGAGACGACGAACTAAACCTGAAGAACTCACACATCCGAATACGTTCCGATAAGTCATGCCGGAAATACACACACCGCCCGCTGCGGGACCTGGTGGTGCATGTCCGGAAACACTCTCGACCCAATCGGTCATGACGTTAACTGCCTTTGTTTTCTGACCCGAACACGATGCTTTCGAAAGCAGTTTTCCACCGCTCCCGAACGCTCGCTACGGGAAAAAGCCTCTTTACGCGACTTCCCTGCCGTAATACTATTCTGTTATCCATCCCATTACTTACACACGGTCAGGCCGGAAAAAAATACCCCGACCACAACCCCGTCATATACACTATCTTAATCGGCTTAAACGTCCAAGTCAAGAACGAATTACCGTTATTAACGAACAACTATTTGCTAATGTCTTATGAAATAGGTAGTTACAAAGAGATGCAAATTCGTTAAATTGTAGAATACCTTATTGGATATACGTCGAAGTCAAGTCGATAAAGACAAGTGGACCGGGAGGCCGAGAGGCGGAGGGAGACCTCTCTCGCGACGGTGA
The DNA here is from genome assembly GCA_034190305.1 of Planctomycetota bacterium. Taxonomy (GTDB): domain Bacteria; phylum Planctomycetota; class Phycisphaerae; order SM23-33; family SM23-33; genus JAUWNJ01. The sequence continues at coordinate 7,660 of JAXHSV010000101.1, read as the reverse complement.
AGTGTCACCGCCGAGATTCCCGGTCCGAATTATTTTACCACACAACCCCCAAATCGTGAAATATCTTTTTCCGAAATGTTGCATCATTGTATTGTCCCCCATCCGCTGGTTATAATCCCGAAGCCAACTTAAGAGACTGCGACAGAGTTCGAACAGAACCCGGAAAAATAAGCGAAAGTCGAAGATATGCGAACGATACAGCAGGATTACAAGGATTACCGGACTATGTATTTCCTTTCCTTTTTTCCCTGTAATCTTAAAATTCCCGCAATTTCGTTATCTATTTTTCAGGAACCGCCCAAATGACATTACCCCTTGCACAAACGACACAGGCCGCCGAGGGCGCATGGTATAGCGCCGAATTTCTCAACAACGCCGTCTGGCAATGGGCGGTTCTGCTGGGCGTGTTGCTGGTTACGTTTATCGTCGGAAAAATTATTTCTTTTTTTCTCATCCGTCAGGGTCAAAGGTTAATCCGGGGCGAACGATTTGTCGCCTTGGGGATGATCCTTCGTTCCATAGCCAAGCCGACCGCCCTGCTCATCTTCGCAGCCGGGCTTTACTCGGCCAGGACGTTCATGCGGCTCGATAACGTTGTATTCATCGACGCTGACGGCAACGAGAAGACATTCATGTGGCTGTGGACGGCCGTCTGCCAAACCATCGCCGTTATCGCCGCCGGATGGTGCGTCTATCGCCTTGTTGACGTCCTGGAGATGTTTCTCCTGCGTCTGACGTCGAGGACGCACACCCAACTGGACGACCAGTTAGTTCCCATCGTACGCAAGACGTTGCGTGTATTCGTAATTATCGTCGCGGGTGTATTCATCGCACAGAACATCTTCCACTGGAACATCGGCGCGCTGTTGGCGGGTCTGGGACTCGGCGGCCTGGCGTTCGCATTTGCTGCAAAGGACACGCTCGCCAACTTCTTCGGGTCGGTAACAATCTTCACGGACAGGCCCTTCCAGATGGGTGAACGAGTTATGGTGGGCGACCACGACGGAATCATCGAGGAAGTCGGCTTCCGTTCGACTCGCGTCCGGACGCTGACCGGGCATCTGGTTACGATACCCAACTCCGTCGTAGCCAACTCGCCGGTCGAGAACGTCGGTCGTCGCCCTTACATAAGACGCGTCCTGGACGTAACGGTTACCTACGACACCCCGCCGGAGAAAGTTGCTCGCGCCGTCGAGATTATCAGGGAAATGCTCGATGCCCGAAAGGACCATTTCCCCGCCGATAAGCCGGGACGGGTGTATTTCAACGAATTCAACCCAGCCAGCCTGAATATCGTCGTCTATTACTGGTTCACACCGCCGGAATGGTGGGAATACCTGGAATTCACTTACGATTTCAACATGGAACTGCTTCGCCGCTTCAACGAAGAGAATATCGAATTCGCTTTCCCGACACAGACGCTCTACGTTAAGGGTAACTCGGAGAATTGACAAAAAAAGATTTAACCACAAAGTGCACAAAGAACACAAAGAAAAGAGTAGAGAATTTTATTTGATTCTCTTCGTGTCATTTGTGGTTGAAGGATTAATGTTTTGCAAACTCGGATCAAAATCTGCGGCCTGCGAAGTCCTGAACGGGCAGCCGAAATCGCAAAGATGGGCGCCGATGCGATCGGTCTGGTCTTCGCCGAATCGCCCAGGCGGGTTACTCCGGCTCAGGCCCGGATGGTAACGGACGCCCTACCGCCGGCAGTGGCGGCTGTTGGCGTTTTCGTCGATACCGATGCCGAGACAATCAATCGCATCGTAGCCGAGGCAAGCCTGACGATGGCGCAACTCCATGGCGACGAGCCGCCGGAAATCGTCACCGACCTGACCGTTCCCGTCATAAAAGCCTTCCGCGTCCGTGATGCCGGATGGATTGACGAGGTCAGCGCCTGGCTGGACGGCGTACAGTCGCTGGAACACGTCGCAGCCGTTCTGCTGGACGCCTACGTTCCCGGCGTTGCCGGCGGGACGGGTGAGCGGTTCAATTGGGATTGGGTGACTGAAGCACGGGAGGCGGGCAGGCTTGAGGCCATCCCTCCGCTTATACTTTCCGGCGGGCTGGACACCGAAAACGTCGCCGAGGCAATTCGGATCGTCCAGCCATGGATGGTGGACGTCTCCAGCGGCGTGGAGTCAGCCCCCGGCGTCAAGGACTTATCAAAAGTTGAAGCATTTATCCGCGCAGCGCGGCAACAGAAGACCTGACATGACATCACGAGAACGAACCCTCCGGACAATCAATCATACTGAACCGGACCGCATTCCTGTCGATTTCTAGGCAACGGACGACGTGTACGAACGTCTGGCCGCCGAGTGGGGCCTGGCTGACAGAGAGGCTCTGCTTAAGCAGATAGGCGTTGATTTGCGTTATTTTAACGGTCCCGCCTTTATTGGCGAGTCAGGCCTGCCGGATGCAGACGACGTCATCACCGATCATTGGGGCGTTCGACGAAAGTATAACACCGTTACCGGTGTGCGGCGTGACGGTACCGAATACACATGGGCATACAAGCACCTGGTTTCCAGCCCGCTGGCCGAGGCGACGACGGTGGCCGAGATCGAGCGACACAACTGGCCAACAGCCGACCTCTGGGACTACTCCGGCGTCCACGCCACCTGCCGGGCCATCCGCGATGCCGGTTACGCCGTTGTCGCCGGGGCGGACCGGCTCGACCGCACCGCACAATTTAAACCGGCTATGTACATCCGCGGAACCGAAAAATTTTTCTACGACCTTGTCCTCGAACCGGCTATCGCCGAATGTATCCTCGAACACATCGGCAACTACTATTTGGAATACAACCGCCGATTTTTTGAGGCCGCCGACGGAACTATCGACATCTTCTTCATGGGCGACGACATGGGCGCTCAGACCAACACATTAGTCTCGCCGGAGATGTATCGGAAATTCTTCAAGAAGCGTTTCGCCGCCTACTGCGACCTGGCCCATGAATTCGGCATGAAGGTGATGTATCACACCTGCGGACACGTTACGCCGCTGGTGGGCGACTTTATCGAAGCGGGGCTTGATATCCTCCAGTCGCTCCAGCCGGCGGCGATGGGCGACGACCTGGCTGCACTCAAACGCGAATACGGCAAAGACCTGTCATTTCAGGGAGGCATTGACATTCAGGAAGTCCTGCCGAAAGGCACTCCCGAAGAAGTAACCGAACACGTCCGCGAACGAGTCGAAACCCTCGGCTCCGGCGGTGGATACATCTTCGGCACAGCCCACAACATCCTGCCCGATACGCCCACCGAAAACATCCTGGCGCTCATCGAGGCATATCACGAATACGGAGCGTATTGATTGCCGGGTGCCGTGTTCTTGAACTGGCCTTCGTTGTCTGTCGGCGTGATAACGGGCCGCATCGATGAACGTGTTGAGCGTTCGGACCGGAATGACCAGCGCATCGCCTGATTTGACTTTCCTCAACACATCGCTCATGTGCACTCCCCCGCAGTTTCTTTGGCGCTTGGTCTGATCGATAATTCTGCTGGACGCCACGTATCGAGCCGATATACTGACTGGAAAGGCAGTGAAGTGGACCAGTATGCGTTGAGGTCGGCTATAGAGAGCTGGGGATGGTGGAAGCCCGGCGCTGGACAAACGCCGAAGACACCACGGAGCCGCGCACCGAAAACGGCCGATTGTAGCAACCGCCAGTAGACTGCGACGGATGCCCCACCGTTATAAGGGGAAGCCATTGGGTGTGGCGCAAAAGTGGGCAGAACACTGGGTTGCCCAGCGGGTTCTGTCAATGAAGGTGGTACCGCGGGATATGAACGTCCTCTCGCCCTTCGTGGTCGAGAGGATGTTTCTTTTTCCTGACGCGGCAGGAGCCGCACGAGGTGCCACATGCAACCAAGAGCATTGTCGACGGAGTTGCCCGGTCTGGTTGGGCAACAGGTCTTCCTTCAGGGCTGGGTTCACCGAATCCGCGACTTCGGCGGGGTGAGATTCGTCATCCTGCGGGATCGTACCGGATTCGCGCAGGTCGTCGTGCCTGCGAACATTAACATAGACGCCATCGGTTGCGAGTGGACCGTGTCGGTGACGGGTTGTTGTCGGGCGGAAACTCGCGCGCCGGCTGGAGTGGAAGTTCTCGCTGATAACGTCAGCCCCATCTCGCCCGCAGAAACCCCGCCTCTGGAAGTCTTCAGCCCAAGTGCAGCAGAGAAAAACCGGATGGAAACACTGCTGGACCATCGGGCCATCAGCCTCCGCATTCCCGATGTACTGGATGTATTTAGAGTTCAGGGCGTCGTGCTGGATGCATTCCGGACCTACCTGCGAGAACAGGGATTCATGGAGATCGTGACGCCCAAGCTTGCGCTTGCTGGCGCAGAGGGCGGCTCTGCCGTCTTCCGGGTGGAGTACTACGAAGGCACCGCTTACCTTGCCCAAAGCCCCCAATTCTATAAACAGATAATGGTAGGAAGCGGCATCGAGCGCGTCTTTGAATCTGGGCACGCGTACCGGGCCGAGAAGTCCGAAACCTCTCGACACCTGACGGAATACCTGAGCCTCGACTTTGAGATGGGGTTCATCGAATCGGAGCAGGACGTGATGCGGATGCACACTGGCTTGGTCCGGGCGATCTTCGAGGCCGTGAAGCAGCATTGTGGTCCGATAATCCAGCGGCGCGGAGTAGCGATTCCAAAGGTCGGCGAAATTCCGCAGGTGTCTTTTCCAAGGGCCAAGCAAGTCCTGCACGATAGGTTCGGGAAGACATCCGGCATTGATGGCGACCTGGACACGGAAGGTGAACGGCTGATCTGCCAATGGGCCCAAGAGGAACTTGGAAGCGAACTGCTGTTTATCACGGGCTACCATGTCGGTAATCGCCCGGCGTACATAATGCCGGATCAGGATGAACCACCGCTGACACGGTCGTTCGATTTGCTGTTCCGGGGCGTGGAAATCACAACAGGAGGACAGCGAATCCACGACTACCGACAGCTGGTTGACAGCTTCCGCTCACGTGGGCTGAACCCGTCTGCCTATGAAGGCTACCTGGAGTGTTTCAAGCACGGGATGTGCCCGCATGGGGGGATGGGCATGGGCATCGAACGTCTGATCATGCAGATGCTGAGCTTGAGCAACATCAAGAAAGCGTGCCTTTTCCCGCGGGACCGAAACCGTCTCTTGCCGTAGGCTCAGTTGAAGGGCGTGCAATCCGGCCTTTCAGGCCTAAATTGCATGCCCTATCGCCCTACCGACTCGAAGACGGTTTCTTATCCATTTAAGGTCTGGGCGATTTGCAAACCGAGTTGGCGGCACCGGCCAAGTTCGGCCTCGTTCGGGACATACTTGACCTTCATGGGTTCGCCGACGATTTCGACATCCATGTCCTCCAGATACGCAACGATGTCTTTTACGGCTTCGCCGCTCCATCCGAATGAACCGAACGCCGCGCCGACCATCCCCTTCGGTTTCAGGCCCTTGAGGTAAGTCAGCACGTCGGCCAGCGTGGGAAAGAGAGTATTGTTCATCGTCGGGGCTCCGACGAGAAGCGCGCCGGCGTCGAGCATTTCGGCGGCGACGTCGCTACGGTGGGACGATCCCATCGGCATCAGTTTGACAGCCGCCCCGCCGGCGGCCAGTCCATCGCCGATAACCCGGGCCATTGCCGCGGTGCTTCCCCACATCGTGTCATACACGACGACGGCCTTGTTCGTGCGTTCCTGACCGGCCCAGCGGGCATAAGATTCGATTATCCTTTCCGGTCCTTTCCGCCATATAGGCCCGTGGTCCGGCGCGACGATGCTGAAAGGAAGTCCGAGATTGCCAGCCTTCTGGAGGGTCTTGGCGACGAAAGGCGAAAGAGGCAGCAGGATGTTGGCGTAATACCTGGCGGCCTCGAACTGAAGAATCGCATCGTCGATCTCATCGGCAAAGCGTTCGCTCGACGCCAGGTGCATACCGAACGCATCCTGCGAGAACAGCAATTCGTCCTCGTGCAGGTATGAGACCATGCTGTCGGGCCAGTGGCACATCCGCGTCTCGACGAAGGAGATGTTCAGGTTGCCCAGGCAGAGGCTTTCGCCGTCCTTGACGGAGGTGATTTGCCCGTCCGTTCCGAAATGGTCAGCCAGGGCCTTGACTCCCATGGCCGATGCGAAGACCTTCTCCGGCCTGACGGCTTCAATCACCTGAGGCAGGCAGCCGGAGTGGTCCATCTCGGCGTGGTTGGAAATGATGTAGTCTATCTTTTTCGGCTCGACGACAGATGCGATGCGAGCGAGCAACTCATCCCTGAAAGGCGATTTGACCGTATCGACGAGCGTTACCTTGTCGGCCAGAATGAGATAAGCGTTATAGGTCGTACCGCGCCGGGTCGAGTAGCCGTGGAAATCACGGACGGCCCAGTCGATAGCGCCGACCCAATAGACGTTGTCGGTTACTTTGACCGCTTTAAAAACTGCACTCATGGACTTTGCTCCGGCATTTTCTCGTTGTCGCACAAACAGGCGTCAATAACCGTGTGGGTAAATACGTCGGTTTTTACGAAACGGCTTTGAGTTTTTGGTCCAGGTCGAGAACGTGGCCGATCTCTTCTGCGATGATCGCGTTGAGACTTGTCGCCCCAATCACCTTTGATACGGCGCCTTTCATACTCTGATAGAAAATGACGGAGTCTTTTTCCAGGCCGATGGCTACAGTTAACACGTCTTTGAGGGACTCGTTACCCGAGAGGGATTCGGAAGGGTCCGGACCAAAGACTTTCCCGTCTGCGACAGACTGGAGGTAAAGCATAACCTTGTTGTCCGGGTCGAAGACGGGCGGTTCCCCCGCAGCCGTGGCGAACTCATTCCGCATGGATTCAAAAGCCCTTTCGTGCTCGTCTTCCATCTCGGCCAGGCGTATCAGGAGATCGCGGTTTTCACCTTCGGTCGATTCAGCGGCCTTGCGATAGAACCTCGCGCCGTCGCGCTCAATCTGCTTGGCAATTTCGAAAAGTTCATCTGCGCTGAACTTAATCATTGGATTTCTCCTTTCTACAAAGGGAAAATAGCGGGATTACGCCCCCGCCTGTAATCCGGTAATAATCCTTTGACGACTGCATATCAGCGACAATATTCGTATCTTCCCAATATATCGAAAGAATCTCACTGCAATTTTTCGTAAGGCCACATTACGACGCCGCCATCCATGACGCGGACCTTTTTGAAACCAGCGGCTTTAAGTATCAGAGCAGCCTCATATCCGCGGAGAGAAATCTTACAAAATGTAATGATCTCCTTATCTTTGGGTAGTTCGTCAATCCGGTTTCGAAGCGTGCCCAGCGGTATCAGGGTCGAACCGGGCAGACGGACCTGGTCGTATTCGCCCCGGCTGCGAACGTCGAGTAAAATAAATTCCCGTTTATCCTGAAGCATTTGATGAACTTCCGCCAATGAGGCACCGACCATATCACCGTTGAGTTTATTTTTCGCGACATTCGCAGCGGTGATGATGTTGTCCATCACCGGCGAGAACGGCGGTGCGTAACACAGGTCGGCGTTGGCTAGGTCATCGACTGTCATGCCGGCGGTGATTGCCATGGCGGCTACGTTGATTCGCTTGTCACCGTCGCCGGGCCCGATTGCCTGCGCGCCGAGCAGTTTCCTTGTTTTGCTGTCGGCTACGAGTTTCAGCATAAGCGTTT
>JAXHSV010000100.1:0-10699 GCA_034190305.1 Planctomycetota bacterium | reverse complement strand
ACATAGAGATAAACCATCGCGTACGTACCCAGGAATATCAGCGGATACGTAACCAACCAAGCCAGACCGAGGACCGACCCAGCAAAGCGCGCGCGTATATCGCTCAAGGTCGTCTGCCTAAGAAGACCACGATACTTCCACAGCATCAAAACCGGATCGCTGAAAAAACCCATTCGGATTCCCATGAGGTCATTACCAATATCAGGCGATTCCACTGCGCCGTTGCGGGCTTCAGCCTCTCGCACACGCAGGAACGCCGCCTTCGCACGGAAGGTTTTCGCATTGGCTTTCCGTACCTTAATAGCCCAAAAAAGCCATTATAATTGGATGCCGCCCTTCGTCAATTATGATTCGACGACGGTCGGCGCCGCCACGGTGATTACTGCTTCAGCGTTCGCCGTCGGCGAAGCCGAGGTATTCGTCAAGCCAGTCGTCGTTGCGGAGGACGCCCTTGCGCTGTCGAAGAGCCAGTCGTTCTGCGCGGTGTTGTGCGAAGTCGGAGACCCTGCGGGTAACGGCGGAGGAGACCTCCCTGTCGGTTCGGCCGAAGCGGCGACCAAGAGCGGCCGAGACGTGCGGTGCGTGGCGGCGGACGAGTTCATCTTCCAGACTGACGACGGCCTGGGCGCTTCCGGGGTCGCCCTGACGTGCGGATCGGCCAAAGAGTTGGCGGTCGATCCGACCGGCTTCGTGGCGCTCGGTGGCAAGAACGTGCAGGCCTCCAAGTTCGGCGATTCCGCGTCCGAGTTTTATGTCCGTGCCGCGACCGGCCATGTTCGTAGCAACGGTAATTCTGCCGGCCTGGCCTGCGCCGGAGACGATCTGAGCTTCGGCTGCGTGCCGGACGGCGTTGAGTACCTGATGCTCGAGGGCTTCGGCAGCAAGCAATTCGCTCAGGTGCTCGCTTGCCCGGACGCTCCGCGTGCCTACAAGGACGGGTCTTCCGGTGTTATGGATGCAGCGAATTTCATCGACGATAGCCTTCCACTTGGCCTGCTCGTCGGCGAAGACCATGTCCGGCATCAGTTCCCTGATACACTGTCGGTTCGTGGGGATCACAACTACCGGCATGTGGTATATCTGCCAGAATTCCCCCCGGGCCTCTGCGGCTGTGCCGGTCATCCCGGCGAGTTTGCGGTACAGGCGGAAGAACCGCTGAAAACTCACACGGGCGTAAGTGTCCTTCGGCGGATTTATTTGCAGGCGTTCCTTGGCTTCGACCGCCTGATGAAGCCCGTCTCGCCATTCTCGGTCGGGCATAAGTCGCCCGGTGAACTCATCGACGATTGTTACCTTGTCGTCCTGTATCACATACTGCTTGTCATTGAGGTAAAACACTCTGGCCGTCAGCGCCTGGACGACAAGTTCCTCTCTGCGACGAGCGCCTCTCCAGAAGCCGCCGAGCGGCTCGCTCAATTCAGCGAGCCGGTCTTTTCCCGCTGTGGTCAGTTCAACCTCTCGATAGCGGTGATTCACACGATAATGGGATTGTCGCTCAAGGGCTTCTGCCAATTCGGTAGCGTCTCTGAAGGCCTCGACCTGTTCGGGATTAGGTGCATTGCCTGAAATAATAAGAGGCGTAACTGCTTCGTCTATCAGAACCGAGTCGGCCTCATCCACGATGGCGTAGTTCAGCCCTCGCTGCACCAGCCGATCGGTCCCGCTTCCGGCGCCGTCGGCGATTTTCGCAAGCAGAGCTTCAGGCAAGCCTCGCAATCGCCCCAGGGCCAATCGGTCACGAAGAAAATCGGCGGTTACTTCCTTGTTGGTGCAGTAGGTAATGTCGGCCTGGTAGGCTTCGCGCCGCTGGGGCGGTTTCATGTCCTGTTCTATGTGCGCGACGCTCAGGCCGCAGAATCGGTAGATTTTGCCCATCCATTCGGCGTCGCGGGCAGCGAGGTAATCGTTGAATGTGATGATATGGCAGCCTCTGCCTCGCCAGCCCGCTACTGTCGCCGGCATGGTGGCAGCCAGCGTCTTGCCCTCGCCCGTCGCCATCTCTGCAATGCAGCCTGCCTCCAGCGCCAAGGCGCCTGCCACCTGAACGGGAAAAGGCTTTTCGCCCAACTGCCGGGACGCCACCTCGCGAATAAGAGCGAATGCACGTTCCAGATCGACGGGTTCGTCGAGGCCTCGACGGAAAAGTTCACGAAACTCTCTCGCCTTTTCGCTGAGACCGGTATCGCTCAGGTCGGTGAATTGTTTTTCCATCGCACAGATTCTCTCGGCCCGTTGGCCGAATCGTTTCCGTCGCGGAACGAGCCGTCCCGCCAGACCGGCGCATATGTCCCATGCAGCGTCCAGCCCCTTGGGAAGTTCCTTGCCGCCCGTTCGCCGTGTGAGCATACGCCAGGTTGTGGAGGGTATCGCCGCCATTTCAGATGTGAAACCTGCGCTGGATAAGTTGCAGCAGAGATCGCCACCATTGCACCAGCAGCGGTTTGGCGGGCATCTCGAAGCGGACCACCACGCGCTGACCGCTCAGCAGTTTGACATCTTTGTCCTCGCCGGGAAGGACGTGAATTTCAAAGAACCGTTCTGACGACTTTGTGCCATGCGGATCGTCCGGGGCGGTCTGCATTGTCCCGCCGACGGCGTATCCTAACGCCGCCGAAGGAAGACGCTTCGAACCGGCGGGAAGAATTTGCAGTTTTTTCCCGGACACCTGCATGTCGGATCTGCCCTTCAGGCGAATCTCAACGTCGTCGTAAGCCTCTGATACAAGCATCGCCGCCGCCTGCTGGTCGGCTACGGCGCGGACGAAAACCCGCTCCAGGTCCGCAACCAGACCGACCTTATCTCCCCGGTGTACGTATCCGCCTTTGATTCGGTCTATCTCCGGTGAAATCCACTTACCGGTCATACCGGCTCGCAGCGACAACAGTGCGATTTGCTCTTCGGTGCGGAGGATCTGTTCGTCGATGGCGACGATCTGTTCGGTCAGGATTTGGGCGGCTGCCGGTTCCTGCGTTTGGGCTATCCGCAGACGGACCTGGAGACGACGGCGCTCGGCCAGCAAATGCTCGTGTTGCGCCTTCAGTTCAGGGTTTTCGCATCGCAGAAGGACCGGGCCGTCCGGGCTGACCCGCCGGCCTGAAGGGAGGAAATCCCTCACGAATCCGTCTGCTTCGGCGTGGATAATCGAGATGTTTATCGGTTCGACGATGCCTTCGACGCGGCAGCGGTCCGGAACGCTGATGAGTCCCAAACCTATAAATACAACCATAATGAATACCAACGTACTGGCCACCGCGCGCTGGCGCTGGCGAGCAAGTTCTCCGCTGGTGGCGAGGTAACGGATGAATTTTCCAAGCGGTATGCACAACCATGTGAGCGCAGCCACCGCGCCGAACCCAATCGCCACTATCGCCAGGGGCTTCGGCAGGCGGTCGGTCAGGAACAGCAGGATCATGGAAAAGATAAATATCCGATAAATCGTCGAAGCGATGCCGTAGAAGACGAACCAACCCCGTTCGCCGGAGGTGTGGGCGGGGTTTCTCGCCTGACGGACCGACCAGACGTAACGCTTGACGAGATAGTATATGTATTCCTTGGATCGCTGTGCGAGGTTGGGAATTTCCAGCAGGTCTGAGAGAATGTAATAAGCGTCGTATCGCAACAACGGATTTCCGTTGAACAGAAGCGAAGAAACGCCGGCGATAAACATTATGTTGTAGCAGACGGCGTGGGCGGCGGTTCCGGAGCGTGTATTGGCCCAGATAATTGCGGCAACGGCCGCTATGGCCAGTTCCACGAACATTCCGGCGGCGCCGACGACGACGCGATGCCACTTGTTGCGGAACGCCCATGCGCTCGAGGCGTCCACGTAAGGAAGCGGCATGAAGACAAGGAACATCACGCCCATGACATGGACTTCGCCTCCGCCGGCCAGCCGACCGAATCGCTTGCACGCAAAGGCGTGGCCGAACTCGTGAAACACCTTCGCTACGACCATTCCAAGGTACAGAAACGGAAGGTTCGCCGGGTCGAACACGCTCGAGGCGCGGTTGGTCAGATCGCCGATCCGACCGACGATAAAATAAAACCCCACGGCAATCAGCACCAGCCATAATGCCAATCCGTATTTGGTGAAAACCCGTCCGAACACACCAATCCAGCGGTTAAGGAAATGGTCCGGGTCGATCAGGGGTATGCGGGCGAACAGCAGGTTTGTAACGTATCCCTGAATCTCTCTGATCTTTCGTTTGCGGTACCTCTTAAGCAGACCCTCGGCGTCCGGGGGCAACTCCGCATGGAGCAGATTCGATGTATATAGTTGCCCTAACAATTGGATGGCTTCACCCTGTGTCGGGGCCTCATCGCCCAACTGCTCATTACAGATGCGCCAGACCTCTGCGACGGTCCGCCTTCCGTCCAGCATGGCGACGAAATTATAGGCCGATTCGTTCAACCGGAAGAACTGATTGCTTGTGGGATCCTGAAGGACGTGCCACATCTGTCCGCGAAAATGCTGTCGGAAAACCTGAACCGTGGACCGCAGACGGGGCCTAAGACCGGCTACGCGATACCAGGACTCACTGAATGTCGGGCGTTCGATTGCCAATTTCCAATTTCCAATTTCCAATTTCCGATTTTCAATTTGACAGATACAAACCAATCGAGCATTGCCTCAATTGGAAATCGAAAATTGGAAATTGGAAATTGTTCATATCCACAATTTCATGCGTATCCAGTTAGTCAGTTTTCGAGTCCACAGCCAGGCATATCGTCTCCGGCCCAGATGTATCTTCGCAACGCCCTCCATTCCGGGGCGCATCCCGGAGCGTCTTTCCAGCAGGCGTACACGGACCTTAAAGACGTTCCGCTGGTCGATGACCTCTGCCACGGGATTGATCCGCTCGACGGCGAAAGGAATGTGCCGGTCCGGCTTCCCGGCGGCGGCCAGATCTCCGCGGACCACCTCGCCGCGTTTTTCGGCTGAATCCACCATCCGCACAACGTCCGCTATCTCATCCTCCGGAACGAACAGTTCGGCCCGAAGCGACTCAAGCGGGGCGATCTCAAAGAGCACATCGCCGGTCTTGACCGGTGCACCGATTTGGCGTTTCAGGTCGCCGGTAACGACACAGCCCGATATCGGCGAAACGATCTGGGCCTTACTGATGTGATGTTCCAGAAGGCGGATCTGTGCGGTGATCTTGTCGGCTTCGGCGCCGGCGACCTGGGCTTCGGCAGTCCTGTCATCGCGCATAGCCGCATCGGCCCGCGTGAGAGAAGCCAGGCGTTCTGCCTTTGCCGCCATCAGTTGCAGACGCAGTTCCGAAGTGTCAAGCCCGGCAAGAATAGTCTCGCCGGCAATGACCGTCTCCCCGGGAACTACCGAGACGCTTTCGAGAAATCCGTCGAACGGCGCGGGAACAACCTGCTGCTCTGTCGCTTCAAGCACGAAGGACGCATCGGCCCGCCAGTCGCCTTTTGCAAAGGTCAGAAAAACAACGGCTGCAAAAACCAAAATCGCTGCGACCTTCAGCCACGTATGTTTCGGACCGACCAGTGTCGCCAGCGCCTTGCGAGCCGCTGCCGCCGCCTTTGCGCCTAACCACCGATCGGACTTATGCAGGTTCACCAGACGGGCCGTGCATAACTCGCAAGTCAGGCGAAGCGGTTCAATCTCATCGAGCACCATCGGCCTGTCCGACGACCGCTCAACAGTCAACACAGCCACCGGCTCGCCGGACCTTCGCAGCGGCAAACTGACCACCGCCGTCGGCCCGTGGTGCTTCGACAGTTCACCGGCGGAGCGACTGACGCAGGTTGCCTCCGTCTCCGGCGGATAAACCACCTCCACGTCCTGGTCGAGGCATTCCTCCATCGCCGACTCGATGTCCTGGACGATCTTCATTTTCCGACTGAACTTCTCGGTGTGGCTGGTCGCCTTGAGCCGGACGTAACGCCCTTGAAGGAAACCAAGACTAACTCGCTCGCACTGCCAGCGTGAAGCCGTTTCGTTACAAAAGGCCATGGCTGCGCCGGTAAAGCGGTCCTGTTCATTGATGGCCGAGAAAACCTCCATCGCCGTCCGTAGCCTTGAAAGGTCGGCCTGGCGGCGCTGAAGCGTCAGACGCATCTCGTAAAGATTCAGCAGGCTGATGGTCAGTTCCAGTCTCTCGCGACTGGTTGCCAGGGCGGACTTATCGGAAGTCTCAACGACAAATACCGCCAGACCGCGGACGCCTTCCCCGTCAGTTACGAGGGGGATCATCACAAGGTGTCTTTGTGCGGGCTGACCGTAAAGATCGTCAATGCCGTGGAGGGGTTTAACCGTCGTGGCGCCGGACGAGACGCCCCTGCCGGCCAATTCCGCAGCCTGCGCCAGCCAGACCGGCGCAGTGGCGCCTTCGGAAAGGGGAGGAAAGACGGCTATTGCCTCCATCCGACCGTTCGCCTCCGGCCTGAGGATCGCTCCTGAAACCGCTGAGGCCAAACGGCACTGAACCGCAAGAAGGTTAACCAGGAATTCAGCGGGCGGGCCCTGAAACCGACTCAGGCGATTTATCAATTCCGCCGAAGAAACATCGGCTCGCCATTGTTGCTGTTCGTTTTGAGCGCCGTCTGAGGCCATGGATAATTCATCCGCACCATAAGACTAAACTTGCCGACTTTTCCTGACGGTAGGCGGGCGGAAAGGCCTACAGACCGTCCTTCCGCCGCTTGGCGACGTCCATTTCCAGATCGCCGAACTGCTCCTCATGACGGCGAATCAACTGGCTGAGCGTAATAGCCAGACGTTTGGCAGAGTAGTAATTCATGATTACGCGATCATTGATCCGAAAGATTATCTCCGGCTTGTCCTGCTGTTGTGATGGCGGGGCGACCAGGTTCAAACCGAAGTCCAGCATGACTTCCTCCGCCGTTCCGTTTGTGCGGAAGGCGTTGGCGTAAGACGTTCGCATTTCCCGTTCGTCCACGTGAATCCGCACCTGCTGCTGACCTGTCTGCTCGCGGGCCTGCTCCTCAATCGGCTTTTCGTTCTTGTCATCCGGCGATGGTAGTGTCGCATCTTTGGTCATTGATTTAACTCCCTTATTCGCCCTGCGCCGCAGCGCAAGGCATAGTGCCTGGTCGCCGCCTTAATCAACCGACTTTCCACCGGAACGGCGGCGACTGTTATTGTTCGTAACTTTCCCGACCCCGAAACCGCTTTGCGATGCGGGTTCCTTACTGCGGTCCTTATTCGATTTTCCGCTTATTTCTTTCACCGGAGGCGTGAAACCAACGCGAACGTGCTCGCCGGCGGGACGAGATGTTGGATTTGGAACCTCCACGCGAACCATAAGCGTGTTGCTGGCTGCATCCGCTACCGATGCGATGTGAACGATTTTGCCATAGGCGGTTTTCCCGCCGGTGGTGTTGTCGGTTTTGCCGGCATCATCCGCCGCCGCAAATTCAACTACCGCCTTCAGGCCATTTTTCAGTAGTCGGGCCTGGCCCAGCGGAACCGGAACATCAATCCACAACGGGGCAATGTTGACTATTCGTATTACATCTTCAAGCGCATCTACGGATTCGCCCGCCTTTACAAAAATCCGCTCCACCTTTCCCGAGATCGGGCTTTCCAGGCGCATCCGCTCTATCTGCAACCTGGCCTCGTTGTACTTGCGATTGTCCTGCTCGCGCTGGAATTGCGACAGTTTCAACGACAGTTCGGCGATCAAAACATCCAGTTTGGCGTGCTCGATCTCCATCTCCGTAGTAGCGCCGGTTGCTTCCTCGACCTTCTTCAGGTCCAGTTTTTTCTGGTCCAGCTGCGCCTCGGCAGCCTTTATACGAGTGGCATCTTCCGCCTGCGCCTTCAACTGGGCCAGTTGCGCCTGTTCGGCGGCGTTGTCCTGCTGCACCAACACGTCTCCGACCTTGACCGTCTGGCCTTCCTTGACGAGGATTTTCATAACCCGCCCGGGTCTGACAAAAGAAAGTGTTACATCCCCGCTGGGTCTGGTAATGGCTGCAACGCCACCGTCAGCCCAAAGCGGTGTCGAGCTCGCGGGCACCGCAAATAACAACATCAAAATTCCAAATTTCGTCTTTGTCATCATCCGGCTCCGTTCCGCACCGATTCGCAGAATCATATTATTAAACAAGTATCGCAGAAAAGCAGGATTATGGGAAGGATGTTTTAGCCCCTCGTAAAAATGCGATTGCGACCTTCAGCGGACAAAAGACCGGCGGGTCTGTGAGTTACTTACTCAACCAGCCCCGTCGGTCTTTTGTATTCTATTTGTATTCTACCAGAAGTTCCTTCTGCCCGTCAATTCATCGTAACAAACGTCGCCATGTGGATGCCCCACGCCTGGCCAGCCGTAACTCCATGGAAGTCAGCCCAGTGAATATCAGCGTCGTATGTGTTGTAGTAAGCGTACTGCTGATTAATCAGGTCGTACCCGATGGCTGTGATGGCATGGTCGACCTGACCGTTACCGCTGCTATCCACGCTCAGCAGGACGGGTCTTCCTGCATTGATTTCAGCGGCAAGCATGGACAAGGTCAGAGCGCCCCAGACCACGTCGGTCGAACTGGCGGTGTGTCCGGGGAGGCGATAGGCGACGTATTCTGTGGCGCCGAGGCCCATCATATTGGCCCACGTCCCACCGAGAGTCAGCCCGTCGGCGCTTCGCGAGGTGTGCATGAAGTCGGCCAGGCAGTCATCGGCGTGTGCGCCGGCAGGGTCGATCTCGGACATATCCGGATACGGAGTGAAGTAATAGTAATCATCCACGCCGTCGTAGATTGCGTAATCGCCGATGTGTCCGGTGCCCGGCGTGGCATCGACAGTCCAGGGAAGCTCATAGTAACCGTAGGCGTTGCAGAAGTACGTGCCGTCGCCCGAAGAAGCGATTGCCTCGTTGACGTCATCGGTTTGCGTACTGGCGTCGCCGACGATGAGATCTTCGTAACCAGCGAAGGCATCATAGTAACCTATCAGCATTCCCGCAGCAGTGGGTGCGCAACCGAACCACCACTCGTATGCCGGAACGTCCGCAAGGTACACCTGTCCACTCTGGGCAGAGTATACAAAATTTCCGCCGGGCACACCATCACCCGAAGGGAAGGTTCCTGTGTACTCGCCGTCCAGTATGTTTCCTCGGCTGTCGGCCAGCGCATCGGTCAGCGTTATCTGGAAGTGTTCGCCTATACTTGCACCCAACGACTCCCACGTTCCGCTGTTCAGCGTGATGATAATGTAATAATCGATGCTATTGTAACTTATTGTCGTACTGCCGGAGATGTCAGTGTTATCCAGGGTCGTGCTGAAGTCGCCATCCACAGACGCGAGTACCGCAAAAACTGAATTATCCACCGTTCCGAGATTCAGCGGATGGTTCAAGTAGGCGATGAAGGAATTGGCGGTTACCAGGATGCTTGTAACCTTGAGGTTGCCGGCCAGGACGCTCATGTAGGTGCCGACACGCGCATTGCCGTTCGATGAGAACGGCTGGCTGCCGTGGAAGATGACGACAGGCAGGTTATTTGCCGAATATATGCCGTAAGCTTCGTTGGCGTTGGCGCTTCCGACGATGTCGCCGAAGACGAACACCTGGGCGGTAATCGTCGAGGCGCCGAGAACAATGTCGTCGCCCGTTCCGACGTATCCGTCCGCACCCGGACCGACGCCGGCGGAGATAACCGAACGCGTCATTGTCCCGGCGATGCCCACGTTGTTAATTCGCCCGCTCCTGACGTGGTCGGCGTTTTCCGGCGTTCGCCATGCAAGAGGAGTGAACGCGTCGATCCGGAGGTTTGCGGCCTCGTCGCCGGCGGCAGCGTCAAAACCCCCGTCGCCGGGGTCGAAGCCGGCGAAGATGTAACTGTCGGTCATGTTGCCTCGCACGTATGCCGCCAGCAGGTCGCCCGATGCCGCCAGCATTGCACCTGTCATGTTGTTGGTGGAAGCGACCGTGATGCTCCCCGCCGCCCACGCCCGTCCGGTCATCGTACCGTTTACCGTAAAGGTGCCCAGGTTGCCTCCGGTGCTGAGTAACCCGGAGAAGTTGCCCGCCCCGACGGTGAACATGCCGATACCGTTGGCGGTGCGGTAGGTCGCGGTCGCTGCGCCGCCGCCGAAGTTGCCCGTAACGATATAAACGGCGTTCGTCTTACCGCCGCCGTACTCGACGAGATTGCCGCCGGCATCGGGCAAGGTTTGCCGACCAACGTCCACCGTTCCTGTCAAACCGGTGTCGGCCCGCAGGGCCAGCAGGTCGCCGCAATACACGTCCACGTCGCCGCTCAAGGTTCCCGCGACGCCGAAGAAACCGACTGTTCCCCAGGATTCCAGCGTGCTGGTGAAATCTCCGAAGATATTAATCCTTCCTGCGCTACCCAGATCGAGCGTTGCGCCTACGTTTCCAGCGACGCCCAGAGACAGCAGCGAATCGGCGGTAAACGCCCCGGCTGCGTAATCGCCCGAGATAATCCAGTAGCCGATCTTGCCGGCGGTAACATTCAGATTGGACGGGTCGCCCATCCTGGCCTGTGCGACGTAACTCGGCAGGTTCCAGACTGACCCGGCGGCGACATCACCGACTTGAAGAATACCGACGTTGCCGTCAACCGTAACGTTGCCGACGGTGATGTCCGATGTTAAATGCCCTCAAATATTTACCTTTTATCTGGAATTCCATGCCTTTAATAAAAGTCCGTCGCTCTGTTTTTTTCTGGTTGATTATGTTTTTTCTGG
>JAXHSV010000010.1:0-24809 GCA_034190305.1 Planctomycetota bacterium | reverse complement strand
ATAATCTACGCAGCCGAGTTGCACAGTTGTAGGTAGAAAACCAACATCTGCGTCAGGAGAACCGGCGGCTTACCCAAGAGAACCGGCAACTGCGCGAGCAGTTATCCGAAGCGCAGAGGACATCGTCTCGGCAAGCCGGTCCTTTTCGGCGGCAAGAACCCAAAAAGATTCCCCCGTAGCAGCAAAAGCCTCCGGTTAGGAAAGCGGGTCATCGTGGCAGTTGTCGCCGGACTCCCTCGCACATCGATGAGGTGATCGAATTGCCTTTGGAACGTTGTCCCCATTGCGGGGCGTCAGTATCGGACTGCCAAAGACTTGAGCAGATCATTGAGGAAATCCCGCCGGTTCGTCCGCGCGTAGTCAAGATCATCACCTATGAGGGAACATGCAGGCGGTGCGGTGCGGTTCGCCACCCATGCAGGCTAAACACGTACTGCCCGGAACACCGGCACCCTCCGGTAGCGGGCGGGTCAGGCAAGATGGAAACATTCCGCTGCCGCTGGGGAAAAGTTCTCCTTTACGTCGAAGGCGAACCGACCCCAAAACGCCAGGCCCGTCCTCCTGTAGGCAGCGAACAATACTATACCGTTTTCAAGGAGATCGAACTGACGCCGGGTCGGCAGTACACAATTGATCCCGACACGCTGCACTGATTCCAAGCCGGCCGGACCGGTGCAATTGTGTCGGAGTTTTCCAGCACCAGCCGCGACGAATCAGACGTATTCACCGACCCCAGAATCAGGCGCAATCCTGAAAATGCGGATGAATTTTAATCAGACGGGCAAATCTGAACGACAGGATGATAACCATTCCGTTTCAATCTGTCTTCACGCCATTGACCTGATACCGCCGGATGCGCTCTTGAAATCACCACGGGGATCGGTAGGATAGGTTATCCCGAAAACCCTGAATGAATAAGGAGAAATCAGCGATGCCACAAGCGGATATCGGATTGATAGGCCTGGCCGTTATGGGCCAGAACCTCGTACTGAACATGGACGATCACGGCTTCACGGTGGCTGTGTTCAACCGAACCGTAAGTAAAGTTGATGATTTTTTGGCCAGCGGCGCCAAGGGAACGAACATCATCGGAACTCACTCGATTGAGGAGTTTGTCGCTGCGCTGAAGCGTCCTCGTCGAGTAATGCTTATGGTCAAGGCGGGCGCGGCGGTCGATGACTTCATCGACAAGGTTATCCCTCACCTGGAGGCGGGCGACATAATCATCGACGGCGGAAACAGTAATTATAACGACACTATACGCCGCTGCGAGTACGTCGAGGGCAAGGGCCTGCTCTACATCGGCACGGGCGTTTCCGGCGGCGAAGAAGGCGCACGTCACGGCCCCAGCATCATGCCCGGCGGAAGCCCGGCTGCATGGGAGCACGTAAAGCCCATCTTCCAGGCAATCTCTGCAAAGGCTGACGGCGAACCGTGCTGCGACTGGGTCGGCGAAAACGGTGCAGGCCACTACGTTAAAATGACGCACAACGGTATCGAATACGGCGACATGCAACTTATCTGCGAAGCATACTCGCTGATGAAGGCCATCGGGATGACGCCGGCTGAGATGAGCGAGTCCTTCGCCGAGTGGAACAAAGGCGAACTGGACAGTTACCTCATAGAAATTACACGTGATATTCTTGCGACCACAGACCCGGAAACTGGCAAACCGATGGTCGATGTGATTCTCGACACTGCCGGACAGAAAGGCACGGGCAAATGGACCGGCATCAGCGCGTTGGATATGGGAATACCGCTGACGCTTATCGGAGAAGCAGTCTTCGCGCGGTGCCTGTCGGCCTTGAAGGACGAGCGGGTCGCAGCCTCGGAAAAACTCCGCGGACCCAAACGCGCCTTCAAGGGCGATAAAGGCAAATTCGTCGAGGACATCCGTGCGGCGCTGTACGCATCAAAGATTATCTCCTATGCACAGGGATTTATGCTGCTTCGGGCGGCTGCGGCGGAGTATGGATGGAACCTGAATTACGGCGGAATCGCGCTGATGTGGAGGGGCGGATGCATCATCCGAAGCCAGTTCCTCGGAAAGATAAAGGACGCATACAGCAGGAAGACCCAGCCGACTAACCTGCTGCTGGTGCCCTATTTCCGCTCGGCCGTTCGCAGGGCCAATTCAGCCTGGCGGCGAGTGGTCATTCAGGCTGTCCGTCTGGGCGTTCCGGTTCCGGCACTCAATTCGGCTTTGGCGTTCTACGACGGATACCGCTCAGAGCGACTGCCTGCCAATCTGCTCCAGGCCCAGCGGGATTACTTCGGCGCGCATACATACGAGCGGGTCGATAAGCCGCGAGGCGAGTTCTTCCACACTGACTGGACCGGAACAGGCGGGGACGCCACCGCCGGAACATACACGGCATAAGAAAGCAGTCCACGAATTACACGAATAATTTCAAAAAACAGCGTGGTGGGACGTGCCGGAAAAGACAATGGAAATTGCCGAATGGTCGAGTGGAGAAGAAAAGTTGACTACTCTACTATACCGTTATGGGCGAAGACTATCTTTGTTATCGCGTTTATTAATTGGTTTGTTAACGCTCCCGTCCTCATAGGTCTCGAAGGGGATGCGATGGGTACTGAACCCAGCAGCGGCAGCAAGGCAGGTTAATCCGCCCCGGATAACTATGGGGTTGTTGAAAAAGTCGCCTGATGGGTAACACGGGCGTCTCGCCCGTGCCGGTTTTACAACAACCCCACTATCCCAAGCCCTGTGGTTACCGCCTCTCTGCCGGCAGGCAAGTACGTAAGGTAATATAAGTCCCTTGGGCCTGTGGTGTGGCGTCCGTCAGAAAATTCCCACAATCGTCCGGACAATAACCTTTGTGTCGTCTCGTTGACGTGGCGGGACCTGAACGGTAACTTGAGAGAGCGGTAAAAGGAACGGGGCCAGAGACGCCTGTAACGAATGTTCAGGATGATAGATTTTTTCTCACCGAGTCGATGAAATCAGAAGTGAAAAACGTGGAGTAAATAATGGAACCGCCCGTTAATGCCCCTGTGGTGCGTGAAAGTCGCCGGAGACCAGACCTGCTGACGCCCGAATCGCCGGAAGGACTGAACGTCGTCCAGATCACCACGGACCCCAACACCAACAACAGCCACATTTACATGGAATCGCATGTCTTCACTCCGGATTCCAGGCGATTTGTCTATCAGCGATTCAGGAGATTCGATCCCGACGACCACTCTACCACCGCCCATGACACGATGCTGTGCCTGTGCGACATCGAGGACGACTTTTCTCTGCGGCAACTGACCGACGAGCAGGGGGCGAAGGCCCCTTCGGTCAGTCCCGACGGAAAATACGTCTATTACATCGTGGACCAGACAATCCCCGGCGGCGGAAAGTCGATGTTGAAACGCCTCTCGCTCGACTCCTTCGAGCGCGAGACGCTGCTGGTCATTGATTCGCCGCTTCCCGGAACGAATTATCGCCCCAGCAGGTACTACATCCTCTCAACGATCTCCTCGGACGGGAAACGCCTGGCCGCTTCGGCATTCCTGGGTGACGGAAAGATCGATGGGGCGCCTTTCGGGCTTCTGGTCTTCGATTTGGTCGATTGCTCGGTCAGGTTGGTATATGAGCACCCCGAATTCTGCAACATGCACCCGCAGTACTGTCGCTCCAAAGACCCCCAAGCCAGCCACGACATAATGATACAGCACAATCACGGCTCGCTGTGTGACAAACAGGGAAAGAACATGAAATTGGTCGCTGACGATTTGGGCGGGGATATCCACGTCATCCGCGACGACGGGACTAACTGGCGTGACCTGCCCTGGGGACGCGACCGCGAAGAACACGTCCACGGGCACGAGTGCTGGCGGGGAGAGGGTCTTTCGGCAATAGGGGGTATATGGCTTGGTCCGATGGACCCGGTCCAAAGGCCGATTGTCGAGTCCCTTCCGGCGCCGACCGACGAAACCACCTCGCACCGGGGCAGGAACCTTCCCGGCGCGCGGAGAAACCTTATAACCCGCAACGTGGAGAATCCGCGTTTCAATCATTTCGCATTTGACCCCTCGGGAACCATGATGGTCGCAGACTGGATACGCTATGCAGCCGCGGGCAGACGGGGTGAGGATTGCAGACTTTTCATAGGAACTCTTCCGGAGGGAGAGGATTCATCTCTGAAGGTCAGGTATCTTCTGCATCCGGGGTGTTCATGGAGCGGCCATCTGGCCCATCCGCATCCCTTCCTGTCGCCCGACGGGCAGAAGGCGTTCTTCAATACCGATATGGACGGAAATCTGCAAATCTGCATGGTGGATGGGTACGAATATCCATAATTGATACAGAGAGCAAGCCAGCACGAAAGCGGGAAAAGGAGAAAACGTGAAAAAAATCGGAGTTGGGCTTATTGGTTGCGGGGACGTTTCTGAACGATACGCCGAGGCATTGCGGGACATAGAGGCAGGTGAACTAGTCGCAGTCATGGATGCCCAGAAAAAAGTGGCAGAGAATTTCGGTAAGGAGTTTGGCGTTCCCCATACCGACGATCTGGATGACGTTCTGTCCGACAAAGAGATTGATATGGTTATTGTAGCCGTTCCCCATTACCTCCATGCTCCGATAACCATTCAGGCAGCCGGGGCGGGTAAGCATGTGATGTGCGAAAAACCTCTGGCCACCACGCTGGACGACGGAAAGAGGATGATTTCGGAATGCAAAAAGGCCGGCGTAAAACTGGGGGTCAACTATGCCTTGAGGTATCACCCCGCTTCGACCAGGGCAGGAGAACTGCTGGGCGCCAAAGCGATAGGGGAAATATTCAACATAAGTATGGTTTCGTTCGGGTTCAAAAGCGAAACATACTGGACAAGGGGATACAGAGGCAGGAGCGTTACCGACTGGCGCGGCAAATGGGACGCCAGCGGCGGCGGGGTCCTGATGATGAACTTCAGTCATTACATAGATCTCGTTCGCCATCTGACGGGGCTGGAGGTAACCCGGGTGAGCGCCGAATACGGGACCTACGGCCAGCATTCCGGCATAGAGGTTGAGGATACACTGAATGCGACGCTGATGTTTAATAACGGAGCGATAGGCGGCATCAACACTTCAACTATCGCTTATGGAAGCAGCGGGAGCCACGTATCCCTCCTGGGCTCACAAGGGCAGATAGTCCTGGTGTCCGAGCCTATGAAGGTCTTTACCGTCAGGGACGATGTGGGCCTGTCGCCAAATGAATGGAACGAGTTTCCAGCAAAGAAGGATATTGGTCTTTCCTTCTACCGGGACATGGTGAAAGATTTCATCGACGCCGTAATAGAAGACCGGCCTGCTCCGATTTCCGGCGAAGAAGGTCTGAAATGCCTCCAGGTTGTCCTTTCCACATACCAGGCCGGCAGGGAAGGCGGAATTGTGGAAATTTCTTAACACGACAATGCTGATTACCGGAAAACAACGCCGAATTGTGAGCCTGGTTTAAAAATGACATTTTTGGGTAACATATTGTTTTGTAACAGGCCCCCGCTGAAGCGGTATAAAACCATCAATCGAGTGATTGCGGGTGATGAGTTCCGTCAGCCCTTTTTTATTTAACAGCATAATGGGAACATTTTTGTATTCCTCGAACGACTGCAAAGGAGAGAGCAATTTCTTCTGCAAAAAACATCTGGCGATTAACGGCGGACCCAGGGCGGTAACGAAAGAACCGTCCGTCATGTTCACCTGGCCTATCGTTACGAAAGAGGACGAGCAGGCTGTGCTGGAGGTGCTCCGCCGCGGTGCGATGAGCCACACGGACGTTACGCTGGAACTGGAGAAGGAAATCGCAGACTGGATGGGTATGAAGTACGCCCTTGGACACTGCAACGGCACCTCGGCGCTTCTGGGAGCGATGTGGGCATGCGGCGTCGGCATCGGCGACGAGGTCATCGCGCCTTCG
Source organism: Planctomycetota bacterium (assembly GCA_034190305.1). GTDB lineage: Bacteria > Planctomycetota > Phycisphaerae > SM23-33 > SM23-33 > JAUWNJ01. The sequence goes on along the minus strand of JAXHSV010000010.1, from coordinate 18,900 downwards.
CTGACCTTCTGGGCCTCTCTACTGCAAGCACTGTCGTTGGGGGCGACCGTCAACTTCGCCGACTGCCTCGACGACACCATCTGCATCGACCCCGACGACATCGAGCACCGTATCAGCGAGAACACAAAGGCCATCATTGCAGTGCACTATTGCGGCCACCCGGCAGAGATGGACGAGATTATGGCCATTGCCGAGAAGCACAATATCAAGGTAATCGAAGACGTTTCGCACGCCCAGGGCGGTATGTATAAAGGTCGCATGACCGGCACAATCGGGCACGTCGGAGCCTTCAGCATGATGAGCGGAAAAAGCCTCGCCTGCGGCGAAGCCGGCATGCTCGTTACAAATGATCGGGAGATTTACGAACGGGCTGTCGCCTTCGGGTTCTACGAGCGGACGGGTCCGAAGACAGAGTGGAACAAGGCATCAGGCCAGATTACGATACCCGAACTGAAGAAATTCAGCGGCCTGCCCATGGGTGGATACAAGTACCGCCTCAACCAGACGGCATCGGCCATGTGTCGGGTGCAACTGAAATATTACCCCCAGCGCATCAAGGAGATACAAAAGGCGATGAATCGCTTCTGGGACCTGCTGGAAGGTACTCCGGGCATCAAGGCCCACCGCCCACCCGCCGACAGCGGTTCGACAATGGCCGGATGGTACGCCGCAAAAGGTCTGTACCGTCCCGAAGAAATCGGCGGGCTTGACGTCGAGAAGTTCTGCCGGGCAGTCCAGGCTGAAGGCGTCGATGTCGCCACCCCGGGCGCAAACTTCCCGCTGCACCTGCACCCCCTTTTCCACGAGGCGGACATCTACGGACACGGCAAGCCCACCGTTATCGCCAACGCCAAACGCGACGTTCGCCAGGGTCCCGGTTCGCTGCCGGTTTCCGAGAACATTCCGCAAAGGTGCTTTTCGATTCCATGGTTCAAACACGACCACCCGGAAATCATCGAAGAATACGCTGCGGCATTCCGAAAGGTCGCTGAACACGCCGACGAACTGGCGGAGTAATGAAATAGACACGAACGGTAAGGGAAAGAAAATACATGTCATCCGGCGCGCATCAACACCGTTACCTGGTTGGTCTTCCGCGAGGTAATCGAAAGGTTTTCCTGTCATGGCGTCTGCTGGCCGGCGACGATCCGCAAACACCGTTCAACGTCGAGCGGCGACGGGGGATCGGGACGACGACTGGCAGCGAATAACCTCTGAAGCCATTGTCGATTCGACCAACTTCCTGGACAATGCGCCGGAAGATCGAAAATACCGATATCGAATCACTGCGCCCGGGGGGAGCGTTTCGGAGACGGTCGAAGTCGACGCATCAGCCGAGGCGACAATGCTGGCGCTGGACATCCCGCTGAACCCGGACGATGCGCCGCCTAAGACGGGAATCGCACTGGGCGAGTTGTGCAACGACGGGCGGATCGGATACGTCCTGCGTGTCATCCGTGGGAAAACGATCCGGATGCTTGCATACGGCCACGATGGCAGGGCTTTGTGGGAAATCGACACGAAATTATCTCCCGTCGGCGGATGGGACGGCAGCACGCTGCACGCGCCGATGCTTTGCTGGGACGTCAACGGCGACGGGAGGACGGAGGTAATCTTTCGACGGGACAAGACCGCCACAGGCAAACTCGAGTACGAAGGAACCGGCCCGGATGAAACGATGGTCGCCGTCGATGCCGAGACGGGACAAGTCGTCTGGGAGCGTCCCTGGCCCGGCGGAGCCACCCGTGAAAATATTACCGTCGGACACCTGCGCGGAATGGATCAACCGGCAAGCGTCGTCCTGCTTGACGGCACTTACGGCGACGAGGTTCTCACAGCCATTGCCGGCGAGAGCGGTGAAATATCCTGGCGGGTCGAGCAGGCGCGCCCGGCGGGGCACAACCTCGACATCGGTGATATCGACGGCGACGGCGTACAGGAAGTCATCTGCGGCGGTATCTGCTACAACGGTGACGGGACGATTCGCTGGGAGGCGGAACCCTTCGGTCATACCGATATTTCCAAACCCGCCAGGATCGATCCGAACCGCGACGGGTTGCAGATTTGGTATGCCGTCGAGAGCGGAAATCCCGGCGTGTACTTCGTGGACAACAAAGGCCGGACAATCTTCAAGGAGCAGTATCACCACGCGCATTACGGATGGCTCGCCCGACATACAGCCGAAATTCCGGGTCTCCAGCCCCATACCGCGGAGGACGCACGTCGGTCGGGGCAATGGGGAACCGAGGAGAAGCACCGGGAAATGGCGACACTGGGTCATTTTCCGATCTTTCTTCCGGATGGCAGCCACTGGGGCAACCTGACCGACTGGCAGCGGAAGAATTTCGTGCCCGTCCACTGGGATGCAGGTTCGCAGGTCGTATTCATCATTCGTAATGAAAACAAGCACATCGTCCGCCTGCGGGACGACGGCCAAATCGAGGATTTGCCGGAAGCAAAATTGCCCGAAGTCGGCGAGTATGGCCGGAACCTCGCCTGCGCCGACGTCATCGGCGATTTCCGCGAGAACATTGTAACTTACGACGCCAAAGAGCATCGCCTGATGGTGCTGGTCAACCCGACGGTCTGTAACGTACGCGGATACTCGCCGTACGACGACTTCCACTACCGTCACGACCGCAGCCAGCACGGTTCAGGCTACTACATCTACCTGTCCGCGCCGGACACCGTGGTGAATCGGTTAGGTTATAATCGCTTTTTTATCAAACGATAAAACTGTCCGGAGAAGGCGCCGGTGAACCCGAGACGGCGATACATTGAAACGATTACGTTCGGAACGCCCGACAAAGTCCCCTTCAAACCCGGTAATCCGAGAGAATCAACCCTGAAGGCCTGGCATAGCCAGGGACTACCCGAAAACCTTGGCCAGGCGGACTGGTTCGGTTACCTGCTCGAGACACTCGGCATCCAGCAGGAGCAGACACAGCCTGAAGTCAAACTCGGCGTGAACTTCGAGATGATCCCGCAATTCGAGGAAAAGGTGATCGAGCACAGGAACGGTCACTATATCGTTCAGGACTGGAAGGGTAACATTTGCGAGATATCCGACGAATTCGACATTACGTATCTTCGTTATGCGAAGGACTTCGTTACGCGCCGCTGGATTAAGTCTCCGGTGGAAAACCGCGACGATTGGGAGAAAATGAAACTTCGTTATGATGTTGACGCGGCCGGTCGATTTCCGGACGACTTTGAGCAACGGTGCAAAAAAACCGCCGACCGCGATTACATTTTAGAAGTCTATTTTTCCGGTCCGTTCTGGCAGATGCGTGAATGGTGCGGATTCGATGGATTGTGTTTCATGATGATCGAGCAGCCGGAACTGGTGGCAGAGATGGCCGATTTCTGGAGCGATTTCATTGCGACTATGCTCGGTCGGGTTTTTGAGCACGTCGTACCGGACGTTGTCGCCTGGTCGGAAGACATGGCCTACAAGGCCAAGGCGATGATCTCGCCGGAGATGACGCGGCGGTTCTGCCTGCCCAGTTGGCGGCGCTGGGCCAGGCGGGCATTTTCGGCCGGTTGCCCGATTGTCGATGTGGATTCGGACGGGTTTATCGGAGAGTTGATTCCGCTCTGGATAGAGTCCGGCGTCAACGTCTGCGACCCGATAGAAGTAGCCGCCCACAACGACATCAATGAGTTTCGCAAACTTTTCGGGCGCCGGATGGCTTACAAGGGCGGCGTGGACAAACGGGCGATGGCCAGGGGCGGGCAGGTTATTCGCGACGAACTGAAACGCATCGAACCGGTCCTTAAGGACGGCGGGTACATCCCCGGATGCGACCACGGCGTACCGTCGGACGTGTCCTGGCCTGATTACACGGACTACGCCGGACTACTTGCCCGGATGACCGGATGGCTATAGCCGGTTCGCCATGATGCACCGGGCCACGACGTTGACTGTTCCGGTCGATACGGGCAGGCGGATTAGTCCGGTAGCCTCGAAGTCCTGATGTGCAGCGCCGTCAACCGTAACCGCTTCCAGTGCATAATCCCGAGGCAGTCGCAAAGTCAGTGTATTCCTCGCCGGAGGGTTTCTTCCGGGACACTCGATATCCGCTTCAATAACGCCTTCTGCCAGACGGGATCGTACTTCCGCTGAGACGAGGCCGAAACAGGTCGGGGCGTTTTCTATTCTTATGCTCTTTCCGTCGGCAAGCCAGGCGCGAGGGGTTGCCCGAAGCAAATGCAATTCGTCATAAACGCCGTCGTTGGCGGAATCGCGCTCCAATATGATCATGTACCGGAGGCTCTGAAGCACCAGTGCGTTGGAAGTGGAGTTGGGAGGACTGCCTATCATGCGGAGATTCGGGGCTTGTTCCGCCTGAAGTCTCATCGACTCGCCACCGACAAAGTACTTAACTGTCGTTGACATCGATTGGACCTCCAGGCGAAGCGACGTAACCTCCCCGCCGACAAGGGTGTTACGAGTGCATCCATGAGCCAGTTTGGCGTAGAACGCAACGAGGAACTTATCCGCCTCATTCCGCTTCAGCAGGGCGATGTTGTAGCGCAGGCCGTAGAGGTCGCCTATCCCGTCCTCGAACCGCACAAGTCCCAGCAACCGCCCGCCCTTCGTCTCCAGATAACGCATGATGTGATCTGTTATTGGGTCGGTCGCGGAAAACACCTCCGAGCCAATGATGTAAGGCATGACTATATTGTAGTAACTTCCGTAACGGCAACCGGTTATTTTTTCAAAAGGCTCGGTCTCTTCGTAGAGCGGAATGGGCACAAAAGGAGGATCGGTGTCTTTGAGCATGGAGGCCTCCACCGCCTTGACAATCGCTTGGCGATATTCGGCCGAATCGGAAAGACACCTCTTGCTCAGGTGCGTCCCGCCCAGCATCTCCAGAAGGACCGCCGAGTCGCGCAAGGCCCGCCAGGACTGCGCATTGGCGGAAAGACTGCACATTTTATCAAAAATGTCCCCACAGTAGTCCTCCTTGGGCAGTATGCCGTATTCGGTCTTGGCCCGACCTTCGACTATCATTTCGCATCCGTCGAGAATTCGGGTGATGTTCTTCTCGATAAACTCGACATCCCGATACAACCAATGGTATTTGGCGTATGCGGACAGCAACGAGGCATTGGAATGATATTCCAGGCCGGGCTGAACATAGTGATTTATATCCTCGATGAGCGGCCTGGTCCTGAGCGCCTGACCAAAGTATGCCAGGGCCATGACCGCATCGAGGCTCTCGCCAGCGTACGTTCGATCGTAGGCGTTGGCGTAACTGTAGTGCATGCTGTCTCTGTTGACAAGCATCAATGCCTGTATGACCAGTGCCCGCCAGGCATTATTGACGAGATCCTCCGGCACGTCGAAGCGGGCGCCCTCGTCCAGGACGCTGTTCCAATAGGCGATGGTCTGCTGCCTGACCTGCTCGTAAGCCTCGGATGTAAGCGGCTCGGGGTGATTGGGCGTAATGGGAACAGACGGAAGCATAAGGTAGGCGCTGCGGGGACCTTTCGACAAATCCAACTGATAAATCAGAGTCTTGTCTTCTTCGTCGAACTCGGCCGGGAGAGAAAACTGGCAGGCGGTTTGCACTCCAAAGAGCGATACAAGGTCACGGTTCCCCAACTCGCGTATCTTCAGCGCCGTGTCGCAACCGAATTTGAGGGTGATTTCCGCTTCCCACGGGGACTGGCGGTAATCCTGACGTAGCAGGCGAGGATTTCCGGATGCACAAGAGCGGGGGCCGCGAAAACTTCTTCAGAATATAACACGCCCTGGTGCTCATAGGTTATCTGGATAACGGGTAAATATCCGTCGAGGTAAGCCGGTCCGGTTATCCTCTCCAGGTCCCTGCCGAAGGCTTCCTTTTCCTGTCCGAGCAGAACCGACATTTTGAAGTCGGGCCTGTACCAACTTCGTCATCTGTAGCCTTCCAGCCGCCAAGGGTTGGGAGAGGCATGCACCTCCGCGCCGTTGCTTATAAACAGGAATTTTCTGGGACTTCCGACCATGCCCAGAACGAGGGGGTAATACCTGAAAGATGCATTCGTCGTTCCCAGCGGCGGAAGATAATCCTTGATGTTCTCGTAGGTGGGACCTTCGGGCCTGGAGAGGACTTCCCTCGCCCAGATGTCCTCAAGAGCGTTGATGGCGGCATCAATCTTTTCCGACGGTACTACTTTACCCACGAGGGGGTTGGCCCAGCGCTGTTCTGTGGAATCCATTGGCATTCTCCGTTCATCAGACGACGCCTGTCTCTTCAAGCATGTCCATGAATTTTCTCACTGTTTGCGGAAACGCCGTTGCCTCCGGCGTCTGCAGTACAAAGAGGCCTCCGAACCCCTTGCAATGGAGAGCCGATATTAGTTCCTTAATCTCCGACAACCCCTCCTCCAGGGCGATGCGTCGGCCTGTGGCGAAACCGTCGTTCACGTACAGCAGGCCGATATGCCGCTTGATTTTGCTTCTGAACGACGTCAGGAAAGGATTCTCGCCTACCCGGACGAACCCCAGCGGGTTGAATGCAAGTTGAACGTTCCCGGATATCTTTCGCGGCAGGGCTTCAAGCATGTCGCCCATGTCTTTGCTGCCGATAAAGGTATTCTCCACGAGGACTTTTAAACCGTCTGCGGCGAATCGGGCAATCACATCGGTCGGGTACGTCGATGGGACGATAAGCGTGTCGGTCCCCGCCTCTTTCATCAGCGATGCCGCCTGTCCAGATGAGAGAACGCCCGTCGCCTTGACGGCCGATACGCCGATCTTCGCCCTTCTGAATCCCTGTATGTACCATTTCCGCTTCCGTTGCTCGATACGGTCCCAGGGCCTGTCGTTCACATATGACAGCAGGACGTGCTCTATACCGAACCGCGTGAGGTTGTCGATAATTTCTTCGGCGTATTGTCCTGCCGACAGGCTGTCGGCGACCAGCCGGAACGAGCATCGTCGCCATTGATCCCGCAGTACATCCGCTTTTTGCCAAATACCGTCCGGCAGATTGGGATTGTCGGAAATAAACAGGCCCGGTTCGGTTTTCAAACGCTCCGGCAAGGCATCCAGAAGTTCTCTGCAGGACATCACCTGTGCGACACACGGGCCGATGGTAGTCTTCCGCGTCAGATGCGTTTTTTCGAGCCAATTCTGCAGGCCTATAAAATTACGGTGCGGGCCTGCAAATAAAGGCCAGGTTTTTGCCTTCTTTTTCCCCGTCGAATCAATGAAAAACGCCTTCGAAGGCTTTAGGTAAGGCAGGCGCGCCAAGGTCTCGGCTGTGTGGAGGAAAGTGCTTCGGTCCTGGTCCACCCCGAGCAGCAGCACCTTGCCGCCGAGTTCGTAGAGTTTGTAATAGGGCGTGCCTTTTCCGTGAGCCGTTTTCGCCTCCACGTGGTTTTCAATAAGCCACTTGGCCTTTTTTCCAATCGCAGCAACCGACGCCAGCGGGTGCCGGCTGCGAACGGCGCCTTTGCGCTTACAGAACGCTTGCGGGACAGCGCCCAGCAGCGTTTTGCTCCTTTTAGCATCGAATACCTCGTCGTCGCTTTCAAAGGCGGGAACGACGACCGTACCGTCCGGGCCTGTAACTTTGAGCAAAGCGTCGATGACCGTATCGGCGCCGCCTGCGACCCGACCAAAACTGCTGAGCGAGACGTGCACAAGGACGTGGTCGCCGGATCTCAGCCCCAGTCTTTTCAGCCCGTCAATGATGTTTTTTTTCGTAACCGTCGCAGAACGGTCTGCATTTTTTCGTTTCTTCATGTTTCCCGGTTTTCCCGTGCGTCTTTGCCTATGGTGATCAGTTACATGGCAGGAGATTCTGTGCGTTTTCGTAGAATATTTTTTTCAGTGTCTCTTCCGCAACGTCCAGGTCGAGATACCCGACGATAGCAGGTTTTATCAGATTTTCCGCGAATCCGGCGTCCGTTCCGAACAGCAGCCTGTCGGCGGGACATCGCCGGATGATTTCCTGTATGCAGCCGGCTTTCTGCGAACAGAGGCACAGATAGATATTCTGATGGCGGTGGCACGCCAGGATAGCGTCCTGGTAAAGGTCGTTTATGCCCGAGTGCCCCAGGATAATGGTCGTTTCGGGTACCTTTTCAGCGGTGGCTGCTATCTGGAGCGGCGTGCAGTAAGGCGGCGTTCCGTCGTGGAAGAGCACGGGCAGGTCCAGATCGCCTGCCTTTCGGAGTATCGGCAGGACGGCGGGATGCGTCAGTGAGAAAGCCTGCAACCAGGGATGAAGTTTCAACCCCCTCATCCCCAGCTCGCCGGCGCAGCGTTCAAGTTCGTCCAGGGCGGTGTCCGCCTGCTCGTTAGGCCAGACAGTGCAGAACGGGACGAAGAAATCCAGATGGTCCTTAACACCCTCAGCCAGCAGGTCATTGTGCCGGGCCGGTGCGCCTCGCAGACCGTCGGTCGTCATTATCCACGCGCCGGCCAATCCGGCGGACTCGAACTCCTCTCGAATCTCGTCGCCCGTCCTGGGATGAGCGCCGAAAGACGTTCCCGGGAAATGGGTATGGGTGTCGATGACCTTCATGTCTTGATTCTCCATACTCGAATGGCGTTTTCACTGACGAATTTGTTTAAAATATCATCCGGAAGGTTCAGCGGTTTGAGTTTTTCGAATTCAGGTCCGGGGTGGGACTGCGGATAGCCCGTGCCGAACAGGACACGCTCGACGCCGATAGTTTCAATGGCGCCTTTGACCAGACCGGTGGTCGTATAGGAAGTCTCTATGATGATATTCGGCGCCTGGCCAGCGGCGGGAATCGCGTCGTATCCGGCAAAATCGCTCCAGCCCATGTGCCCCATAACGAATGTCGCTTCACCGAATCGCCGGGCAAGTTCAGCCAATTGAAACGGCATGGCGCAGATGGGCGTTCCGGTGTGGCTATAGACAGGCTTGTCGTGAGCAATGCACACTTCGATGAGTGGATCGACAACGGCCTCGGTCAATTGGAATCCCTGACGAGGCGGGTGAAGATACAGCCCGCACAAGCCCCTCTCGAAGGCCCTTTTGAGTATGTCAACCGCCTTTTTCCCGTACCACGGGTTCGCAACGGCCAGGCCGGAAATTCGGTCCGGGTATTGTTCCACAAGTTCCGCCATTAAAGCATTTCCTTCGTCGTTATAGACGGCGACGAATTCACCCGTCGGAGAAGCAATCGCATGCGAAATTCCCCATTTGTCTGCCAGTTCGAACCATTCGCCGACTTCCATCTTTCCGTTTTCGGACGGGAAACTCACAGCGGAGTCTATTACGTTCGTTTGCATGATAACCTTTTCCTGTTGCAAGCCGATAGATTTGCTCCTCATGTATGACCGCTCCGCCCTTTCAGGCGCCAGGTTAATGGTATTTTGATCGGCCGATATGACATACATTGTTGTCCGGCTTGGGGTTTTCGTTCGTTAAATCAGAAGTATCGGTTCGGGCGTGAAAGCCACTTCTTTATAGACGCCGTCTGCCTTTGCTTCCAGCTCCAGGATTTTGTCCGACATGCCCTTGACGATGCCTTCGATGATTTTCCATCCAAGTTCAGGCGAGGATTTTTCCGGGTGTCCCATCACGCCGACTTTGATGTCGGGCCTCTGGCTCATGCGGGGAACCACAAATTCGTCATCGACGATTTTTTCCGCATGTTGATAATTGTCCGGGTGTTCGATCATTGATTTCATCAGCGGTTCGGCATCCAATTCCATCTCGTCCATTCTCACCAGGTCCGGCTCCAGCGCCATGACCCTGGACGTTTCATTCCATCCGGCGTGCCAGTCGCCTTCTTTCAACGAGTTGTCGTCGGCGGGACGGAATTTCCATGAAGGCATCAGAGCGATCAAGGCGTTTTCAAACATGGGGTTCAGCCGCAGAAGCAGTTTGAGGGCGTTGTCGAGCGCCCGGGCGTTCTCCGAACCGCCGTGGCAGAGCAGGATATAGAAATTGCGAAATCCCTGACTGGCCAGGGATACCAGCATGTCGCTGACCACCAGGGACATAACCGCCGGCGAGATGTTAATAGTCCCCGGCAGGCCTCCGCCGGAAAAGGACTGATGGATCGTAGGCGCTACGATGATGCCCGTCCGCTCTCCGACCATCCGTCCGATATGATTGGCCAGAATCGTGTCGGTCTTCAGCGGCAGGTGGTATCCGTGCTGCTCGATTACGCCCATAGGCAGAATAATCGACTTGCTCCGTGTGAGGTATTCCCTGACCATTTTGACGGTCATATGTTCCATTACGGGAAAGGGGTCGTTTGCAGTTTTCTTGCTCATTTTACATTCCTTTTTCAGGGTAAAACGTTTTTAAATTCGTTCACTTACCGGCTTTCATCTCATTGACCGATTCGATAACCGCATCGGCCAGGTATTTCATCTGCTCGCCGGTAAAATCGTATAACGGCAGGTGGGTGAATGTCTTCTGGAACATTCTTTCAGCCACGGGGCATGTCTTTTCCATCGCCCTGGTGTCGTATCCGAGTTGCCGAAGAATGCTGAACTTGTAAAGTGGAGCATAATGCGGGATATTGACGATGCCCTTGTCCGAGAGTTTCTTCTTCAGTGTCTGGATGTCTCCGCCGACGATCTCCGGGTCAATCTGCAACAGATACAGATGATACGTGGGCTTTATTTCGGCGGTGCCCAGGGGCGGCGGGATGATGCCGGGAACCTTGCTGAATCGGCTGTTCAGATACGTAGCAGCCTTTTTCCGACTGGCGATGATACCCTTGAGTCGTGTTATCTGCTGCATCAGACCGACAGCCTGAATCTCGGTCGTGGAATGGTTGGGCGGCGCGAAGTGGCCGCCCCGGCTCTTAAGCGCGACTACGTCGTAAAGCCAGTTCTTTACCTGCCGACCCATATCGATTCCGAGGAAGCGGCTCTTGGCGAAATCCTTTCCGAACGGCGTGTTGGTTGCGAGGATGCCGCCCTCGCCGAGTGAGGTGATGTTCTTAACCTCGTGGAAACTGAACGAGCCGAAGTGGCCTATCGTTCCTGTCATCTTGCCTTTGTACGAGCCGCCGAAAGCGTGGGCTGCGTCTTCGATAACAGTAATGTTGTGCTTCCTGGCCAGGCGCATAATCGGATCCATATCGGCTGGGTATCCACCGACGTGAACGGGGAAGATGACCCTGGTCCTGGGCGTAATCTTTCTGGCGACGTCATCGGGGTCGATATTGATGGTCCGCGGGTCAACGTCGGCGAGGACGACTTTCGCCCCGATGCTCAGCGGATACGTAATTGAGGCGATAAACGTAATTGCCGGGGCGATGACCTCGTCTCCGGGCTTCAGGCCGGCGAATTTATGCGCGATTTCAAAACCGGCGGTCGCGTTGGTTACGAAAACGGCGTATTTGGCCCGCAGTATCTTCGCCGCCTTTTTCTCCAGCGCCTCGATGTTCCTGCTCAAGGACAGTTTCCCCGCCGTGCCGCTACAAGCGCGGAGTTTGGTGATTTCGCCGGCTGTGCGTTTCAGTTGCGCCGCGTAGGCCCGCTTCTTTCCGTCAAGAGGTGGAAGCAGGAACTTGACGAGTTCGATCACGTCGTCTTCCAGCACCGGCTCGCCTACCGCCGCCCAGGGTATTCTCGCCGGGCCCGTGTCATACCTGAAATCCACAGCCGCTTTCTTTTTCTTCTTTGCCATTATAATTCTCCTTATGGCTTACGTTGGGTTCGTTTATACCCGTTCATTAAAAATTTCCATCAAAATCTACGATTGCATCGTCTTCCAATAGAAATCGGCAAGTTGTCCACAGGTGCAAACCCAGGCCTTTCGGTCCCGGTGAAACTGTCCCAACTGCTCGATGACCGGAAAGATGAACTCGTCAACGGGGTCGCCCCATGTTTCGCTTCGCACCGCCAGGTTAATCGGATGGCACAGGAGCGTGAAAACCGTTTCCCCGGCAATTGCGTCCAGCATCCGCTTCCGCCAGATGCCCACTCCGCAGGCGGGCGTTCGGTCAAATGGTATTTTTCTCAGGTCGCAGTAGGTACGAACGGCCTCGACGAAGCGGGTATTGGCCTGCTCGTCGGCGATCCAGATGGACCAGTCATAAGTCTGCGAATCCAATGGAATCTCTACAACAGGATAGACCTTCTGGCCCAGTTGCATCTGGAACGGGGCGTTTCCGAATCCCAGGCCGGGGGCGATAAAGTCGTCGATTCCCAGGTTACTCGACCAGACCAATCCCGCCTGCTCAAAGGCGTCGTATGTATATTCATTGAAGTGTCCGTAAGGCAATCGGAAACCTCGAACCGGGCTGGGGCATATGCGGTTGAGCGCATCGACGCCTTCCCGAACCTGTTTGATATTTTCGTCCGGGCCGTAGTGTCCGGCATATACGTCTTCTCCGCCGTATCGTTGATACATTTCGTGAATATACCCGTGAGGGGCAACTTCACAATCGGCGTCGAGCATCCACTCGACGAACTCCGGGCCTTGTTCTTCAGCCATTTTGCCGACAACATTGAACGTTGCGGCAATGCCGTTGTCTTTCAACTTCTCGCAGATGCGTCGATAATTGGCGATCTCGACGCTCATGTCGCCGACGCCGTTTCCGTAAGTCCCTTCAACATCAAACGTCAACAGCAGCGCAGCGGTGGCGCCGTTGGGAAAAACCACCCCTGTCGGAAGAGGATTGCGAACGACTACTCCGTCCGGTTCCTGTCCGCCGAAGCAAAACCCGCCGTATTTACCCTGCTTGTGTTTTACCTCTTCAACGAGGGAACGTTCTTCCGGCGCCATTGGATTTTCTCCCTAAGCGCTGAGTATTCTGTCAAGATTCAATCTGTGAATAAACCCAGGCGATGCTAATTCAACACAGAGACGCAGAGGTACAGAGATTTAAAGAGAAGATTTTTTCTGTTTTACAACTATGTCTCTCTGCGCCTCTGTGTCGCAATTTGTTTCTTTTACTCTCTTTGTTTCTTCTACCCTCTGTCTCTCTGCGCCTTTGTGTCGCATAATCATACTAACTAACAAATTTCAAATTGACGAATTACGAGGTTTCACCGAATCGAAAAACCGGTTCTTCACAGTTCGTTCCTGTTATCCAAAACCTTTTTAATAGCCGCTGCGACGTCATCCATATCCTTGGTGCTTCCCAGGAAAATATTCTGGGGCAGCCAGACTGCCTCGCTGTTGCAGGCGCGCTCCGAGACCGGGCATTTTTCTTCAAACGACGCGTAGTCAATATCATCGTGATACTGTGTGCCCAGCGGGAAAGCGCCGTTGGTGAACTTTTTTTCGAGGAACATCGGATTCCTGTAGAGCGGGAACGTGTATCCGCTGAAGGCGGGGATGCCCTCGGCCACCAGAGCGCCGATGAACTTCTCCCTGGGCAGACCGGTGGCCGGTTCGTCGTAGCGGAACATGTAAATGTGATAGCCGTGACGGGTCGTGCGCTCGTCCCGCACGAGCGGCGAGACACCGTCCAGTTCGTCGAGCAGCGTCGAAAGGTAATCTCCCATTCGCTCTCGTTGCAGGATTTGTTCCTCAAGCCGGCTGAGTTGTACCCGCAGGATCGCACCCTGGAATTCCGTCATGCGGTAATTCCATCCGAGGCGGTGAAACTCATACCAGGGTCGGCCTATCCGGCGGCCGGACCAGATCATCGAATCACACTCGGCGGCGAAGGCTTCGTCGTCGGTCAGGAGGATGCCGCCTTCCCCCGCTGTCATGTTCTTTGCAGCCTGGAAACTGAAGGAACTGAACAGACTCATCGAACCGGCCTTTTTGCCTTTCCATTCGCAGCCATGGGCGTGGGCGGCGTCTTCAATTACCGCCAGGCCGTGCTTATCGGCTATTGCCGTTATCCGGTCCATGTCGGCGGGCTGACCGCCGAAATGCACGACCATGATCGCACGGGTTCGGTCCGTAATGGCTTGTTCAATTTCAGCAGGGTCGATGTTGTACGTGTCGGGATCGATATCCACAAATATGGGAATGAGATTATTTTGAAGCACGCACGTCGCGCTGGCGACGTAGGTGTATGCCGGCACGATTATCTCATCCCCGATTGCCAAATCCATCGCCCGGACGCCTATCTCCAGCGTGCCCGTTCCGTTGGCGGCTGCAATTCCGTATTTGCATCCGTGGCAGGCGGCGAATTCCTTCTGAAAAAGCGCTATCTGGCTTTGCTCGCCTTCTTCCGGCTCTGTCAGTTCGACCCCCTTCCCGAAGGCGAACCGCCACCACTTTCCGCTTTGCAAAACGCCCAGAAGCGCCTCTTCCTCGGACTTATCGAAAACAGGCCACTCAACAAAAGGTTTTTCGCGGACCGGTTTTCCGCCGTTTATTGCTAATTTTGCCATTTTTTATCCCTCAACCTGAACCACTCGTTTTTCTGCCACGGATTGATATGTCGCATCGACGAGTCTGACCGAATGTCTGCCGTCGGCGAAGGACGTCGGCGGGTTCTGGTCCCGGAGTATGCAATCGCTGAAGATCGTAATCATCTGCCCGTAAATGCCGATTCCCTCAAGGTCGTACTCCTGCCGATTCACTTCTACGCCGCGAACCTGGTCGGCGTCGTATCCTGTCTCTTCCGGCTGGGTTATGCTGAACATCTCGCCGGTGGGGTCCTGCCCGATTGTTCCCTTGGCGATGATGGAGCCTTTTGTTCCGTGCAGTTCCAGAGAGTTCTGGGCTGCAACGTCGGGAAGATTGAAATAGTTGTCGATAATCCCGTGCGCGCCGTTATCAAAACGAACGACGATCGTCGAAGTATCCTCGATTCGGGTTCTGTATTTATGAACAAGAAGGTCCTGAAAGCCGGTTACTTCAACTATTTTCGCGCCCATGATCCATTCGAGAATGTCGAGGCAGTGCGTGCCCATGTCCAGGAGCGCCCCGCCGTGACTTATCGAGATGTCCTGCCTCCAGGCGTCGGGGATCGGCGGATACCAGCAGGTCAACTGCGCCCTTCCCATGACGATTTGCCCCAGGGTTCCGGACTGAACCAGTTCGCGCGCCTGCTTGTGATAGACGTTCTGCCTCATGCACCACGCGAGCATGAACTTCACTCCGACCTTTGCGCAGGCCTTTTCCATCCTGTCCACTTCCTCGACGGTAATTGCGATGGGCTTTTCGCAGAGGATGTGCTTGCCGGCCTCGGCGGCCTGGATGGTCTGTGAGGCGTGAACGTTCTGCGGCGTGGCGATATAGACCGCGTCGATGTCGCGAGCCAACAATTCCTCTTCCGTATTGCAGAAGTGAGGCACCTCGAACTGCTCGGCGACCTGCTTCGCCCTCTCTGCTGAAATGTCCATCACGGAAACGATTTCCGCATTCGAGACTATCTTCTTGAATTCGGGGATTGTGCGCCTTGAAGCAATCCCGCCACAACCGATAACACCCCATCGAACTTTTTTCATTGTCGTTGTCTCCTTTGTTTATCAGGCGTATGCGCGAATAGCGGCCTGGCCTTCATGCAGGATCGTCTCCTGGAAGACAATCAAGGCCGCACCTACCAACGCCATAGGACCAGACTCTCTGCCTTCGACTATCTGAACGGACAAAGCGATCTCCGGAAGAATCCGATTCTGAATTACCGATTCCAGTTGTCCCGAAAGGCACTTGATCTGATCTTCGGACTCCGCTCCGACAACTACGTATTTTGGATGAAAACCGGCCACCATGAAAGCGATGGCCAGACCGAGTTGAGAGGTGATTTCGTCAACCAGTCCCTTGGCCATGCGGTCGGCTCCAAGCGCCGCTTTGCAGATCGCTGTGGCCTTCGGGGCCTTCACGCCATGCAGGACCGAACCGACCCCTTGCGCCAGCAGGGATTCGGCTTTTTCTTCCAGGGGCAAAGTCCCGGTCAGACTTTCGAGGCACCCTCTCGCTCCGCAACCGCAGAGGCGACCATCCGCATCAACAACAACATGTCCCAACTCTCCGGAAAAGCCTTCGCCTCGCCAGACGCCCTCCGGGGTAACAAGGGCGCATCCGACACCCCGGCCATAATCGAGATACAGCATCGACGAACCGGACTCACGAAGTTCGGGCCTGATCATGTACTCCGCTATCGCGCGGGTGCGGGCGGAATTTTCCACCAGCACCGGCAGAGATACCTTTTCGGACAGAAGGTCGGCCAGTCGAACGTTACGCCACCGTAGAAACCGACTTGACCGGACGATCCGGCCTGTGGAGTAATCAATCATCCCGGGATCGGACACGCCCATTCCAATCAATTGACAAGGATGATTTTCCGTGAGCCTATTCACAGAACAGGCGATTAACTCAACCAGGTCCGACGGATCTTCTGGCGCACGATCCACAGAGGTTTTGCGAACAATATCACCGGATGAATTTACCAGGGCGCAGATTACCCCCTGCTGGTCGTAACTGACGGAAATAACAAGATGTTTTTCCGTGTTACAGTAAAGCAAAATAGGCGCCCTGCCGGCATTGCCCGCTTTAGACCGGGTTTCTCTAATCCATTCTTCACTAACTAATTCACGAACCGCCTCTGATACCGCATTGGGATGAAAACCCAAGGCAGAGGAAATTTCTTTCCGGTATGCACCCGGATGCTTCCAAATATATTCCAAAATCACTGATTTTCTTATAGACATAATACATATACCGTACCAAATACAGATATTAACGCGACACTTTATACAATATTCGTACCAAATGCAAGGAAATTTTTCAAAAAAAGATGGTTCTACTAAAATAAGGAAATCTGGGAACGGGAAGATCACCTGCGCGACCACAAAATATTTCAAAGAAGAAATCTTGCGAAACCGGCGGGGACGGCGCTAGACTCCGACGGAAAACCAGCGAGCACAAGCAAGGAGAAAAAGCAAATGCCGACCAGACAAACGCAAACGTTGATCGTCATGATCGCGGTACTTGTCTTTGTGGCGTTGAACGGAAACTCCGCCGTCCGGGAAACTGAAGGTTTCACCTTCGTCCATTTCACCGACGCCCACATCCCGACTTACGGATTCGCCATCGGTTTGTCATTGGAGGAAAAAGACCTGCTGACGATGCACAATCAACAGCGCATACGTCGGCTTGTCGGCGAGTGCCTGGCCATGAAGCCCAAGCCGGCGTTTGTGGTCAACACCGGCGACACGACCGACGTCGGGTGGATGCCGCTGTTCCGACTCTATAGCAGACTCATGCAGCCGCTGGTCTCGGCGGGCATACCCATCTACACGGTAACGGGGAACCACGATACCGACTACACCGGTCTTGGACCCGGAGACCTGGGGCGAATTTTCGACCCGCTGGGACCGGCCATGATCGACCGGCATGGCGAAAGGTATTCCTTCGACCTCCATGACTGCCACTTCGCAGTCATCAACAACAACCCGATATGCGGCCTGGTGCGAGTCAATCCGGCGACTTTGGAGTGGCTGCGAAATGACCTGGAGAAAGTGGATAAGGACAAGCGCGTATTCGTCTTCCTCCACGCAACCATGAGCGGCTCGGACATGTAAAGCCTGGTGGAGATGCTCCAGCGATTCAGGCATCCTCTTATATTTCGCGGACACAGGCACTCCGAGGCTGTCGAGAAGTGGGGAAGCGTGCCCATGATTATAACCGGTGCGTTGTACGGCGGTCATCCCAAGGCCGGTAGTTACCGGGAGGTGAAGGTGCTGCCGGACAGGATTGTCACGCGCGTACGGGATTTTGCCAAACCGGCCGGTACGTGGGAACAGGAAAAGGTCATTGCCCCCCCGCCGCCGGGCCAGATTCCCGGAAGGATCGCCGTGGATGGCGATATGATTTACTACGGCGCCGGCAGCACGGTATATGCGCGCCGGGCGAAGAACGGGCAGCCCCTATGGCAAGCGACCGTCAATGGCACGATTGTTACAGGACTGACGGCAGGCGACGGGAAAGTCTTCGTCCCTGCCGGCGAGCATAGCCTGTATTGCCTCGACGCCCGAAACGGCGAGGTACAATGGCGTTATGCCGTCGGCCTGCCGATCCTGACAGAGCCTGTTGTCAGCGACGGGAAGGTCTTCTTCGGGGCGATGGACGGGTATTTCAGGGCATTGGACGTCGCCACGGGCACCGAGGTATGGAAGCATCAGTCATCTGCACAGCAGGACAGGTACACCAGCGCCCCTCTCTGGCCCGCGGTGCTGACGGGAGATAAGGTTATCGTTGCAAAGAGGCCTGCTGGAAGGAATCAAGACCGGAACCTCGTTGCCTTTAACCAGGCCGATGGAAAGGTAATCTGGTCGCGCCGGGTTAATCCGGGTTGGGCGGCGCGGATAGCGCTAAACTCCAATGGCGATAAACTATACGCCCCGTAATACCAGTACAGCCCACGCCGCGAGGCGGGGATGCAATGTTTCTCCGTCGAAGACGGCAGCGCGTCGTGGAAGAGGCCGGGGGTGGGTATGGCTGCGGCAATACCGAGCGGTAATGATCTGCTGGTGCGAGACGGCAACAGGAGCCTGTATTGTCTCGATGCCGCCACCGGCAACGTCAAGTGGACATATCTCACATCGGTCGGGCCGCAGGGTTCCTTGTATGGCGCAAGCGCCATGACCGTCAAAGGCAACCTTGCCGTTGTCGGAACCATGGATGGCTACATCTTCGCATTGAAGTGGTAGGAAGCGAAGAATGAAACCGGACCGATACGCCCGCCTGCTTATCTGCCCGAAGCCCAGCCATCGCAATGGCTGGGCTTGGAGTCAACGAGCGTCTAATACCGGGCGCACAAAGTTAAGGCGCTAGGATGATTAACGGCTACACCGTTCATGGTAATGCGAACCGTTCTTTTGGTGCATTGTGTCCCTATTCGCAAGCGCAAAAACTTTGTGCGCCCAGTATAAATCATCTTCGGGGGAAACTCCGATTTCCCGCGGCAGATGGGTGGCACCTTCAAGCGGAGCGTAACGCAGTGGAGCGAAGCTTGTGGGTGCATACCACGAAGACAAACAGCGTTTTCAGG
>JAXHSV010000001.1:0-56191 GCA_034190305.1 Planctomycetota bacterium | reverse complement strand
GCGGACATGTCCTTATTGTCGCCGCTTTTGAGTTGAACCCACATGCTCGCCGTCTGGTAATCGTCCGTGGTAACGAAGTGCGAGAGGTCCTGAGGGCGGTGGCTGGAGGTGAACTGCGTGATGCATGAACCGACGGCCTTACGGTTGCCGGGAATCCGTTCGTACTCGCTCCGGCCGGCGTGCAGATCGCGGTTGACCGTCTCGACAATCTCCACCAGAGAATTGCTCTTTCCGACGATGCCTGTCCCCGCCATTGCCCCGGAAAGTCCCTTCATGTGCGCCAAGACCTCAGGCCGCTTGAAAACTTCATGCAATTGCCGTTCTTCGCCAATAAGGAACCTTGCGGCGGCCTTAGCAGCGTCAATAGTCAGGCGTCCTTCCCTTGTCATAGTTGCGTCCGGTCCGGAAACAAGCAGAAGCCCGTCAAGGTCTTCAAGTCCATCCAGAAAAACAGCACGCGACGCTGGTGGTTTTGAAGCAATCGACTCTGCCTTACTTTTCATCCTTACGACCAGGGCCTTGAATGTTTCGCTGAATGCTTTGGCCATTTCACCCAAGGCAAGGGGTGTTTTATTCTTGTCGAAATCGGCATGAGGTTCGGCAAATTCCAGGCGGTCCAGTTCTCTGTCCAAAAATCCCTCCACTGCCGTCCAGGCCGACAGGTCCCCATCGCCGGCGGTATCGGGATTCGGTCGAAGCCTGTCTTTCAACTTGCTGAAAAAGGTCTCGAACGAGTCGCTTTCAGCGGCAGAGGCCTTGGCGTTCGGCGCTATTTTTTCCACCAGCGCAGCGATATCGCCTGATCTTTTGTCCGCCCGTTTGGCCAGATCGGCGGCGTATTGAGCCGCGTCAAACGGCGGCTCGGTATATTCCATCGCAAGATAGGCCATGTATGTCCCGCCGAAATGGTTGTTCAGGACGCGATCAGCCTCGCGGATGGGATGAGTCGGCGTAAACCATTTGATGGGGTTATCGTTGATGTTTATCCGGCTGATGCCCCATCCTGCGACGACCAGCAACACCAACGAAAACGCAAGAATCGGTTTTGCCCGCCGCCAGGTCGCCCCGCCCATCCAGTCGAGGAACTTCGACATCAGCGAACCACCCCGCGTCCCTCTTGCGGTTTTGCCTTTGGGTCTGTGGTATTTCGCGCCGAAGTTCTCAAGCGTCTTTGGCGAAATGAACATAACGTAAGCGGGGATAAACGTTACCGTAAGCAGCCAGGCGACCATTATACCGGCCGCTACGAATATGCCGAATACCTGCACCGGCGGGATCGGTGTAAGTGCGAGGGAGGCGAAACCCGCCGCCGATGTCAGCGAAGTGTACAGCATCGGCATGAACAAATCGTCCATTACCGCCATGATCGTCCTTCTGCGGTCCCTGGTAGCCTGATACTTCTCGAAGAACTCGCTGATAATGTGGATGCTGTCCAGTACGGCAATGGGCATGATGAAGATAGGGATCATGCTGCTCATTATATGAACGGGAAAGCCCGCGATTATCAGCGATCCCATAGTAATAATCACCGAGACCAGCGCAACGATCATCGGCGAGATAACCAGCAGAAGTTTTCGGAAGAACGCCAGCATCAGGACGAAGATGATAAACATCGCTGCCGGTGCGGAGATGCCCATCTGAATAAACATCTCCACGCCGAAGGTGTCCTCGGCGACCGGCAGGCCCGTAACGTGAAATTTCTCGGGGCCGCCGAGTTTTGCGATCTCGCCGTTGACGGCGCGGTAAATCTTATAACTGATGTTCTTGGAGGTAATAGGCAGGTAAATGCAGACTGCCTGGGCATCGCCGTCTTTCGGCGGGACCATAGTTCCTCGAAAAAACGGAATTCGCTGTGCATTTGCAAGAACCTCTCGAGCGGCCTGTGCGGTCTTCGGCGGTTCAGGCATCAGCCATTCAAATTTTACCCCGCCGGCAATGGGAATGATGTTATCGACCGTAGATGGCGCGATAATGTCGGCGGCGATGACTCCCTCGCCCGGTTTAAGACCCGCCTTTCTACCCTCGTCCGAATAACCCGTGAGTTTTTTTGCGAATTCGGTAAGTTCGTGGACCTTTCGCAGAGATTCCGGGTTGAATACGCCGTCGGGATGCTGCTCGTTAACCACGCCCACTACGACAATATCGTGCAGCGAGAGAGTCTTTTTCATCTCGTCGTGGAAGATGCGCACCGGTTCGTCAGCCGACAGCATATTCTCCGGATCGGTATCGACGCGGACAGCGTGCATGAAAGGCAGGGAATCTGGCAACAGCGACGGTAATACCGACACAAGAGCCGTCAGGATCGTTACCGTAGAGACGATCGCTGTTACCGTCTTGTAATGACGAGCGGACCACCTAGTCAGTCGCGAACCGGGACTCATTTATCGGAATCCTTTCACCTGTTTTGATCGGGTAGCAAACTGTAACTATATCATGCCCCGAAGCCGTCATTTTTGCAACCAGTAATGATTAATCCACATCTTTTTCTTGCCCCGGCGGAGGTTGTTCCTGCATATTTATGCTGCCGGCGGGACAGGCCCGGGCGCAAGATTCATGTCGAGATTATATTCGTTGCGAAAGGACATCACAAATGGCTGAAACACTCGATAGCGTCAAGTATTTTGTGTAAGTTCCGAAAGCGGACAACCGCAGGTTTTCGCAAAATCGGTCGAAGAGCGGACATTACAGCCCAGCCATGGCTATGGCTGGGCTGGGTCTGGCGTTATAACTTGTTCGTCATTTCTGATGCCGCCGCAAACTTACACAAAATACCTTACGCTATCTTTTCGCGCCGAGCGCCGTCACGTCAAACTCGCTGATATGATACCAGCCATCCCTTGCTCGGCCGGTTATTGCCAAACGGACGGCGGGATTTTCCGTTTCCGACTCAACAACAGCGAGTGCGAGTTTGTATCGGCCCGGCTTGAGATCGTCCGGTATTTTGAGTAACTCGGTAAACTCGATCTTGCTATCGGGCAACCAGCCTTTAATCGAAGTTTTGGTCTCGATGAAAAACGTTTTTCTACTTTCCGGACCGGTAAGACGGAAAGCAAGCCTGTAGTCCCCATATCCAGAATGTGTAGGTGAAGTTGTCGTGGTTCTGGCTCCGGTCGCGGGCGGGACCCCACTTCCCGAAGTAGTCGTTTGCCCCGGCAAGATCCACCCCCTTGGCCAGCCGGGCAAGTGAATTGGCAGCCTCCACCTCGTAACTGTCGAAAAGCGGATTGTCCTCCCTGATCGGACTGGCTGCTCGAAGGTCGATAACTTCCTGCTTCCTATGCTCAAGTTCGTTGTAAATACGGGATGTTGCATTGTCTTGAAACTTTTCCCTGCATCCGACGATTACAGCAGCCGTTACGAATAGCATAATTGTCCATCGGTTCATCTTTTCTCCCCTTGCTTTTCGGCATTACCTGACCGGAAAATCAAATTTCGATTGTCTGTTCGGTCCAGGTCGGGCCGTTGGTTTTGATGACGCCGTCTTCGATCCATATCGGGTCGAAGCCGAGGGAATCGGGCTTGTCTGTTTCCTGGTAGTGGCAGACGATCCAGCCTCGTCCGTCCGGACCGGTGAATATTGCGTTGTGCCCGGCTGCGGCGTACGGGCAGCCGGGGGGGTTCCCCGTGAACCGTCCGCCGTATCCTGCACAGGTTTTTCTGTTCTGCGCCCCGAATATCGGGTTTCCTTCGTACTTTTTCCAGGGGCCTTTGGGGTGAGACGCGGTCGCATAGCCGACTTCATATCCCCGCGTCCACGAGGAATAGAACATGTAATACATGCCGTCCCGCTTGATTACAAACGGGCCTTCTATGCCGATGCCGTCCCAGCGCCCCGGCGACTTTAAAAAGGCCCGTCAATCAGCCTGCACGCCTCCAGGTTCATCTCCCAGCCTATGATGCCGGTAACGTAGATGTATGTCCTTCCGTCATCGTCCGCGAACAGGGTTGCATCGTTCGTTCGGTCAATCAGGGGCTTGTCGTGCGTGAGTATTTCGTAAGGACCGGTGATGCTATCTGCCACCGCCAGGCCGGACGAATGAGGGTATGGTATTTCGGCGGTTTCGTTGCGGCAGTTGAACGTCAGCCAGAACCGCCCATCCTTGCGGTGGATTTCCGGCGCCCAGAACCGGTCGTAATACCACACGCCCGGGTCCAGTCCGGCCCGGTCTGTAAGGAACGTCTCAAACTTCCAGTTCAGCAGGTCCGGCGAGGAGTACAATTTGACTCCCGGGTTCGGCCCTTCCCCCCAGACGGGCGGGCTGGTTCCTGTCAGGTAGTACACGCCGTCAACTTCGGTAATCTGGCAGTCTCGGATGGCGTCGATTGCGAGGCTGTAGATAGGATTCTTATAGATTCTTATAGATTCTTATAGATTCTTATAGCGAAAGGTGCGGGTTCGCATGTCGTCTCATTCCAGGTTGTTTTTCTGTCCGGCGGAGTAGTTTGGTGCTTCGTGTGTTATTGTAATGTCGTGTGGATGGCCTTCGATGAGCGAGGCTGTACTGATGCGTATGAATTGCGCCTTTGTTCGCAGGTCTTCGATAGTCCCGGCGCCGCAGTATCCCATTCCGCCTCTAAGCCCGCCGACAAGTTGATAGACGAACTCGCCCAGCGGGCCTCGGTAGGGAACCCGCCCCTCGACGCCTTCGGGGACGAGTTTTTCCTTTTCGGATTGACCGTAACGGTCGGCTGATCCGGCGACCATCGCGCCGATCGAACCCATTCCTCGATAGGTTTTAAACCGCCTGCCCTTGAAGATCACCAGTTGCCCGGGCGATTCGTCCAGCCCGGCCATGAGACTTCCCATCATAACGGCCGACGCCCCGGCGGCGATTGCCTTGGTAATGTCGCCGCTGTGGCGAATTCCGCCGTCGGCGATGACGGGGATGCCTTTGGCGTCGGCGGCGCGGGCACATTCGTATATGGCTGATACCTGCGGAACCCCCACGCCGGAGACAATACGCGTTGTGCAGATAGCCCCCGGACCGATGCCGACCTTGACGGCGTCGGCGCCGGCGGCGATAAGGTCGGCGGCGCCTTTGGCTGTGGCGACATTTCCGGCGATGACGTCTATGTCATGGGCGGACTTGATCCGCTCAACCGCGCCGATGACATTGCTGCTGTGTCCGTGTGCCGTATCGACCACGATTACGTCTGCGCCCGCCTCGATGAGCATCTCGGCCCGCTCATCGTCGCGGACCCCCACGGCCGCTCCGACTCGCAGGCGCCCGCGGGCATCCTTGCAACTTCGCGGAAACTGCCGCAGTTTCTCGATGTCCCGCATCGTAATCAGACCGGCTAGTTTGCCGGTCCCATCGACCAGCAGGAGTTTTTCAACCTTGTGGCGATTGAGGATTTTTTCCGCCTCATCGAGCGTTGTGTCCGGCTTGGCGGTTACGAGATTCTCGGCGGTCATCACCTCGCTGATGGGGCGGTCGTCGGAGAGGAACTTCATGTCGCGCCGGGTCAGGATGCCGACGAGTTTTCCGTCCGCTCCGACGATAGGGAAGCCGGAAACGTTGTGATCGGCCATCTTCTGCCTGGCCGTCGCAGTGGATTCCTCAGGCCCGAGCGTTACCGGATCGACGATTACGCCGTTCTCACTGCGTTTGACCTTCTCGACTTCTCTTGCCTGGGCTTTGGGCGAAAGATTCTTGTGAATGATCCCAATACCCCCTGCCTGGGCAAGGGCGATAGCCAGCACCGCCTCGGTAACAGTGTCCATCGGGGCCGAGATGAGAGGAATATTCAACCTGATCTGCCGCGTCAGGTTTGTGGACGTGTCCACGTCGCGGGGAATGACATCGGACCTGGCGGGAATCAGCAGAACATCGTCAAAAGTTATACCGTCGGCTACGATTTTATCCATAGCGAACCTCCCTGCTGGAAATGAGCAACCGAATTATCGAGGTCGAATTGATGACCATAGGTTGCCGATAAAGACTAACCGAACAGGCAGGACACAGTCAATAGAAAAAAGAATATTGAATTTCGAACACAGAACTCCCCTTCCCGCTTGCCGCGGGCAGGTTCCCTGTTCACTATTCAATGTTCATTTTGACCGGTTCCGGTACGGTTTTTTTGTCCCACTGCAATCCGCCGATGACTGCCTGAGCGATGTTGGTCAGGTGGTCGCCGATCTTTTCCATGTTGTCGACAAAATCGACGAACAGCAGTCCTGCCATTGCCGAGCAGGTCCCTTCGCCCAGACGCCGGACGTGGCTTCGGCGAAACTCCATCTGCATCATGTTGATAGCATGTTCATGTTTCAGGGCGTTTTCGGCTGACGATGTATCGTTGTCGGCTATTGCTTCGAGTACGTCTTCGAACATCAGGGTAATCTCGTTTCGCATACGTTCCATGTCCGCCGCAGCCGATTGACTGAAAGCGTATCGCTGGTCCAGTTTGCGCGTGGCGATTTCGGTGATGTTCACTGCATGGTCGCCGATGCGCTCGACGTCGTTGACCGTGTGGAGAAGCACGGGCACTTCGCTGGCTGCCTCCGCCGAGAGCGTCCTCTGTGACAGTTCCACCAGGTATCGGGTAATCTCGGTCTGGAATTCATCCACGGCGTCTTCCTTGAAGGCGACTCGCTTCAGTGCTGCGCGGTCGTCGTGGAGAATAGATTCGATAGCGTCGTTAAGCGCATCGCGGGCGGCATTGGTCATACGGACAAGTTCCCGCCTTGCCTGGTCCATCGCCACGGGGGGTGTCGCCAGCAGGTTCCGGTCAAGTGTTACAGGCTGCAACTGGATGTCGCCCTTTCTCGCAGGGACAAATCGCACGACCATCCTTTCCAGCACGCCAACCAGAGGAAGAAAAACCAGGGCGTTTATGACGTTGAAGACGCTGTGGGCGGCGGCGATTTCCAGGGCTATGTTGTTGAAACTAAGCGTCCACGGCGTGATGCGACTGACGATGTCGGGGAAAAAACCGAGGAGCACAAGCGGAAGGACCCAGCATGTACCGAAGACGTTGAACAGAGTATGCGCCATGGCGGCGCGGCGCGCGTGGACGTTTGACTGCAGAGCGGCGAGTTGAGCGGTTATGGTCGTGCCGATGTTGTCGCCGAGGACAAACGGGATAGCGACGCGAAATGCGACTTCCGGGTCCGACCCGAAAAGCCCGCCGACGGCGATCGCCTGGATGATCGCAATCGAGGCGGAACTGCTCTGGATCAGGACGGTGATACCCGCCCCGATAAAGACCGCCAGTATTGGATTGTCGGAGAATGAGGCAAGAAACTGTTTGACGCCCTCGTCGTTCCGCAACGGGGCAAAGGCGCCCTTCATAAAACCGATTCCCACGAACAGGATTCCGAAACCCAGCAATATCTGCCCGATATTTTTCGTCCGCTGCCTCTTGCCGGCAAACTGAAATATTATGCCAAGCACGATTATAGGCATGGCGTAGAGCGATATCTTCAACATGGCCAGGCCTACCAGCCACGCCGTCATTGTCGTTCCGATATTGGCGCCCATTACGACGCAGATGGCCTGGCGGAGGGCGAGCAGCCCGGCGTTGACCAGCCCGACGACGATTACCGTAGTGCCTGAACTTGATTGAATGAGGGCGGTTATCCCTGCGCCGACTATCAGGGCGGTTATCGGACGTTTCGTTACCTTTTCAAGTAGTTGTCGAAGGCGGTTGCCGGCGACCTTTTTCAGACCGTCCGAAAGCATGCTCATTCCGAACAAAAATAACGCCAGACCGCCCAGCAGTGGGAAAATTATATTGAAAATCGCATCGATAATTTCCTGACTCATTTCCCTGCCTTCTGTTGAGAATTTTTATTATTCGCGTTGAAAAGTTCTTTCTGTCCCGGCGCCTCTTCGGGAATGTCGCGGATGGCGGAAGCCTCCTGTATCAATTCCCCGACATCCTGGAATTCGCGATAAACACTCGCAAAGCGGATGTAGGCGACCTTGTCCAGATTGCGCAGGCAGTCGCTTGCAGCATCGCCGATGTATGAGGACGGTACGTCCTTCTCATAATTGCGGAATATGTTTTCCTCGATGGTCTCGACAATTTGCAGGAGTTGCCTGTCGCTTACAGGGCGTTTGTAGCAGGCCTTTTGCAGACCGGATAAGAGGCGCTGGCGATCATAGGGAACTCGCGAACCGTCCTTTTTGACTATGGTGATGCGGGCTGCCTCCTCGAAGCGTTCGTATGTGGTGAACCGCCGGTTGCAACAGAGGCATCGTCGGCGCCGTCGAACAGCCCGTCCACCGTCGCTGCTGCGAGAATCAATAACCTTATCGTCATCGCCGCCACAGAAGGGGCATTGCATAATTACGCTCTCAAACAGGATTCAAAAACGGATTTCGCGTATATAGGGGCTTGGGGGAAAGATATGTAACTATATGTTGAGTGTCAAGTTATTTTTTAATTACCTCGCTGGAGGGGGGCTTTTCGCAGAAGAGGATGTGAACAAGGAAAACTTTTCCCGTTACCGTTAGTTCGGGGGTGTCTTTTTTAACAGGCCCGCGCCCGCGGGAGGATTTTCCGGAAGTTTTTCGGTCAAGCGAACGCTTAATCGGTTTAATCCAGGCTGCGATTTCCGCCGGTGTTATAAATGTGCTCTTTCCGCATCCTTCTTCCTGTGGACTGGTGCGTGCGGTCAGCAGACCTGCGAAGGTATCGCCCGCCATTGCTGCTCCGACGGTCTCCCCCGGAAGCAGGCCTGCACTGAGTGTTATGCCGTCCTTTTGCGAGCCTGATTGAGTTGTGGTGGTTCCCGTGGGAGTTACGGTGGCTATACCGTTTCGTATTTTCGTTCCCATCTGCCTGTACAGGTTGACTCCGCGAACGGTCAGGGCCTGACCGGCTTTCAGGTCGGCTGTCTTTTCGACGTTCACCGGCGAGAAAATTACGCCTTCGGTGTGAATTATCGCCAGCGGCAGGTCGGGCGTTTTGCGCCGACCTGAGCGCCTTATGCTCCGGTTCGCCCATGCCCTGATGAGTACGTCCGGGGCGACCTGAACGTATAATATTTCCGCACCGGCAATCGCATTTTTATCGACCAGAAGCGCCGTTTCCGAAACGGGTATCGCAAGGGCCTGCTTATTGATGATCCGGTCGTATGGAGCCAGAGGCAGGGCAAATCGCGTATCAGGCAATTGCTCGTTTTTGTGGTTGTCTCCTGTCCCTCTCGATTGCCTGTGCCACTGCTGTCGCCAGGACGACCCGGGCATCAGCCAGACCACGCCGGTATTTCGCCCATGATTGTTGCGCTGCGGTTTTTCATATCGATCCAGCAGGTCCCGGGCTTTCAAATATGCCGGATCCGCCAGTTTGGAACCCGGTACGTCCTTCATCGCAGCCTCTACCAACCGGATCGTTTCGTAATCATCGTCCCGCAGTTGCAGGCAGAAGGTGAATTCCGTTAACGCCGCCAGCGGTTGTTTGAGTTTCGACAGCGCGATTCCACGTCCCTGCCTGAAGGCCGCCACAAGCGGCTTTTTCAGGATGCACCGCGCGAAGTCGTTCTGGGCCTCTTCATACTTCCTGTTGCGCAGGTTAAGAATAGCTGTGAAAAATTCACGCATGTCTGCATCAGGCCAGGACCGAACGGCTGTGGCATATTCCCGCTCTGCGCTTGCAAAGAGTTTCTTCTTTTTGGCGCGGTCGGACCCTGTTTGCATGGAAACACCATCTGCCTGGCGTGCAAATTTATCGCCCTGACGGATATGTTCCTCGAAATATGCGCGGTATCGGCGCTGCTGGTCGCGCGTAAGCCATTTTTTACCGAGTTTGCGTTTACCGTCATGGGCTGCGATTTTCCATTGTCGAAGTTGCGTTCGCATCGTGTCGGTAGCGACTTGTCCGAGCAGCTCTATCCGGCGGGAAAGCATGAAGACAATGGGGTCGGGCAGCGTTGCGTCGTTGATGTCCCAATATCCGGCGCGGGAAACGCCGGGATTAATCGGTTTGTAATCACTCGGAAGCGTAGCAGGCGCCGAAGCCGGCGCTGTCGCACCTGCACCATAGGCGACGTAGCTGACGTCGGACTTATCGATCGAAAAGGTTCCGTTAGGCATTCTGATGATGTATTTATCACCCTTATCGGTAACGTTCCCGACAAGTTTATGCCCATTGCGCTTATAAACAGTGTCGCCGGCGGCAACGGCTGCGAATATCAACCCGGCCAGAACGACCAGTACCGGTATTTTTCGCATGCATACCCTTCCTTTCAGCGGCTATAATAATTCTACTATTTTAAACGCTTTCTTGCGCGAAGCATTACATTAATTTGGGTGCATAAAGGTCTTGGCGGAACCTTTATGCACCCCATTAATTTCATCTGCTTGACCCGCCTGGTGGCGTTCCTTACGATAGCCGTCCCATGAAAAGGCAAGCATTCAAACTCAGTTGCATGGAATTCGACGACTTCACTCTTGCCGGTTACAGCGTCGCCGGGGAGGAGTCAGTCATCGTGGTTCCCGAACTGGACGTGGTTTTCGACATCGGCCGATGCCCGCGCGAGGCGCTGCGAGTCAACCACGTCCTGCTTAGCCACGGGCACATGGACCATGCAGCCGGTATCGCTTATTACTTCAGCCAGCGGGATTTTCAGGGCATCACCGGCGGGGTCGCGCTTGTAGCCCATTCCATCGTCGGACCGCTGGAGAACCTGATGGACGCGGTCGCGCGGGTCGAAGGACATCCCTCGCCGCACAAGTTCGTAGGAATGGGGGACGGCGACGATTATGAAATCCGTCGCGGCCTGATCGCGCGGGCCTTCGCAACGCGGCATATCGGAAACTCGCTTGGTTTTGCGCTTATCGACGTCCGCCATAAACTCAAGGATGAATTCATCGGCCTGGACGGGCCTGAACTGGTGGAACTGAAGAAAAAAGGCGTCGAGATCACCCGCAGCGTCGAGATTCCGCTGGTAACTTATCTGGGCGATACAGCCAGGGCCAATTACTCCGCCATCCCACACGTCCGCGACGCAAGGGTGCTGCTTATTGAGTGCACCTTCTTTGACGACGACCACATCAGCCGGGCTCGCGCGGGCAGACACCTGCACATAAACGACCTGGCAGAAGTCCTCGAAGGGATGAATAACGAGCGGATCGTCCTGACCCACGTAACCCGCCGGACAAACCTGGCCGAGGCCCGAAAAATCCTCAAAAAGACACTGCCAGCCGACATCCGCCAGAGAGTTACATTCCTCATGTCGTGGAAACATATTCAGGATGAGTGAGTCTGCAATTGCCGACTGCGCTTACAGTATCGATCCGAGACCAGGCGGGACCTTCTCCGGCAGGCGATGCACTCCACCGGTCGGCTCAAACAGACCGCTGAGCCTGGGGAGCCAATCTGCGTTGGCCGCCGGCGTGAACTGCGGCGAGTTCAGTTCAACGTCATTAATCATGGGTACGTATGCCGCGAACAATGCCGCGTGAATCAGCGACAGACCCGGGTTGGTCAGGTCCTGCAATGAGACGAGCAGCCCTCGCTCTTTGGCCCATGCGGCTGCGACGAGTGCGACGCTGTGACCTTTGCACGTCTTGAGCGCAAAGCCGCTCCAACCCTGTCCAGCCGCCTCTTCCATCAGGTCCAAGCCGGTCAGGCCTTCGTCCAGCATTACCGGCTTGAGTTTGGTAACCTCGCGCCAATCAAATCGGTGCACCGCTATGTCCCGGCCGGTCGGCTGCTCAAGATTTTGCAGCGCCGCAAAAGCCTCAGCATCAGTGGCCTTCAGCCGCTTCAGGTAATCAAGCACGCTGTCCGCGTCGGGGTTTGCCTCATTGGCATCCACGGACAGCCAGGGATTCCTGGCCCCAAGGTCCTTGACCGTCCGAAAGACCTCCACCGTCCTGGCAACGTCGAAGGCGTTATCCCTGCCGAGAACCTTGATCTTGAAACAGCGGTAGCCACGGTTGCGGACCCACGGAGCGACGTCCTTTTCCATTGAGTCATTCTTGCCCACAATATACCACGCTCGTAGCGTGCGTCTGGGCGAGCGAATAGTTCGAGCAATTGCATCACAGGCATCCCTATGGGCGAAATATCGGTCGGCGCTGGGAAGTGGGGTCGAGTCTTTGTAAAACTCGAATGCCGACTTATTCAAGGCGATGCCGACCGCATCATGAATTGCCGCGTCGAACGGGCTGGCGCACATTGCCCTGGCCAGGGCGGGTGGTGCAGGCTCGTCGCAGACGTTTTCATGCAGCCTCAGGCCCAATTCCGTCGGATGAGCCGCTTGACCTCCGCAAAGCGCAGGCAGATCGCCGGCAATCCGCTTGCATAACCGCCTGAGCGCCGCATCGCGATGCTCATGCGAGAGCGCCGCATCCGGCCACGCCCATAGGTCAGAAAGATATATTGAGCCGCGACCGGTCGCCTCGCGCCCACCTGCGCGAACAGTCACTTCAACACGGGCCTCGGTAAGTTCCGAAATCGAGCCGGTACTGAGTACCAGCGGATTGACGAAATGTTGACTGACGAACCTTACTTTCGCGTCCAGAATATCAGTTTGCATTACGCCCGACTTGCTCACGCCTCTGATCCCACAAGCGCCTCAAAGTTCTCGTGCAGCACGGCCTTTCGGGTCTTCTCGGATATGCGTGCTTCCTGAACCTGCCAGAGGGTCGCTTCGATTATCTGTACCGGCCAGAGCGAGCCGAAAACAACCTTGTTTGCCGGAAGGTTCCCAAGCATCTGTTCGACGGCAAAGACCGGCCCACGTACCCGCGAAACATCAACGTACAGGTGCGGGCAATCAGCTAGGTACTCCACCAGGATATTCGGTTGGTTCATCGCGCTGATCAAGATGTGATGCTCGGGATAATTCCTGACGAAAGAGACAATATCAGAGTCCTCGACCGCCGGCGTATGCAGCATCCAATGCCATCGCTCATCGGCGATGCGTTGAAACACCTGTACGACGAGGCCGTGGTCCTTTACCAAACCCATCAGGTTTTCGAGACACGGGTCGGAAAGCTGATATCCGTGGTAATTCGGCAGGAGTCGCAGGCCGCGAGGTTGCGCCTCCTCGATTAGTTCTTTCAAACGCTTAATCTGCCCGGGCATTGCCGGGTTGATAACCGGCCAGTGCTCGAATCGGTTCCGGCCCGTGAGCCTCTGCCACCACAGGTTAAATCCGTCGAGATTATTTTCCCAAAACAGGTTTTCAAACGAACTTACTACGATTCGGCCTATACCCAGTTCCTCGGCTTTTGCCTCCAGGTCGTCGAACGAACTGCGATGGATTCCGCGGAACGGATACGCGCCGACCCAGGCAGATACGTCCGTGATAGACATCGCTTCGTTCATCCCAGAAGCCTCTTGGCATTGGTGTACATGATCTTGCGCTTATCCTGATCGGTAATGTCCGCCGCCATTACCTTGGCTAGATTGTTCACGAAGTCGGCGCCCGGCGCATCGCTGCCGAAGAGGATTCGATCCGCACCCAGCACACCCACCGCCCATTCCAACATCCCCGTCTCACAGTAAGTGCCGCTGGGGTCGGTCAGGATATTGGGCAGGTCGGCGATGGCGTTACAACCATAGATGAAATCACCGCCCATATGCGCCATGATAATGGTGGCTTCAGGATATCGTCCGGCAAGATTTGCCACGTTTACAGGGTCGCTCTCGGACGGATACTGCCCCACAGTCTTGTGCATCGCGTGTATCAGGACGGGCCTGTCATAGTGGATCATCCGCTCAATGAGCGGGTACATATCGGGTGCGTCCGCCAATGCAACCCACACCTTGAATCCGACCAGGCCCAACTCTTCCACGCAGCGACGAATTTCCTGGAGGGCTACAGATCCGTGCCGAGGATCGATCTGGCCAAATGGTCGGACCCGCCTGTCCTTTTCGGCAAAGGATGCAACCGCATCGTTGCTCGCTCGGACTTGCTCTGCCGTCGGCCGATGCGACCCGCACAAAGGCATTACCACCATAGCATTGATGCCGTAACAATCGGACATGGCGATGATCGCTTCTTCCTCGCCCGGACGTACGTGCATTCCTGTGGCATCGCTCCAGATATGAGTATGCACGTCGATAATGTCTTTAGGAATTCTCATTCGCTATTGGAAAAGATTAACGCTCTTTTCACCCGCATCCGTCGGCCCCCTCCGAAGCAATTTCTCCACAGGCGGCGTCAAGCCGATCCATCGCCTCTGTGATGTCCTCATCACGGTGGCTGAAGTTAACATAGGAGACGTTGTAGAAACTCAGGCCGTGCCGATACGAGGCGCGAAAGAAAACATCTTGCAGCCGGTCGGTATCAGTTTTGCCGGTTTCTGCTTCAAAGACGAAAATCGGGCAAGGGGCCATGCCTTCCAGGCGGATGCCCAAGGCATATTGTTCAAACAGGCTGTTCGCCTCTGTAACCAGCCTTCTGCCCTGCCGCCAAAGGTGTCCCACCACATCCTGATCTCTATAAGTCCGGATTGCAGCCTCGGCGGCGGCTAGCGACAACGTTTCGCCACCATACGTCGAAGATACTATTACATCTCCGAAATCCTGCATTAATTCCCGCCTGCCGACATAGACAGATATCGGCATTCCGTTGGCCATGCCCTTGGCAAAGACCGCCATGTCCGGGCTGACGCCGAAGTACTCCTGAACTCCCCCAATGGCGATCCGAAATCCCGTTACGATCTCGTCGAAGATCAACACGGTTCCGTTCCGCCGCGTTAACTCGCGCACAGCCGGATAGAACGTCCGCCCATCTTCCATTTTGGAGTAGTCCGCCGCAATGACCACGGCGGCGATCTGGTCGTCGTACCTGTCGAAAATCGCCTGCATCTGCGAGAGGTCGTTCCACCGGCAGGCATGGTGAAGCATACAGAGCGATTCGGGCACACCTGCCGGCGCTGCTGGCCCAATGCGGCCGGGGAGCACCGCCCCTGCAGCGGACAGGCTGTTCAGCCAGCCGTTGTATCCGATCTGTATCACATGCTCGCGTCCCGTGTGGTGTCGCGCCAGGCGGATGCAAGCGGCGAGCGCCTCGCCGCCGGTCTTGAGGAATCTTGCCTGCTCCGCGCACGGAATCACCTCACACAGCATCTCCGCCACCAGGCACTCGATGGGGTGCGGCTGGCCGAAGACAATCCCGTTGACCATCTGCTCACGGATCGCTTCGTTAACGGCGTCGAAGCAATATCCCAATGTTACAGGACCCAGGGCGTTGCGGAAATCGATGTACTCCCGCCCGTCGGCGTCCCAGACCCGACAACCCTTACCGCGAACGATTGCGCCCGGCTCGTCGGGCGCAAATTTCGGAGCCTTTGAAATCGTGCTGGACCCCCATGGCATTATGTTCCGCAGCCGGTCGGTCCACAACATGGACTGGTTTGGAGTCATAGTCCGTTCTTTCGCACAAACGTTACAAGGATACGGCACATTAACGCTATGGGTTTATCAATCGGAGGTCAAGGGCGATCCTGTTCGGCGATCAGTTTGCGGCAAGCAAATAACATCAAAAAGCCCCCCCCCAGCCGATATCCTCTGGAATATCACATTCCTTATGTCGTGAAAACATATTCAGGAAGAGTAAAATACCGAACGTAAAATGCTGAACGTAAAATGCTAAGTGCTAATTACCGGATGCTTGTTGTGTCTTATATTGCATCTATTAACATTTTTCATTTAATTTATCATTAGTTTCTATAGGAGCACAACAAACAATGACTACAGTTAAAAAGGTGCGAGTCGGTATAGTCGGTGCGGGCTTTGCTGCGAGTTTTCATGTCGAATCATTGCGGCGGGTTTATGGGTTCGACGTCGAATTGGCGGGTGTTACGTCACTTCGGGCAGAGAGCCGGCAGGCGTTCGGTGCTGAGCACGATATTCCTGTCTATGAAAACATCAACGCGATGCTCGAGCAAATCGATGTTTTGGACATCTGTTCGCCGCCATACGTTCACGAAGAGGGAATCCTCGCAGCCGCCTCGGCAGGTGTCGGGATTATTTGTGAAAAGCCGCTGACGGGTTGCTTCGGGCCGGCGGGCGCGGGGGATGAATTCTTTGGCAACAAGGCTGACAAGAAAAAGATGCTCAATGAGATTATCGAGCGTCTTAAGCGCATCGCAGAGGCTGTGCGGGATAATAACGTCGTTCTTGGGTATGCCGAGAATTACGTCTATGCCCCCAGCATTCAGAAGGAGCGCGAGATCGTCGAAAAGACCGGTGCGCAGATACTTCGGATGGTCGGGGAGGAGTCGCACAACGGTTCCGGTTCGCCGGTATATGGTATCTGGCGGTTCGCCGGCGGCGGGGCGCTGATGGGCAAGGCCTGTCACCCGCTCGGCGGCGTGCTGTATCTGAAAGAAGCCGAAGGCTTGGCGCGAAACGGCAAACCCATCAGGCCGGCGAGTGTCAGCGCCCGCGTCCACGAAATAACACGATTGCCCGGATATCGCGACGCCGGATTTATCCGCACCGATTATCACGACATCGAGGACTACGGCATAATGCACGTGGTCTTTGATGACGGCACGATAGCCGACGTTATCGCCAGCGAACTGTCCCTCGGCGGGCTGACCGATTACGTCGAGGTCTTCGCCAACAATCACCGAACGCTCTGCCGGATCAGCCCGACAAACCTGGTCGATACGTTCAACCCGCGAGGCGACCAGTACGAGGACATCTACACCATCGAGAAGATAAGCACCAAGGAAGGCTGGTCCCCGGCTGTGCCTGATGAGAATTTCACACTCGGGTACCACGCCGAGATGCAGGATTTCATTTCATGTGCAGCCACAGGTTCAGCCCCACAGGCAGGGCTTGAATTGGCGCTGGATACGATAGCGACTATCTACGCCGCATATCTCTCTGCAGAAAATGGCGGAAAAGACACAGATGTGCCGAGGCTGTAGTAATTACGCGCAAGTCCGATAAATTTTTCGAATTTGGGAACTTTTTACGACCAAATATCGTCGAATACTATGAAAGGAAGCGTGATTCGTGCGCTAATGGCGAAGTGGTAGTCAGTTCGCTCGCAAAATTGACATCCTTTATGAGAGCAACATTCATGCGTAAATCCGCAATAACAATCGTTCTGATTGCAGCCTTATATTCCGGCCTGAACGCCGGCGTACCGAGATACGTCAACTTGACCGGCGAGCAGGCGGCGTCGAAGCCGACTACAAAAACCGCCGCGACACGTCCGACCGATGTCAAACCGACTCTCGAGGAGGCGAAAAAATTATACTGGACGGGCCGGTACGCCCAGGCCGCCGAGATGTACAAAAAGTTGCAGACCAACCCCGCCGAAGCGGTATCCTCAGGTTTGGGTCTGGCGGAGGCATATGCTGCTGTCGGCAAATACGATGAGGCGTCGGCAGCACTCAATGCCGTCGGCGCCCGTGCGGCCAACAACGCCGATTGGTTCGTGCAGATGTCGGACCTGCTGATCGAGACGGGTAAATACGATGAGGCGCTGTCGGTCGCCCGAAAAGGATTCGAACTCCGCGACGACTGGACACCGATCATTTTGCGGCTTGGAGAAGTTCTCGAAATCCTCGGCAGGAAGGCTGAGGCGATAACAGTGTATAGGTCTTTGGAGAAGGCCTTAATCAAAGACGATTTCATCACCGATGCGAGAAGCCTGGTCGCTGCCGGTAAAATCATTGACCGATACGGTGTACTTACCGGGCAGAAAGCGTCCGAACAGGCGCGGAACATACTGCACAACTACCTCCAGAAGGCCTATCTGGATGTTGACAAGAAATACTGGCCCGCCAACGTAGCGGCTGGGATGTTCCTGCTCAGCAAGCACAAGCCTAATGAGGCAAATGAGGAGTTCAAACTCGCTCATAAAATTAATAAGCGCATCCCCGCCGTATTTGTCGGGCGAGGGATAGTATTGCTGCAAACGTGGCGTTTCGAGCAGGCCATTTCCGAGGCTGAAAAAGCCCTCCAGATTAATCCCAACTGCGCCGATGCGCATTTGCTCAAGGCTGCTACGCTTATGCGTTGGCGCAAGTTTGAACAGGCAACGCCGGTTATTGAGAAGATTTTAAAGGTCAACCCCCGCCACATCGAGGCTCTGTCGCTGATGGCGGCGCTTCACATCCGGTCATTTAATCCGGACCAGGCCAGGCCTTTTATAGATCGCGTCAAGAAGGTCAATCCGAACTGTAGTGAACTGTACAACACCATTGCCCAGTGGCTTTCCGCCGCCCGACAGTTCGATGAGGCGGAGACATACTTTAAGAAGGCAATGAAAATGGCGCCCGAATCGGCCGGTCCCGTAACCGGTCTGGGGCTGCTCTACATGCAGACCGGTCGGGAAAAACTCGCCGAAGAAACGCTCAACAAAGCCGCCGGTCTGGATGATTACCGCCAGGACGTTATCAACTACGTCAACCTGCTGCGGAGACTGAAAAAATACCAGGTCAAGGAAACCGAACACTTCATCATTAAGGTTGACGGTGAGCACGACGCGGTGCTGCTGGAGATGCTGGTCGAAGAGGCGGAGAGAATCTATCCGGAAATATGTCGGGATTTCGACCACGAACCGGAAGAAAGAACCATCGTGGAGATGTTCTCCCAGCACGGCGATTTTTCCGTGCGTATCAGCGGCAGAGGATGGGTCGGAACCGTCGGGGCCTGCACCGGGCGGGTAATCGGCATGCCGGCTCCGGACCCGCTGCGCAGCGGGCTGGGTATGTTCAACTGGGCGGTGGTGCTGAGGCATGAATTCACTCACGCCGTAACGCTCTCTGCAACGAATAACCGCATCCCGCATTGGTTCACCGAGTCATGCGCAGTCTGGGAGCAGCCTGACCGTCGAAACTTCCAGGCAGTCGGGCTCCTGGTCAATGCCGTAAGAAACAATGGATTGTATCCGATAAAATCGCTCATCTGGGGCTTCATCCGCCCGGATCCCAGGCGTCGCGGGCGCGGCGCCCGCACCCTCGCCTATGCACAGTCCGAATGGATATTCGAATATGTCGTCGAGAAAAAAGGATACGACGCCATTATCAAAATGCTTAATGGCTTCGGCAACGGGTGGACCCAGACGAAGGTTTTCAGGGAAATACTCGGCGTTACCGAGGAGCAATTCGACAAGGATTTCCGCACCTGGGCGATTAAACAGGTTACATCGTGGGGTTTCGACCCGGAACCAATTCCCGGCATTGCCCAGGCGGAAAAAGCGGCTAAGGAAAAACCAGAATCCGCCGACGCTCAGGCGGACCTCGCTTATGCGATGCTGATGGCGCGCCGGGCCGGTCAGGCTGAAGCGCCCGCACGAAGGGCGCTGAAAATCGACCCCGATCATCCAAGGGCGCTGGCGGTTCTGGGAAGCGTGCTGGTCGGGCGGAAGAACTATGACGAAGCAATCGCAATCGCCCAAAGGCTTCAGAAGGTCAAGCCCCGCTCTGCCACCTCCGCCAGGATATTGGCTGACTGCTACCTGTGCAAGCATCGCTGGCCCGAAGCCATCGCCGCCCTGGAGGCGTACAAATTGCGTCTTCGGTTCGACCCCTACGGCTATGAGAAACTCGCCAAACTCTACATGCAGATGGGGCGGGCTGATAAGGCCCTGCCGAACCTAATCGAACTGCACCGGCGGACAATGACGGACCCCAAATACGCACGACAGATTGCCGACATCTATCGCACCACCGGAAAGGCCGACCAGGCGCTGCACTATTACAAACAGGTCCTCAACATCAATCCCTACGACGCCGGCGTCCATAAGGCGATGACAGGCCTGTACGTCGCAGGGGACAACTACGACCTGGCTGTCCGGTCGATGCGAAACGCGTGTCTGATCGAACCGAAAAACGCAGATTTATGGACTCAACTGGCCATGGTGTACTATCGCGCCGCACGAGCATCGAAAAATTCCGAAGAACTTTCCGAAGCACGCACAGCCGCTCAAAAAGCCCTTGAACTTGACCCCCAAAGCCAGGCGGGGGAAGTCCTGCAAATGATCGACGAACTTGGTAACCAGTAGTCGTAATCCGGACCAATCAGCCCGCAAAATGCTCACTGTATGCAAGGACATACGAATCGCGGGTCGGTCCGGCCCGCCCGACGACTGGAACTTTCGCAGGACGGTTCTTCGTTGAAAATGAAGTTTCCACGAATTCAATTTTTATGAAGTTGTTGTCGAGTTTTGAGTTTCCTGGCGGTAAATACGACGGGATAATGAGTCTCAACAAAGGAAGGGCGGACTATGAAAGTTTATGTGTGTACGGATATTGAAGGCGTTTCCGGAGTCTGCACTTTTTACGTCCAGACCTCACCTGAGGGGAAATACTTCGAAGATGCGCGAAAACTTCTGACGGCCGAGATAAACGCCG
The DNA here is from genome assembly GCA_034190305.1 of Planctomycetota bacterium. Taxonomy (GTDB): domain Bacteria; phylum Planctomycetota; class Phycisphaerae; order SM23-33; family SM23-33; genus JAUWNJ01. Next base: position 35,909 of record JAXHSV010000001.1, on the reverse strand, counting down.
CCGTTGCGGGCATGGTTGAGATGGAAGTCGAGGACGTTTTGATCCTCGACGGACATGGACCCGGAGCAGTCGTATTTGAGGACCTGCACCCGCCTGCCAGACTTTTGCACGGTCGTCCGCTTGCCCCGAGAGAAATTCGTGACAAAGTTGTGGATACCTTCGACGTGTGCATGATGATAGGCCAGCACGCCATGGCTGGGACCGCCGACGGTAATTTGAATCATACGCAGAACAGCAAAACCGTCGATTACTACAAACTTAATGGCAGGATGATCGGAGAAATCGCCCAGTTTGCCCTGTATCAGGGCGCGACGGGCATGCCTTTGATTTTCCTCAGCGGCGACGAAGCCGCATGCCGCGAGGCAGAGGAACTCATCCCCGAAATCACCACCGTCGCCGTCAAGCAGGGACTAAGTCGAAATTGCGCTGTTTCACTGTCGGCTGAAGAATCGCACAGACGAATCCGCAAAGGAGTGCGCAATGCCATTAAAAAACATAAGGAAACCCCCGTGCCTCCTTTGAAGTGGGAAAGTCCGTATTTTCTGGAAAAACGATTCTTTCACAACGATGACGCCGACAGAGCCGCTGCAACACCCGGGGCAGAGCGAATCGACAGCCAGACCGTTATCTTCCGCAGCGATGACATTCGGGAAATAATATACTAGATCCATCATCCCAAATAATTTTTGTGACGGTTAAACTCAAGGCGGTCAACCGAATACAGCCGCCTGTTTTTTTGTGGAGAAAACAATGTTTGTTCGCCGGGCGATGGCAACTGTCGGTTGCCGGCGGATTGACGTATGATCTTGTAGTCCGCAGCATTGACGGCAAAATCGTCGCCCGGGAAAAACTGGCGCTGCCGTTTCGGAAACCCATCCCCACGACAAAACGGGCGCCCGAAAGCAAACCCGCCGCAGAGAAAAAGCCCGTTACGAAATGAAACCTCCGGCGTATGTGCGGAAGGAAGAATCGGCGCACAAAAAACGGTTTGAAGCCCAACCATCCCAACGGGATCGGTTCGAATGGCTGGGCTTCGGGACCCGTAGTAATTATTCAGGGAGAGGCACTCTGTTGCTTAGAGGACGGCGTCCTTGGCAGCCTTGGCTATGCGGAATTTCAAAACCTTCTTGGCCGGTATGTTGATCGCCTCGCCCGTCTGGGGGTTACGCCCGATCCTGGCCTTACGGTCGCGCAACACGAGTTTGCCCAGGCCGGGAATGGTAAAGCCGTTCACGGCTTCCTTATAGGCCAGGTCCGTCAGCGCCTCGAGGACTTCGGCCATTTTTTTCTTCGGCAGGTCTGTCGCTTCCGCGAGCGTCTTGAGAATCTGCGACTTTGTCATTGCTTTTGCCATGTGCATCGCTCCTTCAAAAAGAGGTTTCCAATACTAACGTGCCGGTATAATGCACGCCAGGTGAGTGTGCGTCAAGTCGAAAAAACGCGATTTATAGGCATTTTTTGACCTTGTCAGCGGGCGGGGTGAAAGCATAGAATCGTCACCGGCCCGGAATGTTCGGGCCAAAGGCTTATGGGAATCCCGTGGATAATGAATTACTGAATTTCGCACTGCGTGCATTCGTGATGCTTTTTGCGATCGTTGACCCGGTGGGTAACGTTCCGGTCTTCGTTATGGTTACGCATTCGCTGGATGCGGCGCATCGCCGCCGCCTGGCGGGGAGGGTTTGTCTGATAGCGACCGGCGTACTGTCTGTCTTTGCCGTCGGCGGAACCGCCGTGCTGTGGGCGTTCCACCTGTCAATGCCGGCAATTCGAATCGCCGGCGGGATCATACTGCTGGTCATCGCGCTTCAGATGCTTTCGGGACGCCAGTTCCACTGGCGGCGCGAGCGTGTTTCGCCTGATCAGTCCGACCGAAGCGCCGGAATCGTTCCGATGGCGATTCCCATGATGGCCGGTCCGGGAGCGATGTCCAGTGTTTTAGCCCTATCGGCCCAGGCTTCCGGGCCGGCGGACCTGGGAGCAGTTCTGCTGTCTGTCCTGCTGGTCTGTGTGATTTCTTACATCTTCTACCGTGCGGCAATCCCGTTGATGAACCTTTTTGGGCGAACCGCCATGGTAACGTTCTCCTGCGTGATGGGCCTGATCCTGGCGGCCCTGGCGGTACAGTTCATGCTCGACGGACTCGCCGAAGCAATCCCCTCGCTCTTCGCGGCAGCGTAAGCACTACAGATGTGATTCGTGTACTACCCAATCCGGCCAGTTGATAGTCATTCCATCGCATCCCGCCTCAAGGACGCGGGGGATTAATTCGAGGGCATCGGCGGGACTGTTGCCAAGCCCCCATGCTCGTACTTCGGGGACAGCCCGGTGCGCCTTACTTGTCGCATCGTTAACGATGACACCGGCACGTGGGCATATCTGAAACAGGCCAAACTCATTGGCAACAACCAGCACGTCATCAGCAATCTCATCTACAAGCCAGCTTAGCCGAAGCCTGGGATTGGCCCGCTTTATCCTGGTCAGGGCATCGTAGGAAAATGACGTGATGATACAGGACTTCGCCAGACCATGCTTGCCGATAAGCCGAGTAACCGCTTCTGGCAAAGCAGGATTTTTGCCCTTTATCTCCACATGATATGTCAGCGTATCGCTATATTGGTTAAACAGTGCATCAAGCGTAATCATCTTCTCGCCCGCGAAGAGAAACGGCGAGAACCACGATCCCATGTCGAGCGAAAGCAAATCATCGCAGGCCATCTCTTCGACAGTCCGCCGCCCGTGGCCGTACCTTTCCAGTGTCAGGTCATGGCAAAGAACGACTTCCCCATCGGTGGACAGTTGTGTATCGAGTTCAACCTCGTGCACCCCCATTTTGACGGCTAACTCGAAGGCGGCGAACGTATTTTCGGGTGCGTAGGCTGAGGCGCCCCTGTGAGCGATTATTCTGAAATTGTCTGGAACAACAATCGGCAGCATAAATCAAAAATACCATTAAAACCATTTAAAGGTATGGAAAACAATCGGCGCAGTATAGAGCATCTCGTGTGCAATGTAAAAAAAAGCCCAGCCATTCGAATGGCTGGGCTTCCTAAACCCTACTCCCTGTTACCTAAACCCTGCAGATTCACGGGCGAGACGCCCGTGCTACGTTAATACATCCCTTCCATTCCGCCGCCGCCCGGGGGCATAGGCGGCTTCTTTTCCGGGATTTCACTGACCATCGCGTCGGTCGTCAGAAGCAGACCGGCAACCGAGGCTGCGTTCTGAAGCGCGGTTCGCTCGACCTTGGTCGGGACGATGACTCCGGCCTTGACCAGGTCACAGTATTTACCGACCAGTGCGTCGTATCCGAAGTTTTCCTTGTCGGATTCATCGACCTTGGCTGCAACGATGGAACCATCGAGCCCTGAGTTGATAGCGATCTGCTTAATCGGCATCACCAGCGACCGGCGGACGATATCGACGCCGGTGGCTTCGTCGTCGCTGCTGCATTTGACTTTATCAAGGGTCTTTCTCGCCCGCAGCACTGCTACGCCGCCGCCGGGCAGGATACCTTCTTCGACAGCCGCTCGGCAGGCGTGAAGGGCGTCCTCGACGCGGGCCTTCTTCTCTTTCATCTCCACTTCGGTGGCGGCTCCGACGTTAATCTGCGCGACCCCGCCGGCCAGTTTGGCCAGGCGCTCTTCGAGTTTCTCACGGTCGTAGTCGGAGGTTGTGGCTTCGATTTCGTTTCTAATCTGCTCGATTCGACCCTTTATGTCGGCGGTCTTTCCGCCGCCTTCGATAATTGTGGTGTTGTCCTTGTCGATTCGAACCCGCTTGGCCGAGCCGAGATCGGTCATCTGGATGCTTTCCAGCGACACGCCCATGTCTTCCATGACGGCGTTTCCGCCGGTCAAAATGGCAATGTCGCGGAGCATTTCCTTTCGGCGGTCGCCGAATCCGGGGGCCTTGACCGTGCAGCACTGGAGCGTGCCTCGGAGTTTGTTGACCACCAGAGTCGCCAGGGCCTCGCCCTCGACGTCTTCAGCCACTATCAGAAGCGGTCTGCCGGCCTGGGCAATCTTCTCCAGAAGCGGAACCAGGTCCTTAATGTTTGAAATCTTCTTCTCGTTAATCAGGATGAACGGGTTCTCCAGGTCGCATTCCATCGTCTCCATTTTGTTAACGAAGTGCGGTGAGATGTAGCCCTTGTCGAACTGCATACCCTCGACCAGTTCGACGCTGGTCTCCAGGCCTTTGCCTTCTTCGACTGTTATAACGCCGTCTTTGCCGACCTTATCCATCGCCTCGGCTATCATCCTGCCGATTTCCGCGTCCTGGTTGGCTGCGCAGGTTCCGACTTGCGCAATCTCCTCGGACCGCTTCACCGGTTTGCTCATCCGCTGAAGTTCAGCCACGATTGCGTCTGTCGCCTTTTCGATGCCTCGTTTCAACTGCATCGCTTTTGCGCCGGCTGTTACGTTTTTGAGCCCTTCCTCGAAGATTGCTTCGGCGTAGATTGTCGCAGTCGTCGTACCGTCGCCGGCGACGTTGGATGTCTTGGAGGCGACCTCGCGCACCATTTGCGCGCCCATGTTCTCTTCCGGGTTTTCCAGTTCGATTTCCTTGGCTACCGTAACTCCATCCTTTGTAACGGTCGGGCTGCCGAAGGATTTTTCCAGCACCACGACGCGCCCCGTCGGTCCGAGTGTAACTTTAACCGCCTGGGCGAGTTTTCTTACGCCCTGACGGATGGCCTCGCGGGCCTCAATGTCAAACGTGATTTTTTTCTTCGCCATTTTTACTGCTCCTGTCTAATCTTCAGAATCGATATAGTGATTTCGGACATTTTTTTTCGACACAGAGACGCAGAGAAAAGAAAAGATTTATTTCTTTTTATCTTTGTCCCTCTGCGTTTCTGTGTCGCAATCCTTTACTCACGAATTCAATGTTGACAAAATATTAATCCAAAATTGCGAGTATGTCGCTTTCGTCCATAAGCATCACCTCTTCGCCATCGACCTTTATTTCGGTCCCGGCGTAGGAAGTGAACAGTACGGTCTGTCCGACCTTTACCTGGAAATCCGCCCGGCTGCCGTCGTCGAGCAGTTTACCGTCTCCCAGTGCGAGAACCTTGCCCTTCTGGGGTTTTTCCTTGGCTGTGTCAGGAAGTACGATGCCTCCGCTGGTCTTGGTTTCCGCTTCCAGACGCTTGATGAGAACCTTCTCGCCCAGCGGGCGAATCTTTGTCTTTGCTGCTTTTTTCCTGCTGCTCTTGGCCTTGGCCATTGTTTGCTCCTTTCTTTGGTTGGTAGTTAGTAGTCGCTAGTCAGTAATCGGGAAGAACACCCCGCCTTTACCGACTACTGACTACCGGCTACCTATTTACAATCTGTCTGTTCGGATGGTGGTCTCTAAGCGAACCATCATCCGGTGAATCTGCGCCAGTAATTCTTCCAGCCCAAGCGGCTTCGTGATGACGCTGAAAGCAGCCAGTCTCAGCGCTTCAGCGAGGCGCCGCCGATCGACTCGCGTCGCCAGAAGCACCACCAGTAAGGACTCGTTCAAAAAGCGTATCATACGCAACAGCGCAAGGACGTCGATTTCCGCGACGGCTTCATCCAGCACGACCGCATCGATCAGGCCCGCCTGAACAAGGTGTATTACCTCGCCGTCGGAATCGACCTTGTAGGTTTCCAGCCAGCGCGGACCTACGATCAGGGACAAGGCGTCGGCAAACTCACCGGCCTCGCCGCTGACCACCAGGCCGAACGGGCCTGAACGATTATTACGATTATTATGTAATGCGTGAGCAACCATTATTCTGCTCGCCTAATCGCAGTGGATATACACTCCGACTACTCAAACTTTAGCAACTCTGATGCCGCTATTGCTAACGTCTTTACTGGCAGCATGTTAGCTACTAGTCGCGGGTGAGCGAGCCTGTCAAAACTGTCGTAACCGGCTGGCTGGGCCTGCCGGAATCTGCTTAAGTGGCAGGTGCGTAGTTTTGTGTCTTGACTGAGAAAATATCATAATCAACTTTTCTTAGGGTCGCGAACAGTGGAAAGCATTTCTTTGCGATTGGGTGCAACGCATCCGCTCCTCTAAGCGGTCTTACATAAGTTCTGCATGGTGGAACAGGCATTCTTGCCTGTTCTTCACGACGATACAGCCTGGAAAGGCTGTTCCACCCCAAAAGACTTACATGAGACCGCTTAGATCTCACAAGGCAACCTTCAATAAGAATAAAAACTCTTGACGTCGGGCAAGTATAAACCTATGTTACCTGTCTTTGAAGACATGTCGGTGCAGTCTATGTGGCGCACCGTACTAACTTGTAACAGGCCAGGGGCCTGAAAATCTACCCGCTTCCGATATGAATTAATAACGGAGCGCAGGGGAGGTGTATATTGACGGAAAATATAATTCGTAATCTGATTGACGCCGGAATTCACTTCGGGCATCGTGTCAGCCGATGGAACCCGAAGATGAAGCCTTACATCCTGACAAAGCGTAATTCCATCCACATCATCGACCCGAAGGAGACGCTAAAGGGCCTGCTTGCGGCGAAGAAGTTTTTAACCCGTCTTGCCGGCGAAGGAAAGGAAGTGCTGCTGGTCGGCACAAAGCGTCAGGCGCGAAAAAGCGTCGAATCCGGCGCGCTGCGGATTGGCATGCACTATGTGAACGAACGGTGGCTGGGCGGAACGCTGACGAATTTACAGACTATCCGTTCGCGCCTTACGAGGCTGGAGAAACTCGAACAACTTGACGCCGAAGGCCTGATGGCGCAGCGCAGTAAAAAGGAAGATGCTCGCCTTCGGCGGGAAATGCGCAAGATAAAACGGAACCTCGAAGGCGTCCGGAACATGAATCGTCTCCCTGGGGCGGTATTTGTCATCGATGCCAGTCGGGAGGCCATTGCGCTTCGGGAGGCGCGGAAACTGGGAATCCCGACAGTGGCTCTGATAGACACCGACAGCGATCCGGATATGGTTGATATTCCCATCCCCGGAAACGACGATGCAATGCGGGCGATTACGCTGGTAACAAAGGAAATCTGCGACGCAATCGAGCTAGGCAAAGCCGGGCGGACAGACAAGACCGAAGTTCAACCCGCCGCTTCGGAGCCTGCCGTTTCAGAACCTGCCGCTTCGGAACCCCCCGCGCCTGCCGAAACCGTCGAACCAAAGGTTCCGGAAACCCAGGCTACTGAAGATAACGAAAGTGCATCCGCCTGACAGGCGATTAATCGTTTCTCTAACCAACGGTCCGCCCCTTCGGATGGACCATGTACAACGACGAGAACAATCATGGCTGAAATTACTGCGAAGATGGTAAAGGCTCTGCGGGACGAAACCGGGCAGGGCATGATGGACTGCAAAAAGGCGCTGGCGGAAACCGGCGGAGACGTCGAAGCCGCCGTTGAACTGCTGCGTAAGAAAGGAATGGCTGCCGCCGAAACAAAGGCGGCCCGCACAGCGGCAGAAGGACTCGTAGCCATCCGGCAAGCCAACGGCTCGGCCGCCATGGTCGAAGTTGTCTGCGAGACGGATTTCTGCGCCCGCAACGACGAATTCAGGGCGATGGTCGGAAATGTCGCCGCCCTTGCCGTCGGCGCAGAAGGCGACGGCGAGATACAGGCCACAGATGAAATAACCGCCGCCGTCCAGGACTGCTTCAACAAGATCGGCGAGAACATGCGATATGTCCGAGGCGTAAAGGTCTCTGCGCCGAAGGTCGGCTCATACACCCACCACAACGGAAAAGTCGGTGTATTGGTGGGGATCGACGGCGAAATCGACAGCCAGACCCTCAGCGACCTGTGTATGCACATCGCATTCGCCAATCCGATGGGGCTTACCAAAGACGACGTCCCGGCAGATCTTGTCGAAAAAGAAAAGAGAATCGCAACCGAGCAGGCAATCGAGTCCGGTAAACCGAAAGAGATCGCCGAGAAAATGGTCGGCGGAAAAATAAACAAGTTCCTCGCTGCAAACTCGCTGTTGGAACAGCCCTTCGTCCGAGATGAGAAGAAAAAGGTAAAGGACATCCTGGGGGCTGCGAAGATAACGACCTTCGCCAGGTTCCAGGTCGGGCAGTAAAGAAAATTGGCCGCAGAGACGCAGAGGACGCAGAGAATAAATAGAATCAAAAAAAGACTTTCGTTTCTTATTTTTTCTCTAATTTTTTACATCTCTGCGCTCTCTGTGCCTCTGCGGCGAAAATTATTTTGTTAGAAAAACAATGATTCCCAAGGCGGCATATCATCGCGTGTTGATAAAGGTTTCCGGGGAGGCGTTTTGCGGCTCCGGCGGATTCGGTATCGATCCTTCGGCGCTGGAGGCCTTCATTACCGAGTTGCTGCCGGTCCGTCAGATGGGTGTGCAGATTGGGCTTGTCGTCGGAGGCGGGAATATTTTTCGCGGCAGGAGTCTCGCCGAAGCAGGCCTGATCGCCCGCCCGACCGCCGACGCGATGGGAATGCTGGCGACGGTAATGAACGCCCTTGCTCTGGGTGACGCCCTGGCCGGTCGGCAATACGGCCACCCGTCCGGGCGCGGAGTGAAAGTGAGCGTCATGTCTGCCAGGCCTACCGCCGATGTCTGTGAGCCGTTCACCCGCAGCCGGGCAATAGAGCACCTGGAAGCCGGGCGGATCGTCATCCTCGCCGGCGGGACGGGAAACCCGTTCTTCACGACCGATACATGTGCGGCATTGCGGGCGGGCGAAATCGGCGCTGAAGTCCTGATGAAGGCTACAAAGGTCGATGGCGTGTTCGATTCCGACCCAGCCGACAACCCGGAAGCAAAAAAGTTCGACCGCATAACCTATGACGAGGTGTTGGCCCGACGGTTGGGCGTGATGGACCTGTCTGCCGTCTCGATGTGCATGGAGGCGGCAATACCGATTATCGTTTTTCGTATGGACAAGCCGGGCAACCTAGCCGCAGCCGTCGCCGGTGAAAACGCAGGAACTATCGTATCGGATAACTGAAAAAATTAACCACAAAGAACACAAAGGGCACAAAGAGTAAAAAAACAAAAATAGTCTTTCTTTTCTTTGTGTTCTTTGTGTCCTTTGTGGTTAAATCTGTTTCTGGGATATAGCCATGCCGATAGACGATATTTTGCTGGAATGTGAAGAGAAGATGGAGAAGGCCGTCGAGTTTTTCGGCGACGAGTTGCGTGTAATTCGCACAGGCAGAGCCTCGGCGGGACTGGTCGAGCATATAAAAGTCGATTACTACGGTTCGCCGACGGACCTTCGGCAGTTGGCGTCTATTTCGGTGCCCGAACCGGATATGATCGTCATCAAGCCGTTCGACCCCGCCAGTAAAAAGGAGATCGAAAAGGCCATTCAGTCCTCCGAACTGGGTATCACGCCTGCGACGGCGGGTAAGGTCATCCGCTTGCCGATACCCGCGCTGTCCGGCGAACGCCGACAACACATGGTGGCGCAGCTGAAGAAAATGGCCGAGCAGGCGCGCGTAACCGTCCGCAACGTTAGAAGAGAAGCAAATAAAACCGCCGACAAGGAAGAAAACGAAAATCTGCTTACCGAAGACGACGTGATACAATGTAAAGAGGAGGTTCAAAGACTGACCGACCAGTACGTAAAAGAAATCGACAAAATCCTCGATGAAAAAAACCATGAGGTAATGGAATCGTAGTCAGGAACTAAGGACCGGACAAAAAACCGGATTGCTGATTACTTCCTTTTTTTACCGACTACTGACCACCGGCTACTGATTACTGTCTGTGGCTTGGGGGAGTAGCTCAACTGGCAGAGCAACGCCCTTTTAAGGCGTAGGTTCTGGGTTCGAGTCCCAGCTCCCTCATTGAATTGGTAGCCGGCAGCCGGTAGTTTGTAGCAGGAAAAATCCGAATATCGAAATACGAAATACGAAACAAATTCGAAGTTCGAATTTTCTAATGTTCCAAACATCGAACATCGCAAGTATTTATGCTTGTTTATGTTTTGGATTTTTTAGTCATTTGAGTTTCGATATTGTTTCGGATTTCGAAATTCGGATTTCGGATTTTGCAGTTTGATTGCTGACCGCTGATTGCTGAATGCTAGTACACGATCCCATCGTCTAGCCAGGTCCAGGACACCGGGTTTTCATCCCGGCAACGCGGGTTCAAATCCCGCTGGGATCAGTTTGGGAAAATAGGCCGCAGAGGCACAGAGAGCGCAGAGAACAAATAAGTTAGATAGAATCAAAAATCCCTGCGTTATTTTGTTTCTTTTGTCTTGTTAATCTCTGCGCTCTCTGCGTCTCTGTGGCCTCTTGTATGTCAGTTTGCCGGTATGGCTTCGAAGAAAAAAAGCCGATTCAGTAAAGCCGCGTCGGAATACCTGAGGCGGACCCATCGCCCGCTCAACTGCCTGATGTTCATTCTTCCTCTCCTTGTGGCCTATGAGGTCGGGTCCATTTTTTACAGCGATTGCCTGCTGGCTCCTCGGCATCTTGCTGTTGTGCTCAATAGTCTCGGGGCCGCGGCGAGGTTTCTTCCGGCGGCGTTGATTGTCGTCGTCCTTCTGGCATGGCACATCGCCAGCCGGGAAAAGCGGCACGTCGATGCCGACGCCGTAGCGGGAATGTTTGCCGAAAGCGTCGTCGGGATGGCGCCGCTGGTCGCCCTGGCGTTTCTGACCGACAGGCTGATTGCTCCTGAGGCTCTGGCAGCCGGGGCGGGGGACCAGGCACTGGCCGCTGAAATACTCACGGGAATAGGGGCGGGAATATACGAGGAGTTCATCTTCCGCCTGGCGGCTATCGGCCTGATTATGCTGCTTTTTGTGGACCTGCTGAAGGCAGCCAGGAAGCCCACCGCAGTGGTGGCCGTCGTTTCCGCTTCGGTGCTGTTCAGTTTATATCATTTCATAGGCCCAGCCGATTTCGACTGGCGCCTGTTTGTGTTTCGCGGAATTGCCGGGGCCTACCTGGCGATAGTCTATATCGGTCGCGGCTTCGGTGTCGCCGTCGGCGCTCATGCCTGCTACAATGTCGTCGTAGCGATGATGTAATCGCCTCGGCAGCCGGTTCGCTCACATCTTCCCGTGCCTGATAATTGAAATCAGAAGAAACACCTACAGCATCGAAACAAATTCTTTCATATCCATGCCCAGATCGACAGTAACAATTTTTCGCAGCAGCCCGCGGGGAATTTCCCGCCCCTGATGAACCGGCACAGTAGTTTTTCGACCATCCGGATGAGCAAACCGATGATGAGAGCCGCGACAGCGAATTTCCTCGAAGCCCAACTTGGCCAAGACCCGGATAAGCCTGCGTGCTGGGATGACCGGCACGGTCGTCACACCGTTACCTCCAGGTCGCGCACGCCGACAAACCGCCGGTTTTGATCAGGGACTTCATCCTGCAGGCAAAGCATCACCGCTTCAGCGATGTTTTTCATGGCCTCTTCAAGTGTATCTCCGTAACTGTGGCAGCCGCGAAGCGTCGGCGCCGAAACGATAAAAACGTCGTCTTCATCCTGCTCAATCAATACAGGTATATGATATCCCATCACCAAACTCCTTGCCCCACAGCCACTGTTGCTTCCCTGCTAACCGACTGTTCTTTATTATGATAAACCGACCGATTGGGTAAAACAAGACCTGTGCAGGGCTAGTGCGCCCGGTGTCGGCCCGCTCACATCTTCCCGTGCCTGATGATTGAAATCAGCAGCCAGAAGCCCATCGCACCGGCAGCGAGGTATCCGACAATTCCAAGGACCGGAATGCCGTACCATTTCGGCGGAATACCCGAAAGAACAATAACCGACGAGGCGATAACAATGGCCGCCAGGACGATGGCGAATACTATGCGGTTGCTTATCTGGTCGTGCGTCTTGAGCATCGGTTCCAAACCCCTGTGTTCGAACTCGACGTGAATTCGCCCCCGCTTTATCTGGGCGAGTATTTCCTTCACGTCGCCGGGCAGGTCCCGCATAAGGTTTCCCATATCGATACCGGAGCGATAAAGGTCTTTCGCAAGTGTTCGGGGGCTGAGGCGTTCAGTCATGATTTTCCTGGCGAACGGCTCGGTATTTTTGATCATATCGAAATCAGGCCAGAGTTTGCGCCCGTTTCCCTCGGCGATAGCCAACGCCTTGGTGAGAAGGTAGAAATCCGGGATAATCCTTAACCGGTGGCGCACCAGAATTTGAACCAGCTGCGATATGAGGCTTCCCATGTGGATGTCCTTTAGCGGACGATAAAAGTGCTGCTCGATGAAATCGTCCACGTCCGCTTCGAGCCTCTCGTATGTCTCGGGATTGTCGTTCTCCGAAAGACTCAGAACCGCCTTTGTTATTTGGCTCTCGTCGCGGCGGACGATTCCTACAACCAGATCGGCGAGGCTTTGGCGGTAGCGAGGCTTCACGGTCCCCATCATGCCGTAATCGAGGAAGCAGATAACGTTGTCGGGCAGGATGAGGATGTTGCCCGGATGCGGATCAGCGTGAAAGAACCCGTGCACGAATATCTGTTCGAGGACGAGATCGGCGCCTCTGCCGGCGATTAACTCCAGGTCAAAACCGCCCTCGCGCAAAGCCGGAAGGTCCGAAACCTTAACCCCCTCGACAAACTCCATCGTCAGGACTTTTCTGGTCGAGTAACGACGGAAGACCCGCGGGACGTGCACGTTATCGTTCGATTTAAAATTCCGGGCGAAACGCTCGATATGATCGGCCTCGATTGTAAAGTCCAGTTCCTTGCGAATCGTGCGAGCGAATTCCTGAACTATCCCGACCGGATTTACCGCATCGAGTCCGTGAATGTGCTTTTCCATAAGAGCGGCCAGATCGAGCATAATCTCCAGGTCAACCGCAATTGTCCGGTCTATTTCGGGACGCTGGACTTTAACAGCCACCACTTCGCCGCCGGGAAGGACAGCGCGGTGAACCTGGGCGATGGATGCGGACGCTACGGGCTTTTGATCGAACCGCTCGAACAGCGCTTCGAGCGAATCGCCGAGTTCGGCCTTTACTGTTTGTCCGACCTGGCTGAAGCCGAAGGGTGGAACCGTATCCTGAAGTTTTTCCAGTTCGCTGCACAGTTCCTGCGGGATCATGTCAGGACGGGTTGCAGCGATCTGCCCCAACTTGACGAAGGACGGGCCGAGTTCCTCCATTGCCATTCGCACGCGCTGCCACCGCGTCAGTGTCTGTGTGACAATCGCTTCGGGCCGGTCTGCGCGGCGCTTGTCCATGCCGAGGCGCCGATGCAGACCCAGAGTCCCCATCAGGTCCCCGAATCCGTGCTTCAGCAGGACAGATACGATCTGACGGTATCGGTTGATGTGGCGATATTGCCGGCTCAGGAAGCCTAGTCCGCGAATGGGCATCTGAACTCTCCGCTATTTCTTTTTCTTGCAGGCCTTTTCCAATTTGGCGACGCGGGACTTGAGACTGTCCAGATCGCCTTTTGTCGGAAGGTGCATCTTGTGAATCGACTGCTCCAGCCACTTCTCAACCTGAGCCTGGAGGTCGCGCCTGGCCTTGGCGGATTTCTTCAGCATGTTTTCAGCCAGTTTGCGGGCATCGGCTTCGGAGAGTTTTCCCTTCTCTGCCAGTTCCTTGGCGAACTCCTCAACCTTTTCACCCGCCATCGCCGCCAGACCAACACCGACCAGAAACGCCTTGTTGATTACCTCGAACACAATTATCTCCTTCAAGTCAGATAAAGTAACTTTCATCCCGTCAACCTGTCATCGTACGACGACAGGCGCCAACCCTCTCTATCGTACCACAATAATACTCATAATCGACTAATAGTATCGTCGCCGTTAGGGTTATGGTGTCAAACATTGTGTGAGTCAGTGGGAATTCCCCAAAAGTTTATTTGCTCCAGGCCCAGCCATTTCAATGGCTGGGCTTCGGGCATCAGCCTGCGAGAAGTCCTCGACTGATTTAAGAAAGGCGGTTGCGTTGTCGTTCGGATAAGACATTTCTTGACAGGCGGGGACGAATCTCTATGCTGTTTCGGTTGCGCCAATAAGAGGAAAGGGTGGGTTGAGACAGGTTATGAACGGTCAAAACGTTACTATTATCGGGTTGCAGTGGGGCGATGAGGGCAAGGGCAAGGTAGTCGATGCCGTCTCCGGCTCATGCCGGTACGTTGTCCGCTATTGCGGCGGGGCAAATGCCGGGCACACCGTTACGGTAGGCGCCGAAAAGTACGCCCTGCACCTTATCCCTTCGGGGATACTGAACGCCGGCGTTCGCAACGTCATAGGCAACGGCGTAGCCTTCGACCCGGCAGTGGCCTTGGAGGAGATTGAAGGACTCCGCAGCCGGGGTGTGGAAGTCGGCCCGGACAACCTGTTAATATCGTCGGTTGCCAATGTGGTCATGCCATGGCACAAACTCGCCGACCGGCTGAACGAGATCAGGCTCGGGGCCGGCAAAATCGGCACGACTGCCCGCGGCATCGGTCCGTTGTACTCCGACAAGGCTGCTCGCACGCTGGCAGTCCGCGTCGTTGACCTGCTGGACGCCGAGGTGCTGACGGAAAAAATCGCCCGGATTGCGGAGGTCAAAAACACCATTTTTTCCGCCTTATACGGGCACAATGAGCCGATTGACGCCGAGGCCGTTGGCCAGGAGTATCTGGATTACGGGCGGCGATTGGCCGGGATGATAACCGATACCGGGACCGTTCTCCGCAAGGCGATAGCGGAAGGCAGCCGAATCTGCTTCGAGGGCGGTCAGGGAAGTATGCTGGACATCGACCACGGAACGTTTCCGTTCGTTACGAGTTCACCTGTAACCGCCTGCGGCGTGCCGAACGGTGCGGGCGTGCCTCCAATGACCGTCGGGCACGTTGTGGGTGTAATCAAATGCTACACTTCGCGCGTCGGAGCCGGACCTTTCCCGACCGAACAGGACAACGAAATCGGCGACCTTATCCGCAAGCGAGGCAAGGAATACGGCACAACTACAGGTCGGCCCAGGCGCTGCGGGTGGTTCGACGCAGTGGCTGTCAGGTACGCTGCCGAACTGTCCGGTGTCGATGAACTGGCGCTTATGCTGCTGCTGGACGGTGAAGACCGACTGGATACCTTCCGCATCTGTACCGCCTACAGGCTCAATGGTAAGGTGATTGAAGAATTTGACCCGGCCCTACCGCTGGATCGGGTCGAATGCGTGTATGAAGACCTGCCGGCCTGGAGAGAGCCGATCTGCCAGGTGAAGAATTATTCCGACCTTCCAGCCGAAGCGCGTGCGTACGTTGAGCGGGTCGAATCTCTCACAGGCAGGCCTGTGGGACTGATAAGCGTCGGACTCGGTCGGGATCAGACTATCGCGCATAACACACAATTAAAGGGACTGAGTATTTAGCGTTTAGCATTCTCTATGGTCGATATTTCTCCGCAATCTGTTGCTGCCGCCCGGGCCGGGATTGGCATACCGGGGGAGCGATTTCCACGACACGTGGCGATTATAATGGACGGTAACGGTCGTTGGGCGTCCCATCGAGGCCTGCCTAGGCCTGCCGGTCACGCCGAGGGGGCAAAGGTCGTTCGCAAAATCGTAACCGAAGCGGCCCGTCTTGGGCTCGAAGCGCTGACGCTCTATTCATTTTCCATAGAGAACTGGCGGCGCCCGCGCGACGAGGTCAACGCCCTGATGGGGCTCTACGCCGAATACCTCATCCGCGAGCGAGTAACGGTAATGGAGCACAATATTCGCCTCCGCCACCTGGGTCGGCGCGAAGGATTGCCCGTAAGCGTCTTGACCGAACTGGACCACTCGGTGGACGTCTCGCGCGACAATACGGGAATGTGGCTGAACCTCGCATTGAATTACGGCGGGCGTGCGGAACTGACCGCCGCCGTTCGCGCTATTTCCGAACGCGCAGCCGAGGGAAAAATCACACCAGAACAGGTCGATGAGCGGGTCATCTCCGATGCGCTGGATACAGCCGGGCTGCCCGACCCGGACCTGCTGATTCGAACGGCCGGGGAGATGAGGGTAAGTAACTTCCTTCTCTGGCAGGTCTCTTACGCCGAGTTTTACGTAACCGATACACTCTGGCCGGACTTCGACGAAAAGGACTTCGGCGAGGCAATTCGAGCATTCGCCGATCGCCATCGTCGCTTCGGCGGGCTTGAAAACAATGATAAATGAAAAACGTTAAATGCCAAACGCCAAACGGGCGAAAACAGCCTCGCAAGACATTTGTCATTTGGCATTTATCATTTTGTTTGTTCCTTTTTGACTTGCGCTTCCAATTTGATCGATAAGAGTCTGTAATATACGCTTGATGTTCAAACGAACAATAGTCGGTGCTGTTCTGATTGTCCTGATGGGCGTGCTGCTCTGGTTTGACTGGCGTGTCGAGTCGGCGGGGCTTGGCGGGCTGCCGTTGGCGATAGTCATTCTAGTGCTGGTTTCACAGGGGTATCTGGAGTTGTCCCGTCTGGCGGCAGGATCGGATGTGTCCATATCCCGCTTCATGGGAATGGCCTGCACGATCATGGTTGCAACGCTGCCGTTTTGGGGGCGGGCGCTGGTAAGCGGGCATTGGGCCCGGTTTGCTCATGTGATTATGGCGGCGGTGGTATTGGCTCTGTTCGCCGATCAGATTGTCCGTTATCGAACTGCCGGCGCTATAAAGCGCGTCGGCGTATCGCTTTTAGCGGTGTGTTATCTTGGCGTTTGCGGGGCGGTGGTGCTGGACATAAGGATGCAGTTCGGCGTAAAGGCGTTCGTGCTGTTCCTTCTGGCGGTCAAGGCCACCGACATAGGCGCTTACTTTACGGGTTCGGCCTTCGGGCGGCATAAGATTGCGCCCAGTGTCAGTCCCGGAAAGACCTGGGAAGGCCTGGTCGGCGGACTTGTTTTTTCGGCGGCTGTGGCTGTGGGCTTTGTCGCGGCGGCGGACCATCTGCCGGGCGGGGATGATCTCGCCGGGCGCGTCGGATTTCTCGGAGCGGCCTGCTTTGCGGCGATGGTCGGTCTGTTCGGTCAGATTGCCGACATGTGCGAATCGACGATGAAACGCGATGCGGGTATCAAGGATGCCGGAACGTCGGCGGGACCCTTCGGCGGGGTCCTGGACATGATCGATTCACCGCTGCTGGCGGCGCCGGTTGCGTATGTCGTCCTGGCGATGCTTCTGTAGGTATGAAGCGGAAATCCGAATATCGAAATCCGAAACTCGAAACAAATTCGAAATACGAAATTCAAATGTTCAAAAAAGTTTCATCAAGACCTGCCGAGAAAGGGTTTTGAACATTCGGATTTTGGTCATTCGATATTGTTTCGGCCTTCGTGCTTCGTATTTCGGATTTTGAATCTCAGCAAAGATGGAGTTTCAAATTGGAACTAACTGTTACACTGGAGCAGCCGGAGCGGTCTTCGGTTCTGTTCGGACCGGCTGATGAACATCTCAAGACGATACGCCATGTGATGGGCGTTCAGATGTTCGCCCGCGGCGGGGTTGTTCGGATAACCGGAGCGGCCAGGGGTGTCTCCGGCGCTGCGGCGGTTCTGGCGGCTCTTCAGCGGCGGATGAGACACAATAAGCCCATAGGCGCCAGGGAAGTGGCCGACGCTCTGGCCGAGGTGTCTGCGGGAGTAGATTCTTCCGATACGTCCGAGAGCATCACTGTATATAACGGCCAGGCCGTTCACCCGCGCTCGCCGGGGCAGAGGCGGTACGTCGAGGCGATAAGAAAGCATGATATGGTATTCTGCACCGGACCGGCGGGGACCGGAAAGACATACCTCGCCGTGGCAATGGCGGTTCACATGCTCAAGGCGGAACGCGCCAAACGCATGGTGCTGGCCCGTCCGGCGGTTGAAGCCGGCGAAAAACTCGGCTTCCTTCCGGGTGATATGCAGGCAAAGGTCAACCCTTATCTCCGTCCGCTCTTCGACGCCCTGCACGACATGATGGACTTCGAGCAGTCCCGCAGATTCATGGCAAACGACATTATCGAGGTCATTCCGCTGGCGTTTATGCGGGGCAGAACGCTCAATGATTCGGTAATCATCCTCGATGAAGCCCAGAACACCACACCGGCGCAGATGTTGATGTTCTTGACCCGTATGGGACACGGGTCGAAAATGATTATTACAGGCGACGATTCGCAGATCGACTTGCCCGAAAATACCACCAGCGGATTGATCGACTCGGCACGCCGACTAAAAGGCATCAAAGGATTAATTTTCATTCGCCTGGACAGGCATGACATTGTTCGCCACCGCCTGGTGCAGAATATCGTTGATGCATATGGAGAAAATAGTAATCGGTAGATGGTAGCCGGTAGCCGGTGAAGAAAATATCTTTTATCTGACTACTAACCACCGATTACTGACTATTGATTTGGTATGTGGCCTTTTAAGAAGAAAAATCGTCAGCGGCGGGAGATTCGCAAGATCGCCCCGGCCGGACCCGGCCGATGGCAGCGGTTCCGCGACGCCGGCGGTGTCGGGTCGGTCTTATTGGCGACGGGTCTGTTTGTCGCGGCGCTGATAATGGACGCCTGCCCGCTGGAGCCTGCGCCCTACCGCCTCGGCGGATACCTTCCCCGTGACGCATACGCCCGTGTTGAATTCCACTTTGCCGATGCTGAAAGACCGACCACAATTCCTGCGACCCAGCCGGTCGGACAGAGCATCCCTAAAGGAAGACTCCTTGTAACCGGGACCGCCGACGGTGGACTGAAAGAGGCACAGGTGGCAATCCTGTCTGCTGAACACGTGGCATTCCTGCAACAGCGAAACGCCGATTCGCCCCTAAGGCGGTTCTGGATATTCCTTGGCAGGGCGGGAATTATCGCCGGCGTCGTTGCCATGCTGGGGTTATATGTCGCCAAGTACAGCCCGCGGATCGTGAAGAACCACTGGCGGGGCCTGGCCATTGTGATGCTGATCTTTCTGGTGCTGTTGTTGAGTCGGGTGGTCGTCGGCGCAGGAAGCATGAATCCGTACCTGTCGGTTTTCGGGATATTCGTAGCCGCCACCATGCTCGCCATCGCCTACGACCAGCGTTTCGCCTTCGCGGTTACCGGTGCGCTGGTGATCCTGACGGCCTTGCAGGTTCGTCTGGGAGTGGGGGGACTGTTGGTGCTCTGGTCGGCCGCGGCGACGATCGTTTTCCAGTTGCACGAGGTTCGGACTCGAAGCAAACTCATCGAGACCGGCGGCGTGGTTGCGGTGGTGGTGTTCATTACCGTCTGGCTGGTTGAATCCGCCGCCGGCATGCCGGGGCGATTTGTTCTCGTGGACGGCTGTTATGCCGCAGGGGCAGCTATCGCCGGCGGGTTCCTCACACAGGGCATTCTGCCTCTGATTGAACGGGTATTCTCCGTCGCCACATCGCTGACGCTGCTGGAATGGTGCGACGCCAACAAACCGCTGCTGAAGCGCCTGGCGCTGGAAGCGCCGGGGACGTATAATCACTCGCTCGTGCTGGGGGCGATGTGCGAATCCGCCGCCGAGGCCATTGGCGCTCGGGGTCTGCTGGCGAGGGTCGGCGCCTACTACCACGATGTCGGAAAAATCAACAAGCCCGATTATTTCGTGGAGAACCAGGCCGGTTCCGCCTCGCGCCACGAGAAACTTTCGCCGGCAATGAGCCTGCTGGTAATCAAGGGACACGTCAAGGACGGCGTTGAAATGGCCAGGCAGTATGGTCTGCCAAGGGTACTTCGGGAATTCATCGCCACGCACCACGGTACGACGCTGGTGGAGTATTTCTACCACGCCGCAGCCGAGCAGCGAGCCGATAACGGCGAAAGTGCGCCCGATGAAGTCGAGTTCCGCTATCCGGGTCCCAAGCCGCGAATGAAAGAGGCAGCCATTCTCATGCTCGCCGACGCGGCTGAATCATCCATCCGCGCCACACCGGAACCAACCGCCGGGCGAATCGAAACGCAGGTCCACTTCGTGATTTCCAAGCGCCTTATGGACGGGCAACTGGACGACTGCGAATTGACGCTGCGGGAGGTCCACGCCATCGAAACGTCGCTGGTCAAAAGCCTCTGTGGAATGTACCACGTCCGTCTGAAGTACCCCATGCAGGAAAAACCGAAAAGCGAAGGCGAGGAAGAAAAATCGCCGAACGGCCTGTCGTGAGCGGAACCGAGCGGCTTGCCGTTCGACCTGCACTTTACTCAAAAGGCATATTTGGCTACTATTACTCCGTTAACTTCAAATTTGTCAGCAGGATTATGCGACACAGAGACGCAGAGATTCAGAGAATAGAAAAAAGACAAATCTGTTTTTATGTCTCTGTTCCTCTGTGTCTCTGTGTCGAAAAACCGACGTCTGAAGATTTTGTTCACAGATTTAAGATTGACAGACTATTACGAACCCACCGACCGGAAAGACCTCAATTTTTTTACTACGACGGATCAGATTCGTTCCACTGCTGCGCCGAGTTGCCGGGCCGACTTGGCAAGCGATACGTCGGCTGTAACCAGTAGCAGTTTATTGGAATGGGCAATCGCGAGGTGCATTGCATCCAACGGGCGCAGTCCGGTCGCAAACAAGTCGATCCATTCGCCGGCCAATACCAGGTGCATGTCCTGAACCGGCTTGAGTTCGAAGATGTCCTGTTGGAGGTGAGAATGAAACTGGTGAATCACCCTGAGCGCCTCGGTTTTTGAGAAGGTTTTCATGCGAAGTTTCCTAGCCACCGAGGAACTGAACTCCAGGCACGTCAGGCGGGAGATTACAGGCATGTAACGCTGCAACACTTTCTGCGAGCGTGCGCTGCCCGGCTCGGCGCAGTACGCTCCGGTTAATATACTGGTGTCGACATACGCCCTCAAAGCCGTTCCTCCTCGCGCATTTCACGGAGCGTGTCGGTCAGGGTCTTGCCGCGAGGTTTGATCGAAGCGCGGAATTCCGACAGGTCCGGAAAAGCGGGGCGATGAGTATCGGCCGGGACAATTCGAGCCACCGGTTTCCCATAGCGGGTGATTGTGGTCGATTCGCCGCATTCGGCCTCGTGAATTACCTTGCTCAGGCGCGTTCGTATTTCTTTTACACTAAGAGCCTTCATTACCGGCCTCCGCTAAGTTGGACATCTTTAGTGTACATCTTTTTTTCGTCAACGCAAGATAATATTCTCTCAAACCGTGAGATTTTTCCATAAGGCATTTCGTAACAAATCCCTCCGCCATCGATGTCTAATCCGCATTTTACTCAAAAGGCGTATTTCGCCACTACAAACCCGCCGATAAGCAGGGCTGCAAAGGCTATCGACAGCCAGTTGAAATATTTCTCGATGAACGGCGTCATCTTCGCACCGAAGGCCCGCATCAGGCCTGCGACCAGAAAGAACCTTGCGGTCCGGCTGACGGTGGCGGCTGTAAGGAAAAGGACGAAGAAAATTACCGGGCTGGACACCTCAGGCCCGGTGCCGAATACGCCGGCGAAGATGTTGAACACCTTGAAGGGAAGGGGTGTAAAACCGGCTGCAAAAATAATCCAGAAATTCCACCGTTCGAACCACAGCGAGATGGTGTCGAAGTTGTCCTCTGCCAATCCGGTCCATCCCAGATACTCGAAGGCGAAATCCTTGACGGCCCACCACGCCAGCCAGCCTATAAGAAAGGCAGCCACTGCGCCGGCTACGCTGGCGATGCTGCACAGAGCGGCGTATTTCAGCCACTTGCGGCGGTTGCCCAATACTAACGGTATCAGCAGAACGTCCGGGGGGACGGGGAAAATTATGCTCTCGGAAAAACTCAACGCAAACAGCGCAACCGACGACGACGGGCGATACGTCCAACCCACCGTCCAGTCATAGAGTCTCCTGTGGATATGCCACCATGCCACCGGTTTGTGCCGGCCCATCCGCAGGCCGCAGTGGGCGCAGAACTCGGTGTCCGGAGCGTTGGACATCTTGCATCGTGGACACGGTTTTTCAGCGTCTATCGGTGCTGTTTGATTGATGGTGAAACTCCTTTCTCGTCGCAATAATAGACCCGCAAAAACAGTTTTTGTCAATTTGCCGGTAACACATGTTTCAAACCTGTATTACCGGTTTGGCATTTAGCATTTGACATATATCGGCGGGCAAGCCGATACTTATATACGGCATGTCGGTATAGTTTCAGTGCAAGTTCAGTTCGGGATTGGTGTCGTTATAACATGAAAGGATTGAGCCATGACAGACACATCTCCACCGCCGGAAGTCCCACCTTCCCAGCAGCCTCCGCCTCAGTCACCCGTCCAACAGCCCGTCAAACCGGACTTGACCATGGCCTGGCTGCCACACCTCCTGATGGTCCTGACGTGGTGGCTTGGGCCACTGATTATTTGGCTCGTGAAGAAAGATGAGGACAAATTCGCCGCCTTCCACGGCAAACAAGCGATGGTCCAGGGGATCTTCGCGACGGTTGTGCTCATTGTCGCCATAATCTTGTCGTTGTTGCTGACAGTTATTACGGTTGGAGTACTGGCGTTCACGTTCCCTTGTTTTCTTTCGCTGATTTGGTTAGCCCATGTTGTGTATGGGATTGTCGCCACCGTTCAGACCTCGCAGGGCAAGCCGTTCAAGTACTTTTTCGTAGCCGATAAGTTCTGCTCGAAGGAATTCGCCGAGGCGTATCCTGACCTCGCCTCCGGTCAGCCGGCGGCGGGACAGTAACCGATTCGAACATAGGGTTTGACTCGCCCGAAAGGTTCGGTACGATGTCCTTTTTATAGAACTTTTTGGCGAGAGAATTCTCTATGAAGGTATCACTGAACTGGCTGACGGATTACGTTGACGTATCGGCAATGCCGGCGGGCGAACTGGCCGATGTCTTTACGCGCATCGGCTTGTGCTGCGAGTCCGCCGAGGAAACCGACACCGACATAGTTCTTGACCTGGAGGTTACATCCAATCGCCCGGACTGTCTGGGTCACATCGGCGTGGCGCGGGAAGCGGCTGCGGCGCTGGGTCTGGAATTGAAACTTCCGGACCTGTCGGCTGTGTCTGTCGGATCGACGGGCGTTGAGAAACTCACCAGCGTCGAAGTGCTTGCCCCTGACATGTGTCCTCGCTACACCGCGCGTATAATCCGCGGCGTGAAGGTCGGCCCATCGCCGTCGTGGATGGTCGAGCGACTCGAGGCCGTCGGCCTGCGGGGGATTAACAACGTCGTCGATGTTACCAACTACGTCCTGATGGAGTTCGGTCAGCCGCTGCACGCATTCGACCAGAATCGTTTATCCGGCGGGCGAATCATCGTTCGCCGGGGCCTGCCCGGCGAGCAGATCGTCAGTATCGACGGGACGCGCTGCACGCTGACCGAAGAAATGCTCGTCATCGCCGACGCCGACAAGCCCGTTGCAGTGGCCGGTATCATGGGCGGGCTTGAAAGCGAAGTCGGCGACGATACGACCGATATCCTCATGGAAAGCGCCCGATTCGACCCGCTGACCATTCGCAAAGCCGCCCGCGCCCTGTCGCTGATGAGCGAATCGTCCTACCGTTTCGAACGGGGTGTGGACCCTGTCGCGGTTGAGACTGCATCATTACGCGCCTGCCAGTTGTTACTCCAGACTGCCGGGGGTGAACCTGCCTGCGGCGTCATCGACGTTTGGGCCGATCCTTACAGACCGCCGAAAGTAACTCTGCGGACCGATCGCTGCCGGTCGCTGCTGGGCGTTGAGGTTAACGATGCGGCGCAGGCTGAAATTCTCAATCGTCTAGGGTTGTCAGCCGAACTCAAAAGTGGCAGGATCGTCTGCCGGATTCCCGCATGGCGGGCGGACCTGCGGCGCGAGATCGACCTTATAGAGGAAGTTGCCCGTCTGCACGGTTACGACAAGATACCCGTCCACAATGAAGTAACGCATCCGGTGACGGGCGCAAGTGAGTCCGAATCTTTACGGCAGGGCGTCCGTGACATCCTGTCCGCCGCCGGATTCGACGAGGCTATTACCTACACTTTCACCGACGATGAAGCCGCCGCCCTTTTCGGCTTCCAGACGGGTCTGCACGTCGATGCCGCCGTCCGGCGGACGAATAACATGCTCCGCCCCACGCTGCTCGGCTCGTTGCTACGGGCATGCAAGACCAATCAGGACGTCGGAAACGAAGATGTGAACCTGTATGAATTGGCTGCGGTATTCCCGCCTGCCGTGAGACGAGATGAACGACCGGCTGACTCCGGCGACCTTCCGGAGGAATACACCGCCCTTGGGATGGTTACACAACGTAATATCTCGGACCTGCGAGGCGCACTTGAGGCGGTGATAAGCCTATCTGCGCCGGCGGCGAAATTGGAGGTTCTCGCCGGTCCGGTGGCTGGTCTTTCCGAAGGACAGGCAGCGGAAATCCATCTCGATGGGCGTCGCATCGGATTAATCGGAATGGTCGCCGACGCAGCGCTGGACTACTTCGGCCTGGAGAAGCCCCACGCCGCAGCGATGATTAATTTCGATATGCTGATGGACTATGCCGGCGCCGAACGGACCTACGGACCTCTGCCGAAGTTTCCCGCCGTTGTACGCGACCTTTCGCTCGTGGTGGACGAAGCCGTTACCTGGCGTGAATTGGCCGGCGCGATAGATTCGACCGACCAGCCTATGCGGGAATCGCTTCGATATGTCGGAACGTATCACGGCAGGCAGATACAGAGCGGGAAGAAGTCCGTAACGGTCTCGCTGACTTATCGTTCGGACGACGGGACGCTCCGGTCGGATCAGGTCGATGAGATGGTCGGACAGGTTATCGAAGCCCTGGCCGGACAACTCGGCGCCGAATTGCGATCCTGAATCGCCGCAGATGCGCCTTGCCCGCGAGATGAGAAAAGGTGAAAAAAAGATGCCGTCGAATAGACCCAATATACTCCTGATTACTTCCGACCAGCAGCATTACAGCACGCTGGGGTCGGTAAATGATCGGATTAAGACACCGGCGCTGGATCGGCTTTGCAGTGAAGGCGTGCGGTTCGACCGCGCCTATTGCCCCAATCCGACCTGCACGCCTTCGCGGGCCAGCATAATCACCGGAATGTATCCCTCACAGCACGGCGCCTGGGCGCTCGGAACGAAACTTTTCGAGGATGTTCCGAGAATCACCGACATGTTAAAACAGGCAGGATATTTCACGGCGCTTATTGGTAAAGCCCATTTCCAGCCTCTGGCGTCGCAACCGGGCGCCTAATCCATCGAATGTCTTCCCCTCATCCGCGACCTGGATTTCTGGCGGAACTTTCACGGGCCTTTCTACGGCTTCGAGCACCTGGAAACCGCAAGGATGCACGGCAGCGAATACCTCGTCGGACAACACTACGCGATATGGATGGAACAGAAGGGCCTGGCCGACTGGTCCGATTATTTCGAGCCCTGGCCGCCGGATGAGGAAAAAACACGACTCATCCGCCACCGAGTTGAAATCCCAACTGCTGCACGAGTTTCTCCAGGCCACTTTGCAGAGCGAACCGGTAAGGATGCCGCGAATCGCGCCGGCGTAAAAGTCGAAAAGGTGCGGGCAAGGGCGCATGAGTGAATTTATCCGTCCGTTCAACATAATGGCCAAGCCGGTCAGCGGCGTCTGTAACCTCTCCTGCCGTTACTGCTACTACACCGCCAAGCCGAAGGAACTCTACCCGCCGGTTGAGAATTTCATAATGCCGGACGATGTCCTTGCCGCATTTACGAAACAATACATGGATGCGATGTCGGAGCGGTGCGAATTTCACTGGCAGGGAGGAGAGCCTTTGCTTGCGGGGATGGATTTCTTTCGCCGGGCGGTAGCATTCCAGGCGGAGAATCGCCTCGCCGGTCAGACCGTCACAAACGCACTCCAGACCAACGGCACGCTGCTGGACGAGGCGTGGTGCGAGTTCTTCGCCGAGAATAAGTTCCTTATCGGAATCAGCATCGATGGCCCGCATCAGTGGCACGACCATTACCGTCGCGACCGCGCCGGCGAGGCGACTTTCCATCGAGCCTGGGCCGGACTGGAACTGCTGCGGAAGCACAACGTGGAATTCAACGTCCTGGCGACGCTCAACAGCGCCAACGCCCCGCACGCCGGCGACATCTACCGCTATTTTGTCAATCGCGGCCTGCGGAACCTTCAGTTCATCCCGATTCTGGAGCGCAACGCCACCGGCAAACCGGCGGTAATTTTCGTGCACCGCCGAGCAGTTCGGGCGGTTCTATCTGGAGGTCTTTGAGTTGTGGTCCGGCAGGGACGTCGGGAAAGTCTCCGAGCGCTTTATCGACAGCGTAATACAGACAATCATTTACGGCCGGGCGGCGATGTGCACCAATTCGCAACGGTGCGCCAACGCACACGTGCTGGAATTCAACGGCGACCTCTACGCTTGCGATCATTTCGTCTTGGCTGACTGGCGGATTGGAAACATTATGGATCGCCCGCTGGCCGAACTGTTACTCGACACAAAATTGGAAAAATTCGCCGAATTGAAGACCGAACTACCGGCTGCGTGTAAAGATTGCGAATTCCTGCGATACTGTTGGGGCGGATGTCCGAAGCACCACGTTCCAATCGGCGGCGGACCTGAGCGGGTAAATCACTTTTGCGAAGGATACAAGATGTTTTTCAAGGCTGCGCTTCCGGAACTGAATCGCATCGCCGCGTACGTCAAAGACGGTCGCCTGCCCGAGACGGGCGGAAGACAACGAACCACCGCCGGCAGGGTCGGCAGGAACGAACCCTGCCCGTGCGGTTCGGGACGTAAGTTCAAGAATTGCTGCGGCCGGTCGGCGGGACGCCCCTTATAAAGCGGGTTTATAAATAACCTTATTTTCTGACGAAGTTGTTGTCGATGACGTCCACTTCGATTCTCGCCGGTTTCGGCATGCCCACCAGTTCAGCCGGCTGGGTCGATGCCATGGCCCACGCCGTCTCGAACGATACGTCGCAGCGCCCGGCGACGTTCAGTACGGCTCGGTCCATTGTCAGGGCTGAACCGACCAGGAATGCTTCTCCCGGTTTCCAGACCATTCCGTTCGGTTCGACCCGGCAGGTAACTTCTCCGACCTGATACTGTCCCGGCGGCATGTTTGCCGCCATGATAGCATCGGTTACAAGTATGCTTCGGCGAGGAGTCTTGGCGCGGATGAAGTTCTTCAGCGTTGTGAAGGGGATGTGGTGTCCGTCTGCGATGAAACTGGCTGACAGGCGGTCGTCGGCAAGTTGTCGCTGGAGGTAATTGTCCAGCCGGGGGAGCATCATGTGCGAACCGTTTCCCAGATGCGTGCACATCCTAGCGCCGGCCCGGACCGCCCGGTCGATTGTCTCGGCGTCGGCGTTATGATGGCCCAGCGCCACGGTGATACCGTCGGCAGCGGCCTTGGCGATCAGTTCCATCGCGCCGGGCAGTTCCGGCGCAAGGGTGAGCAGGCGAACCGCACCTTCGGCGGCAGATTGCAGTTCGTCCAGCAGGTTTGGAGTATCCTGCGGCGTCATTACGTTTTCGGCGGGATGCGCACCACGCGGGCCGTCCTCGCCGCTGATAAGCGGACCTTCAATGTGAAAGCCTGCAATCATTGTTTTCAGCAGATCATCCTGCTTTTGCAACTCGACCATCCGGGCGACCCGGGCGATCATCTCCTTTATCGGGCCGGTAACGATTGTCACCAGTACGCTCACCACGCCGCAGCGCCGCATCGCCTCGAATGCGCCCCTGACCTTATCAAGGGTAAGGCGTTCGACATCCGAATCGTTGAAATCCACGCCGGCGTATCCGTTGACCTGGAGGTCCACCAGTCCGGACCCCGAAGCGCCGACAATTCGTCCGTTTTCGTCCCGCATTACCGAAATATCGTTATCTGTATTCATCTTTGAGCAGAATTTCCGAAAATTTTGTCCTTTTGTTTAGCCGTTGCCGGTACGGCGACGAGCGAACCCGCCGGTCTGGAGGCAAAGGTGGATAAACTCCGCAGAGTTTCACCTTATATCTTCGCTCCGTTCCAGCCTATGGTTTAATGTCTGGTAAAACCCTTGTCGGTAACATCCACCTGGACCATTTCCGGAACGGGCAGGCCCACCAGTTCCGCCGGTTGGGTCGATGCCATTGCCCATGCCGTCTCGAATGGTACGTCGCAGTTCCGGAATGTGTTCACAACGGCCATATCCAACGTCAGAGCCGAACCGGCCAGGTAGGGCGTTCCCGGAAGGCGGACTGCTCCGTCCGGATCGACCTTGCGAACCCGCCTGCCGTGGCCGTAGGTATATCCCGGCGGCATGTCCGCCGCTATGATCGCATCGGTTATCAGCACGCTCCGCTGAGGAGTCTTGGCGCGAATAAAGTTTTTCAGCGTCGGGAAGGGTACATGATGCCCGTCGGCGATGAAACTGGCTGCAAGACGGTCGTCGGCAAGTTGATACTGAACATAGTTATCCAGGCGAGGCAGCATCGCGTGCGAACCGTTGCCCAGGTGTGTGCACATTTTGGCGCCTGCCCGGACCGCCCGGTCGATTGACCCGGCGTCGGCGTTCAGGTGTCCCAGCGCCACGACGATACCGGCGGCGTCGGCCCTGGCGATAAGTTCCATCGCGCCGGGCAGTTCCGGTGCGAGCGTAAAGATGCGAATCGTTCCGCCGGAAGCGTCCTGGAGGTCGTCAAGGAATCCCGGCGCGTCGTTTGGGGCAATAATGTATTCTGCTTCGTGAGCCCCGCGCGGGCCGTCCTCGGAACTGATCATGGGTCCCTCGATGTGGAAACCGGCGATCATCGAAGCGAGCAGCGAATCCTGCTTCCGCAAGGAAGTGATGCGCCGGATACCGGCGAGCATTTCATCCATCGGGGCGGTTCCAACAGTCGCCAGAATCGCAACCACACCCCGGCGGCGCATCTTCTCAAAAGCAGGCCGGAGGGTTTCGACGTTGATGTCCTCCGGCGGATGGTTGAAACTCGTCCCTGCGTATCCGTTAATCTGAAGGTCCACCAGTCCCGGACCGACGACGCGGACAACTCGCCCGCTTTGGTCCCGCTCTACAGAAATATCGCTTTGGGTATTCATGTCCGCGAGAAAGTATTGCTGAAACAATGATTTGTCAAGGAAGGATGGTATGGTCCGAAGACGGAGCGAACTTTTTCTCCTTTGATATTTCTTTTTGTTTATGCAGTTTGCGGATATTAATGGAATTTATGGCGCGCATATTTTTCATACTGGGTTGCACTGCCTGCGGCAAGGGTGCTGTCGGGCGAGTTCTGGCCCGCAGGTTGGGCGGACAGATCGTCAGCGTCGATTCGATGAAGGTCTATCGCCGGATGGACATCGGAACGGGCAAGCCAAGTCTTGCCGACCGGGCGGAAATTTCGCATCACTGCATCGACATCGTCGAACCGAGCGAATCTTTCAGCGTGGCTCGTTACGTTGAATTTGCCGATCGGGCCGTTGACGATATATCCACAGCAGGAGACGTTGTCCTTGCCGTCGGCGGAACAGCCTTGTACCTCAAGTCGCTTTCGGAGGGTCTTTTCGAAGGTCCGGGCGCGGATGCGGAGATTCGCGGCGAACTGAAGCGTCGCGCCGCCGCCGAAGGTCTGGCGGTCCTGCACGATGAATTGACCCGGATTGACCCGGAATCCGCCGGTCGAATCCATCCCAACGACGAGAAGCGCATCGTCCGCGCCCTGGAGGTCTATTTGCTGACGGGCGAACCTATCAGCCGACTTCAAAGGCAGTGGGATAAGCCCGCGCGGCGATACGACTGTCTCTTCATCGGCCTGCGGCGAAGCAGGGAAGATACGAACTGGCGAATAAACGCCCGTGTCAGGCGAATGATTGAACAAGGCCTGCGCGACGAAGTGGCGGCGCTGCTCGACGAACCTGCCGGATTGTCTCACCAGGCTGCTCAGGCGCTTGGATACGCCGAGATGATAGAACACCTGGAAGGCAAATTAAGCCTCGATGAAGCCGTTGAGCAGATAAAAATAAACACGCGTCAATTCGCAAAGCGTCAGCGGACGTGGTTCCGGCGGTTTAGAGACGTTCGATGGATTGACGCGGCAGAAGATGCGACTGCCGAAGATATTGCCGAAAAAGCGATTAATTATTTCGAGTCAGGGGTGTAAGGTAGGAAGTGATGAGCGTTGAGTTCACAGTTGTAAGTATAGGTACGCTATCGAGCAACCCGTTCTGGTCCGATGGTCCGGGGGTTAGGACGGCTCATGCGACAACGACGCTTATCCGCGACGGCGAGCGGTTAATCCTTGTGGACCCGTCTTTACCGGAAGCGGCGCTGGAGGCGCGTCTGTTCGAGCGTACAGGCCTAAAGGCGGAAAGCATCACCGACATATTCTGCACGACTTTGCGCCCGACGCACCGGCGAGGGATAGAAGCGTTTGGATGCGCCCGGTGGACGTGCGATGAGGCTGAACTATCGGCATATAGGCAGCACCTGGAGGGGATGGCCAATTCATCCGAACGGCTGGATAGTGCTGTCGAATCGGCTTTGTCGGCGGACATGAAGATAGTGGAGCGGTTTGAGCCTTCCCCTGAGAAGTTCACCCCCGCAGTTCATTTATATCCGCTGCGAGGCGCCTCTGTCGGTTCGGCCGGTCTTCTTTTGGCCGGTCCTGTCCGGACGGTCCTAGTGGCCGGCGATGCGGCAATCACCTCCGATCACGTCCTGGCAGGGCGTGTCTGGAGCGGCTGCGCCGACGCCGAAACCGCCGCCGAAAGCCTGACCGACCTGATTGAAATCGCCGATGTAATCGTCTGTGGACATGATAACTACATGCTTTCACCATCATATTGGATGAGATAGATAGTGTTGACTATCGGGGAATTTCTTGTTGAGCAGGTCTGGCAGGTGGGCTTGCTGTTGGTTCTTCTGACGGCGTCTGCCTATTTCGCCGGGGCTGAAACTGCGCTGTTCAGCCTGTCCCGAAGCCAGTTGTACCAGTTGGAGCGAGACTCCCGTCGCAGCGCCCGACTGGCTGCATCGCTGATGCGCAGACCGGCAAGCGTGCTTACTACGGTCTTGCTGGGGACCGATATCGTTAACATTCTCTACTTCGTGGTCTCGACTTTACTGATCATAAAAGTTCGTACACAGGTTCGCGGCGGCGAATTCTGGGCGATTGGGATGGCGGTTGTAACGTTCGTCGCTATGGTAATCGCAGCCGAGATTATCCCCAAAACACTGGCCTATATCTGGGCTTGGCGTCTGGCGCCTCCGGCGGCGCCGTTCCTGGCGGTGCTGGACCGAGGCATCAAACCGATCCGGCGCATACTCATCACCGGGCTGATTAATCCGCTGACCCGCCTGATGGCGCCGTCGGGAGACAGTCGGAGCAATCTTGTCGCCGAAGAAATGAGCGCCCTGCTGACCCTTTCCCAGAAGCGGGGACTGATCAATGCCGATGAGGGCGAACTGCTCCAGGAAGTCCTTGAACTGACGGACCGAAAGGCAAGAGACATCATGGCGCCTCGCGTGGACATCGTTGCCTGCGACGTGAATTCGCCTGTCGATGAATTGCTGGAACTGGCCCGCGAAAAACACATTACTCGCGCGCCGGTATATGAAGGTGATCTCGACCACATCGTCGGTGTGGTGCACGTCAAACATCTTCTGGCCGATTCTGAACTGACCCTGCGCGCCGCCGCCGATGAGATCAGATTCGTCCCTGAATCGGCCCCGCTCGAACGCCTGCTGGTGCACTTTCGGGCGACGGGTAGCCAACTGGCCGTTGTGGTTGATGAATACGGCGGAACAGCCGGGCTTGTAACCCTCGAAGACGTCCTTGAGGAAATTGTCGGCGAGATTACCGAAGGCATGGACCACAGGCCTGTACCGGTCGTCAGGCGGGTGGGGCCGGGACAGTGGCTTGTCGATGCCGACCTTCCGATTCACGAATGGACCGACGCTTTTCCGACCGACCTGGCCGGCGCTCGCTTCAACACCGTCGGTGGATTTGTAGTGTCTCTGCTGGGGCACATTCCGAGCGTCGGCGAACAGGCAGAATATCGCAACGTAACCTTTACGGTCGAGGAGATGCGGCGAAGGCGGATCGCACTGCTGCGGGTGCAATTGCTGGAGGGCCCGGAATGATTGCCTCGGTATATATTGTTCAAGCCGCCGGATGGGCGATGCTGCTGACAGGAATGGTCCTGTCGTTCCTCTACAGCGGGATGGAGACGGGATGCTACGCGGTCAACAAGATTCGCCTGGACCTTCGCTCGGCCTCCGGAAACCGGTCGGCTCGCAGGTTATTAGACATTCATCGCCACCTCGGAAGAGCAATCGTCGTCCTGCTTGTCGGGAACAACTTTGCCAATTACCTCGCCTCCGCCGGGATGGTGGTGATATTGACCCACAGAGGATGGTTACACGCCGAGTGGTATTCCGTGGCGATCCTGACGCCGGTAATCTTCATCTTCTGCGAACTGCTTCCCAAGAACCTTTTTCATCGCCATGCCGAGACGCTCACCTACGCCTTTTCAATTTTTCTGGATTTTTCCCGTCGGGTATTCTCGGCGCTGGGGCTTGCGGGCATGATTCACGGAATGATGTGGATGGTAATGAAACTCGCCGGACAACGATGGGGCGAGGACTCCAAATCGCAAAGTTCGCGATTTGGAGCCTCTTCACAGGAGGAGATGCCGTTTTTTCACAGCCGGCATGTAACGGGCATTCTCGCCGAAGGTCGGGCCGGTGGTGCGCTGACGCATACGCAATCGGCAATAGCCGAACGCATCGTCAATATCTCGCGCGTCAAAATGCCGGACGTTATGGTTCCGCTGGATGAGGCGGTGCTCGTTGAAGAATCGGCTTCGATCGAGCAAGTGCGCGAACTGCTGCGCCGGCACGGGCATCCTCGATTCGGCGTTTATTCCGGCGGCAGGGACAACATCGTCGGCGTTCTTAACGCTTACGACGTCCTGCTGGATAATGGTCCCGAAGCATCACCGGCGGCACACATCACCGAACCGCTGACGCTGGGCGAACATCTTTCAGTCATCGAGGCGCTTGTGCGAATGCAGCAGCGGCGAGAGGTGATGGGTCTGGTCGTCTCGCAGACCGGCAAGTACGTCGGACTGGTAACGGTCAAGGACCTCGTCGAGGAGATAGTCGGCGAGCTGGAAGAATGGTAACCGACGGTTATCAACGCTCAATAACATCGCCGAAGCAGGTTCCCACCGCCCTGGCCGCAAGCATCAGCGGATCATCGTTCCGGACCGTGCGGATCCTGCCGGCAATGGAACCTATCGGGACAGAATCGATCTTCCCATCCCTGACGACGACAAGTTCTCCGAACCTCCCCGCCGCCAGGAGTTCCGTGGCGTGATGGGCCAGTACGGTCGCCAGGATGCGATCGAATGCGGTCGGCGTCCCGCCTCGCTGCACATGCCCCAGCACGATGGCCCGGCTTTCCAGACCCGTGAGGGTTTCGATTTTGTCGGCGACGTACTTCGCCACCCCACCAAGGCGGATCGGCTCGGGGCTGGACTCATCCACGTGGTCGATGATCATGCCTTCTCCCGCCTCGTGAGCGCCCTCGCCTGCGGCGATGAGAGTAAAACGCTTACCGTGCATGCTGCGACGCCGGCAGGCTTCGGCCACTACGTCCAGACTGAAAGGTATCTCGGGAATGAGGATTACGTCGGCGCCGCTGGCAAGCCCGCTCCGCAGCGCAAGCCATCCGGCGTATCGCCCCATCAGTTCAACCACCATCACGCGGTGGTGACTGGAGGCTGTGGAGTGAACCTTATCCAGTGCATCCGTACCGGTCGCAACCGCTGTGTCGTGCCCGAAGGTTATCTCCGTACCGGGAAGGTCGTTGTCGATCGTCTTCGGCACGCCGACAATCCTTATGCCGCGATCGACAAGTTTGGCGGCGCCGGCCATTGTCCCGTCGCCACCGACTACGACCAGGGCGTCGAGTTTGTGCTTCCGGAAGTTCTCAAGCACCCGGTCGGTTACGTCCTTCTCGACCCACTTTCCGTTCTCCAATACCTTGAACCGGGAGGGATTGGCCTTGTTCGACGCGCCCAGTATCGTCCCGCCGACCGTCAGAATTCCCGAAACGTCCGAAACGTCCAACGGGCGGATGCGGCCCTCGATCAAGCCCAGAAACCCGTCCTCGATACCGAAAATTTCCATGCCGAACTTGAAAATCCCGGTCTTTGCGACGGCCCGGATAACGGCATTCAGGCCCGGGCAGTCCCCGCCGCCGGTCAACACGCCTATGCGACTTACTTTGCTCTTTGCCATTGCTTTCTCCGTAATCGCCAATCGCCGCCGACTCCTGCCTCCACCATGACGTTTGCCGGCGGGAAAACGACGTAACTTACGAATTTCGATTGTAGGCTACCATTCATCACACGCCAGAAGAATCACTCAACTAAAATATTCTCTTTACAATACTGGCCAAGGAAAGGAGCATTGTGTAGAATCCGCCTGTCGGGGTTACTCGTTAGCGTTTAGGATATGACCTATGGTTCAGAAGGTGCCGACAGAACGTCGAAAGCACAGCCGGCATCCCCTCTCGATAACTGTGCAATTCTATCATGGACCGTCCCAGCGTGAATACCCCGCGCGGAGTGTTGACGTTTCAGCCGGTGGAATGTTGATGTATGTTCCCGTCGGAACGCCGGTATCGCCGGGCCAGCCCATATACGTAACCCTCGGCAGCCACAACAGGCCTGAGTTCGCCGGTTTGAGCGAACAACCGGTGGACGCCACAATCGTCCGCGTGGACCGCAAGAAGATGCTGGACATCGGACATATACCGGTGGGCGTCCGCTTTGCACAGTAATCGGTAGTCTGTTTAACTGTCGCCGGTGCGGTGGCGCAGAAAGCGCCGCCTGGAAAGGTATTCCGGGAATCTTCGGATGATGGATATCCTCGTCATTTCCCTGTGTTTTTCATCGCCACAGGCTGCTAATGCACTGTTGCCGGCACAGAAGATATCAACCTAAAAGGTTGCCGTGGGCAGAACTACCTTGCTGAAATCACTTTCATTCGCACCATGTTGAACACCCGCCGATGCTGACCGCGTGTCAAGGCAATGAGTTGGTCGGTCTTGTCGGCGCTTTGGCGCGGCAGCCAGGGGCCGCGCATGAGGCGGGACGGTTCGGCTGCACCTGCGAAAAGAAGCAATTCCTCATCGGTAGCCGCGACAAACCGTCGCGAATCAAGCCAGCAGCCGGAACGGGTTTCCGCCTTCAATTCCGTCCGCTGCCCATCCAGCAGGTTCACCAGAACGATGCGGTCGCGGGCGGTGTCGTAGTATGCAAAGCGACGATCATCAGGGCTGATCGGCCGGCCCATGCCGGCTAAAGTCTGGTACATCCCGATACGTGAAGACGGCACATTGATTTCGCACAATTTCTCCGGTGGGAATTTCCCCGGGCTCCATTGTGCCAGCCACGTTCGTACGCCCTGGCCGAGAACGTACACGATCCGCCCATCTGCCGTCCAGTGTGGCCAGAGCTGGCGGACGCTGGGGTCATCATCCGGGCAAGGCTTCATCTTACCGGTATCCAGGCTCACAACGTACAGTAGTGAAGGTTTCGGATCGACAGAGGGAACGACGATGGCTACTTCCTTGCCAGTCGGCGATATCGCCGGCATCATCATCCGCTTCAGCCCTGTGCTTACGCGGCGGGTATTTCCGGTAGTGATGTCGTAAACTATCAGGTCACATCGGCCGGCCTCATTATAGGCAACGAATGTTAACTGCTTGCTGTCGGTCGACCAGGCCGGCCAGGCAGCACCTACCGCACAAAGCAATCGGACTTGGGCGTTCGTCCGCACCTCCTGCACATGCAGCGAGACTGCCTCCAACCCTTTGCCGGTGAACAGGCTATCCAGTTCAACCGACTGTTCGCCGCGAAACTGAAGATACGCGATCCATTGCCCATCGGGCGAGACGACCGGCAGCAGCAGTCCGCTATTGGGCACCTCGCCTAATGGTTCTACCTGCACTTGCACATATGTGGCCCCCACCGCTCGAGCCCCTCGAAGAGATTCATTCAACGAGGGTCCGCTGACCCCGGAGCGGCAGCCCC